>CAJQSP010000021.1 GCA_905614375.1 uncultured Dehalococcoidales bacterium | reverse complement strand
GCCCAACTCACTTCAACGGACGCCCCTGCAACCACTCGTGGGTATTTTTGGATAATCATGGTTCACGGCGACAACATCAATCGCAGTGACGACAAAACCTTAACTCTAGGCATAGCCAGAGCACTCAAGGGGCGTAGTTTCGGAATCTTCATTTTTGATATGAGCGGACAAGGCCACGGTCCAGCAACGATTTCATCGTCAGGATTTTTCAAACGCCTTGATCTACAGGGGATTTTCGACTATCTCGTCAGTAAGGGCGCCGATCGAACCCGCATCTGGGTTCTAGGCTTTTCGCTAGGAGGTGCGGTCATTGCTGATAGTTCATTCGCAGATTTTTCGTTGGCCCTACGAAATTCCATGACCGGCATAAAACGACCGCTTATACTCAGATTACACAGGATTTAATTCATGGCGAGGTAGATCGACGGAATCGACATCAACAAAATTTCACCCGCACGTTCGATAACCCGCTCCGATGCTGATCATTCACGGTGAAAACGACAATGTCGTCCTGTGGAGCATGATCGGTTGCTCGGGCGAGCGATAGGCGTCAACTTCGACCAGATCAAAAGTGGCGAAAAATCTGTTTGGATAGTTACCGGTACAGGACACATTGGGTCATTCCATACCGAGCCTACGGCCTATATCGAAAGGTTGGTTAAATTCTACGAGGCGCACCTAAATGCGCCTCGTAGTTCATATTAGTCTTCGGTTTTAGGTGGCGATGATTCCGTTGAAACAGAATCGCCGACACTCGAACCAGGCTAGTCAGGAAGTGCTGCTTGAGCCAACTTTACGATTTCAGTGAAGTCGTTTGGCTCACGGATCGCTAGTTCAGCGAGTGACTTTCGGTCAAGCTCAATACCAGCTAGTGTCATGCCGTGAATCAAGCTTGCGTAGTTGATTCCAAGCGCACGTGCAGCAGCGTTGATCCGAACGATCTGCAATGACCGGTTCGTGCGCTTCTTCAAGCGGCGGTGTGCTGTTGAATATGCCTGTGCGTGAGTCAGTGACTCTCGAGCGACGCGGAAGCGGTTACTACGTGATGCTCGATGTCCACGTGTCGCTTTCAGGACAGCTTTATGCCGTCGTCTTGTAGTTTTACCGGCTTTAACCCTGGCCAATGTAAGTCTCCTTGGCGATCAATTGCGGAGCATCCGATGTAGCCCCAACAATGAATTCAGATAATGGTTTGTGATTTGTGCAGTTAGCACCTAGTGAAGCGCGCTAATCGCCTGCTTGATTGTCTTTGAGAACGTCTTCGAGTCGAGAGCAACCTTGCCACCGAACAAACGCTTAACTCGGTTTGCTTTACGTCGGCGAAAGTGACTCTTCGGACCCTTTGACCGCAGCACCTTGCCAGTACCACTTATGTGGAACCGCTTCTTGGCGCCCTTATGGGTCTTCATCTTCGGCATATCAGGTAGTTTCCGTTCTCAATTCTTATGCTCAGGCGTTTATCGCCTAAACCTATTCTTCTACTGCGGCGGCCCCATCTGTTGGGGTGCCTTTTGCTGCCGGAGCAGCGACCGTAACTGGTATTGATTTTTCCTGTCGCTCTCGTTCTTTGGCCACTGCAGATGGAGTCAGAAGAATGCTAAGCACTCGACCTTCCATTCCAGGCGGTTTCTCCAGCTTTGCAACAGTCGCTACACCTTCAGCGACCTTACGCAACACCTTCATCGCAATTTCGGGGTGGGCGCGTTGCCTACCGCGGAATCGAACAAAGACTCTCACCTTCGCACCTTCGCCAAGAAGGTTCTTGGTCATCTTGATCTTCGTTTCGATGTCGTTATCCGACATCACAGGACTCAGCCTTACTTCTTTTTGCTTGCTCGCGCTCCGTGAGACTTTTCGAGCCTCTCGTTGCTTTTTACCTTGTATAAATTTGAAACGACCGTAATCAAGTAATCGGCACACAGGCGGGCTTTGGTTAGGACCAACCTCAACCAGATCTAGACCTTCATCCTCTGCCATCTCCAGTGCGTCACGAATATTCATCACTGTCGAGATCGAAGAATCTTCGCCACGAATTACTCGCACTTCATCGGATCTAATTCGGCGATTCACTCTAAATTCTTTTGCTATGTTCGCGCTCCCTGTGACATTGAACGGATTATTTCCAACAAAATACGCACCTTAAAACAGTTCGGCGGCGCGGATTTCTTCCCAATGTCCAATTGGTCGAACTTTCAATATACCAATCTTGCGCCCGATACTCAATTCAAAATGAGTAGAAATCTCTACATGGTTACCACACGTATTACGGGATAACGCTTACGCTGTGCGGCACCGTCGCTATGCTACGATTATAACCTGTTGGTTTTGCAAGAAATTGCACTCCAAATATTGTCTTGAAAACAGCGGTTGTATCATAGAGGTTGGAATTGAATCCAATCCAAACATTGAGTAAGCAAACTCCATGATAGAACACCGACTTAGTAGTTATTTATAGGACGGCCAGGACAAATGAGCAATAGTTGGATGAGGAATAGTCTCGTCTACCTCGTGATCATCGTCGCAGTGATCACTATCTTCTTCATGTTCGTCGATCAGCCGGATAACGGCTCACAAGAAATCGGCATTAACGAAGTTGTCGAGTTGGCGAAAACCAGTAGCGGATCCTCGAAACTTGGTATCGAGGTAAAGGGCGATTCGCTTATTATCACCGATGGATTGACCACCTTTACTTCTATGAAAGAAGAAGGGTCTAGTATTGCGGAGCTCTTGAGTGCCGCTGAGGTTCCAAGTGCCAACTACTCCTTAAAAGTCGATCCGGGTGGCGGCTTCGGCAGCATCTTCGGCCTCCTTATAGGGTTCTTACCGCTCATCCTGTTCGGTGGAATTCTGTTGTTCATGATGCGACAGGCACAGGGCAGCAATAACCAACAGATGGGCTTCGGCAAGAGCAAAGCCAAAATGTTTATCGGCACCAAAGCAACCGTCACATTCTTCGACGTTGCAGGTGTGCCAGAGGCTAAAGAAGAACTCGAAGAAGTTGTCGAATTCCTTAAATTCCCAGAACGATTCCAAGCCCTCGGCGCGAAAATCCCATCCGGAGTTCTCCTAGTGGGGCCCCCAGGAACTGGTAAAACACTTTTGGCTCGGGCAGTAGCGGGTGAGGCTGGAGTACCATTCTTTTCTATCTCAGGTTCTGAGTTCGTTGAAATGTTTGTCGGTGTCGGTGCATCTCGGGTACGAGACCTATTCGAGCAAGCTAGACGCCACGCCCCTTGCATCATCTTCGTAGACGAAATCGACGCCGTTGGTCGACACCGTGGCGCCGGTGTAGGTGGCGGTCATGATGAACGTGAGCAGACGCTGAACCAGATGCTTGTCGAAATGGACGGCTTCGATTCAACAACGAACGTTATCGTTATAGCGGCAACAAACCGCCCAGATATTCTCGATCCTGCACTACTTCGACCCGGCCGTTTCGACCGCAGAGTAATGCTCGACAATCCAGACATACGTGGACGTACGGCAATTCTCGATGTGCACGCCAAAGGCAAGCCTTTTGAAAAGGGCGTTGATCTGGCTGACATCGCGAAGCAAACACCCGGATTCTCTGGTGCCGATCTTGCAAACCTGATTAACGAAGGCGCTCTACTTGCAGCCCGTGGTAATCAGAAGCTCATCAACTACGACAATCTGACAGAAGCGATCGATCGTGTTTCGATGGGACCAGCTCGAAAGAGCAAGGTCATCAGCGAAAAGGATCGTAAGATCACTGCTTACCACGAAGCTGGGCATGCTCTTGTAGCGCACCTTATGCCAGGTGGTTCACCAATTGGAAAAATCTCAATCATTGCTCGGGGGCAAGCCGGTGGATTCACCCGTTGGCAGCAGGAAGATAAGTCATACGCCTCGCAAGAGCAGCTCGAAGCCCAAATCGCATCTGCGATGGGTGGCCGAGCAGCTGAAGTTCTCAAAGTTGGCGATGTAACAACTGGTGCGTCGAACGACTTCGAGCAGGCAACCGCAATCGCTCGTGAGATGATTATGCGACTGGGTATGAGCGATAAACTGTCTAAACGATCGTTCGGTAAACGACAGGGTGGCGCAGTTTTCCTTGGCCGTGAGATGTCGGAAGAGAGAGACTACTCGCTTAAGACTGAAAGCATCATCGATGATGAGATCAACCGACTTCTACGTGAAGGTGATGAGCGTGCTAATAGTCTTCTCAGCGAACACGACGATGAACTTGAGAGCATCGCCCAATTCCTATTAGAACACGAGACGATTGACTCTGAACAGTTCGTTGCGATTATTGATGGTAAAAACCCGCTATTGGCAAGCCCATTGGCGACTGATGACCCTGTGCAACCAAGCGAACCAACATCCCTAACCGATCAGGTTGAGGATGAACTTGGCGGAGCTTCCGACCCAGAACCACAAGCTACTTAATAGAAAGCGTGCGGAATTAAATAGAAACATTGAAACGGCGCTTAGTGCGCCGTTTCTTTTTAGGCAGATTCGTAGAAATATCTAGCAAGGACATTGCGCAGTAAATGATCAACGTGTTCACCGGCAAATTTTGGTCGATAGACCGGTTTGTGTCAGGATTTTCGAATAATGCATTTCTGATCACCTGTGCACGCACGGGTAGTTCAGTGATTATCGACACTCCGGCAGACCCTCACGAATTAATATCGGCAGCGAGCGAAACAAATGTCGAAATGATCCTGATTACACACGGACATAGCGACCACGTCGAAGGCTACGAAGAAGTAGTCGCAGCACTCCCTGCCCCAACCGGCATCGGATCAAGCGATCGAAAGTCGCTCCCTGCATCGGCACAAGTAACAATCGACGTGGCAACCAACGAATCGATCCTGATTGGCGATATCGCCTTGAAGCCACTCCACACGCCTGGTCACACTCCAGGTTCGACGTGCTTCGTACTTGAATCGAAACGATCGCTAACATCTGGCGAGCCATCTCACGTCTTCACCGGCGACACGCTGTTCCCTGGCGGTCCCGGAAGGTCAAAATCTCATAAAGCTCTAAAGCAAATGATCTCTTCACTGGAATCGCACATCTTCGTTCTTATCGAAATCACCATCGTACTTCCGGGTCACGGTGAATTCACGACCATCGGCGACTCAAAACGTGAGTACGCTGTGTTCGCATCTAAGCCGCTGAGCCCAACGCTATCGGCCGACGTAACATGGGCGTAGCATCGCCCCCCTATTAGAACGAACCATTCTTACAACCACTTCAACTTGATTCAGCCTCCAAACCCAGAACATCCGTCGCCGACATCTAACGATCAGTGGCGAAGCATCACAATTCCAACCGTCAGCTGGGACGTGTGGGACGTAGTCGTGGCTGCGACCGTAACAATGCTCGTGGTCGTTTCGATACAGAGCCTCGGTGGAGCGTTCGGCACCGATGCCGGGTTTGATACGACCGTCACGTCATCAGCTGGCTACTACGTTGGACTACTGTCTGCAGCCTTGGCTCTGATATTGCTCAGAATTTTCAAATCCCCCCTCTGGCCGATGATAGCTGCGCTTGGAGTCGGATTCGGCATCACAGCTCTCAGCTATCTACTAGCAACCGATATTGGCGACGGATCGGCGATATTTGTCGGCGTACCTGTTGGGATCATCGCCGCCACAGCGATGTCGGGTGTCTTTGCAGCCACTGGCATTGCCTTCTCTGTAGTTCGATTCCAAGAACCATTTTCATCACTCGGATTCGTCAAAACGTCAGGCTTCAAACCATACCTATTCGCTGTTGCGATGTGGATCGTAGGGCTCAGCGTGTTGATGTTTTGGGTACAAGCCCTCGTCTGGTTCGGTATCGACGTATTAGTCCCGCCAGACACCGCCAAGCAAGCTCTCGACGAAGCCGACGGCAACATCGTCGCTACGATCTTATTGGCGGGGATTATTGGCCCCATGGCTGAGGAGATTTTCTTCAGGGGCTTTGCGCTGCCCGGATTGGTGAAAAAATTCGGAATCATTTGGGCGTTGGTAATCTCATCGGTACTATTTGGACTGTTCCATATAGACCCAGGTGCCATCGTTCCGACTTTCGCATTGGGCCTCGCACTCGGCTGGGTGTACATTAAAACCGGTTCGATTTGGCCAGCAATATTTGCGCACGGACTGCACAATACTGTTGCAGTACTTATTGCAAAGTACGTCACGGTCAGTTGATCGGAAACTCGATCAAGTACCCAAGCCGTTTATCGCTCTCGCAGAATCATCCTGCGATCAAATAAGGAACTACCCAGCCACATGGCAATCGACAGAATTCGAGAAGCATTCGATAAGGCAAAAGCAGAAGGCCGTATTGCCCTAGTTCCTTATGTCACCATTGGATTTCCTGAGCTGGGCCAAACGACTGAGATCGTTCGATCCCTGGTCGATGCCGGCGCAGATGTAGTCGAGCTAGGCGTACCTTTCAGCGACCCGCTTGGCGACGGCCCAACAATTCAAGCCTCAGGACATCGTGCTTTGCAAAACGGAGTAACTCCTGAATTTTGTTTCAATGCTGTCAAAGAAATTCGTGCTGACGGAATCGATGTACCTATCGTCTTCATGGGCTACTACAACACTATCCTCAACATGGGACTCGGCGAGTACTGCGCAGCCGGAGTCGAAGTCGGTCTCGATGGAATTATCGCCGCCGATCTACCTGCGGCTGAGGCCGGACCGCTTCAGGATGCTTGCGACCAATATGGTATTTCGTTAATACCGCTCATCGCCATCACATCCACCGATCACGCAATCGAATACGCGTGCAAACGCGCCAAGGGGTTCGTTTACTGTATTTCCGTACTCGGAGTAACCGGAGCACGGGCGAAAATGTCGTCACGTGTTGAAGGTCTCGTTCTAAATGTTCGAAAGTTCACTGATCTACCAATTGCGATTGGATTCGGGGTTTCGAACGTAGATCACGTCGCAGAAGTGGCAAAAATATCTGATGGAGCAGTTATCGGCAGCCAGGTGATCAATGCCCTATCAGATGGCGATCCGGCAAGGGCAGCCGACCGAGTTGGTGCGTATATCAAGTCGCTCGTACCCGGCACACCACGGAAAGTCGTGGCAAACTAGGTCGCCAGAATCACCAGCAATTCCCAAAATAAGATTGCCGAATTATTTAAACACAAATTCCTAATTCTAAGGGCAGGAAAAAGATTGGCTACGAAGGTTCGAGGCGTCAAAGGCGCTACAACCACCGACGGTACATCGACTGAACACGTTCTTGCAGCAACCGAACAGCTGTTATCGGTACTGATCGAAGCAAACGAAATCGATCAAGACGATGTCGCCGCAGTTCAGTTCACTACTAGCCCCGATCTCGTTGCAGAGTTCCCAGCTGTTGCAGCACGCGAACGATTCGGCTGGAACGATGTTCCGCTTATGTGTGGACACGAGATGGCTCGACCCGGCGCATTAACGCAGTGCATCCGTATACTTATATTCTGGAATACTGACAAGGTTCAGAGCGATATACGGCACGCTTACCTAAACGATGCTGCTAAACTTCGCCCTGATCTTTAAACGGCGACCTCTTAAAAACATGTCAGAACGTAACACACAGACAAACTCATTCTCACGTCCCAGCGGTTTCCGCTCGGCAGGTTTCGTATTCTCGTGTTCAACTTCTTACAGTGCCGAGTATCTTATCTATAGCTATACCGGCGGGCTGTTTACGCACGGACATTCATATAGCAGCTAGATCTGCCTGACCGTCCGCAGCCCCCTGGATTCACAAAGCTCTCCTTCCCTCAGCATGCAACTGAGCCGGCCTGACCAAGCGAATCACGAACACGGTTATTTCCTTTCACCTTCTAGTTCTATAGAAACCTAATTCGACAATGTCTACGTCAAACATCCGAGTCACCGATCTTCAGCCGCTCAGTTCGCCACGATCGTTCATCGACTCCCATCCAATCACTCCTGAAATTGCAAAAGTCGTTACCGACGCACGATCATCTATCGAATCCATCGAACAAGGACGAGATGACCGAATGGTCATGCTCGTTGGACCTTGTTCGATTCACGATGAAAAAGCCGGACTCGAATATGCTAAAAAACTCGCAGTTCTAGCTGAAGAAGTAAAAGACAAGATTCTTGTAGTAATGCGGGTGTACTTCGAAAAACCCCGCACGACTGTCGGTTGGAAAGGCCTCATAAACGACCCTAATCTCGACGGTACGTTCGACATGCAGGTCGGTCTTACTCGCGCACGGGCGTTCCTTCTAGAAGTGCTGAAACTCGGACTGGCAGCAGGAACCGAGTTCCTCGATCCGTTCACTCCTCAGTACCTCGCTGATCTCATTTCGTGGGGCGCCATCGGTGCTCGAACGACTGAAAGCCAGACTCACAGACAGATGGCGAGCGGCCTCTCAATGCCAATTGGATACAAGAACGGCACAGGCGGAAGTTTGCAGATCGCTGTCGACGCAATGATGGCTGCTCGTTCACCACACGCATTTCTCGGTATCGACCTCGACGGTCGAGCCTCCGTGGTCAACACAGCGGGAAACAAGGCACAGCACCTCATTCTTCGTGGTGGCTCAACAGGCCCTAACTACGATCATGAAACCGTAGCAAAGGCATCGAGTCTGCTAGAAGGTGTTGGCCTTCGACCAAACGTTGTTATCGACTGCTCGCACGCTAATAGCAACAAGGATCACAACCGACAGCCGATCGTGTTCCGTGATGCTATTCGCCAGCGCACCGTCGGCAACAAGGGCGTAATCGGCCTCATGCTGGAAAGCCACCTCAACGAGGGCAACCAGTCGCTGGGCGATCCTGCCGATTTGAAGTACGGTGTCTCGATCACTGATGCATGCATCAACTGGGCGACTACCGAAGAGCTGCTTCACGAGGCACACGCCACCCTTAGCTAGAAAGTTGAGATTGGCGGTTCGGTTTCATCGAACCGCTAGTCTCTGCAACGGACGATCATGTCGATTTCTGATCTGTTCACTTCCATAGACGTTATTGAAGGCCCTACAGTTGCGACTATCGGTACCTTCGACGGAGTTCATCTTGGGCATCTTGCACTCCTAAAACGAGTGGAAGATGAAGCGGTTAAGCGCGGCGCAAAATCAGTTGCCTTTGTTTTCCGAGAGCAGCCTCGGGCGTTTATCAAACCGAGTAAACAGGTCACGTACCTAAGTGATTTCGAAACTCGCCGAGATATCTTGAAAGCGATTGGGATCAATCATGTGATCGAACTAAATTTCAGTGCGGCGATTCAACAGCTATCGTCCGATAATTTTATTGGCGCGCTTAAAGAGCGAATCGGCCTCGTATCGCTGATTCTCGGCCCGGGCGCAATGATCGGATCCGACCGTGCAGGTGTCGAGCAGCTTTCTGCCGCAGACACCCACACCGATATCGAATTCATCGGCGTTCCGTCGATTGTTGTCGATGGCGAAGCAGTTTCAAGTTCCGTCATCCGAATCGCAATCGTCAGTGGCAACTGTGAACTTGCTGCAAAAATGCTGGGTCGAAACTACTCGATTCGAGGAGTGGTCGCCGACGGCGAGAAGCGCGGACGTGAAATCGGCTTCCCAACTGCCAACATCGAACCCGAATTCGCAGTCACCGTTCCTGATAACGGCATCTACGCGACGTTAGTCAAGATAGATGACGTGACACATCACGCTGCCACCAGCATCGGCGTACGCCCAACCTTCGAAACAGACGGCGGTCGCACTATCGAGGCATTCCTTCTAGACTTCGACGGTGATCTCTATACCAAGCGACTTCACCTTGAGTTCGTGCAACGACTCAGAGCCGAAGTCGCATTCGAAACAGTCGAACAACTAATCGAACAAATGAACAAAGACGTTGACCAGGCCCGAGAAATACTCGCAAATATCTAGCCCAACTTCGCACTTGGATCCTCTAGCCTACCAACGACTCCTAAAAGAACAATCCGATGACAACCAATACAGAATTTCAAAACGTAGCTGAAGACCTAGAATGGCGAGGCGCGCTCTTCGACGCCACCCCGGGCGCAGCGCACACTCTTTCAACTGAAAAAATCACTTGTTACAACGGCTTCGACCCCACGGCGAGTAGCCTCCACATCGGTAACCTCGTCGCCATCATGGGACTCGTCCGACTCCAGCAATACGGTCACACGCCAGTGGCTCTAGTTGGCGGTGGTACGGGTATGATCGGCGACCCTTCAGGTCGGTCCGACGAACGTACGCTTCTGTCAGTCACTGATATCGACTACAACGTCGAAGCCATTCGTGCTCAACTAGAGCCGTTCCTCGATTTCGATGTAAAATCCAATCCAGCCAAGGTCGTTAACAACGCCGACTGGCTTCGCAAGACCGATCTTCTATCGTTCCTTCGTGACGTAGGAAAACACTTCACGGTGAACACGATGATGAGTCGTGACTCCGTGAAAGATCGATTCAGTCGAGACAGCGGAATTTCGTTCACCGAGTTCAGCTACCAACTGCTTCAGGCGTACGATTTCCTGACACTCTACGATCGCGATAACGTCGGCTTTCAGGCCGGTGGCAGCGATCAATGGGGCAACATTCTGGGTGGAGTCGACCTAATTCGTCGAATACACGGAGCCGATTACGAAGGGCGACCACGGGCCCACGGAATCGCCTACCCACTGGTAATGAATGCCAATGGAGAAAAGTTCGGCAAGTCGATTGGTGGAGCGCCAACGCTCGATCCTAACGAGACTTCTCCGTACAAGCTGTACCAATTCTTCTTGAACGTCGCCGATGCCGACGCTGTTCCCTACGTGAAGCTATTCACCATGCTGAACCAAGTTCAAATCGGTGGACTAGCGGAATCCGTAGTCGAAGAACCTCATAAGCGAACCGCTCAAAAGGCACTGGCTCAAGAAGTGACGCGAACGATTCACGGTCAGGGCGGACTCGATCAGGCTCTGAAGGTGACACAGGCGTTCTTCGGCGGAGATATTTCTGGGCTTTCGGCCGATCAAATGGAAGATGTTCTCGAAGATTCTTCAGTAACCGAAGTAACTAGCGACCAACTTTCAGGTAAAGGCATCCGCTTTTCTGAGATGGCTGTATCGGCAGGAGCCGGCAAATCGAGTGGAGACGTAAAACGCACCATCGATCAAGGCGGCATGTACCTCAACGGCGAACAAATCACCGACGCAGGCCGAACGGTTGGAGTGAACGACCTAATTGAAGGCCGCCTTATGATAATACGCCGAGGTCGTAAAACCTACTCCCTAGTGAAGCTAGCTGAGTAGGTTTCAACGTCAGGGCAAAATTTAATTCGTAGCGGCTAGAAATTTCGTGGAGCAAATTGACAATCCGTTCGAGCGGAAAACCGTCGTGGATTTATCTCCAATCGCTACCGAGTTTTGTTAAACAAAGCTAGGGAAGGTTTCGTAATTTCATCCCAAATGGGGGCGAATAAGATCTCACTAGGCCACCTGAGTACTACGATAAATTATACAAATTCATTCTCTCCGTCGGTACAAAACCTCTTCTAACCAATTAGAGATTTTGCCCTATCACCCTCACTAACTCGTCGCGCTGAATTTACAGCAGTTTTACATAGTGAGAGTTAGAATTCTTCCGGGTCGTTCGCCGATCGGTTGCAAAAACAATCACCAGAATGACCACAACTTGAAAAACTCTTAGAAAAAAATCCGTATGAAACGAGCACTCCGGTGAGTAGCCAGAACCAGACAAATCTTCGAATCCCAGGCCCAGTACCGCTTCCCGACGATGTCCTAGCAATCGCCGGATCGCAGATGATTAATCACCGAGGTCCCGAGTACGCCGACATGCTTGATCGCATGACGAAGAATCTGAAGACGGTTTTCATGACGAAGAACGATGTGTACTTCATCACATCGTCGGGAACCGGTGCGATGGAAACTGCCGTGGTGAACACGATTTCACCTGGCGACAAAGTTCTATCGATCATCATCGGTGTCTTTGGGGAACGATTCGCTGAAATCGCCGAGGCATACGGTGCCGAGACCACTCGCATTTCCTTCGATCTCGGCCAAGCTGCCGATCTCAACAAGATTCGGGAGACCCTCAAAGGTATGAGCGACGTGAAAGCAGTGATCTTCACCCACAACGAAAGCTCTACGGGCGTCTCCAACCCGCTGGAAGACCTATGTAAGGTCATCCACGAAGAATCCGACGCCCTCATCCTTGTCGACGCTGTATCGAGCGCTGGTGGCGTTCCAATCGCTGTCGACGCTTGGGGCATCGACGTTGTTGCCACCGCTTCGCAGAAGAGCTGGATTTCACCTCCAGGAATCTCGATGGTTACTTTCTCGGAGAAGGCTTGGAAGGCTCACGCCACATCGACCACTCCGAAGTACTACCTCGATATACAGCAGTACGAGGACTATCTCAAAATCGGCCAGCCGCCGTTTACACCTTGCCTGACAGTGATGTTCACGCTCGAAGTGGCATTGCAGTCGATGGTCGATGAGGGAATAGAAAACGTATTCGGACGTCACCATGAAATAGCGCAGCACACTCGCGACGGTGCGAAGGCACTCGGACTCGAACTACTGCCAGATCCCAAGTACGCGTCGAACACCGTTACCGCAATACGATTGCCGGAAGGTCTCGATGGCAAGGCGTTCTTGGCAAAAGTGAACAAGGACTACAACGTGATTCTCGGTGGCGGCCAAAAGTCGCTTGTCGGGAAGATCTTCCGAGTTGGTCACATGGGTTGGGTCGAAAAGGCTCACATCGATGAGGCTTTGAAGGCTGCAGAAGAAACCCTGAAGGCAATGACTTCGTAGGTTTGTATGTGTGGATGCAGCAGCCATATAACTTTTTTGGCAGCAGCCGCATCTAACTGTGAAAAATCGGGAAAGGCGCAGTCGATTCGACTGCGCTTTTCGCTATAAGTAGCTATTCAGACACGTATCTACTGGGACGGACAAAACGGATGAGTTCGGCTCTTCCAGGAACGAGTCGGTCGTTTATCGCAATCTTTATAATCGCAGTGCTCCCTCTTGCTCTCGCTTGCGGCTCCGAATCTCCTGCTGCTACATCGCCGGCGCCTGAAATGACCGCCGAAACTGCCACAACGTCGCCTCCAGTTGCGATGCCCGATCCTACAGAGCCCACACTCGTCAACACGCCCGGTCCTGTCACCAGCACCGCTCGTGATTTCACACTGCCATCGATCCAAGGTGCCGAATACACACTTTCTCAGTTCCGAGGCGAAAAGCCAGTTGTTGTCGTTTTCTACCGAGCTTACTGGTGAACATTTTGCAGAAGGCAACTCGGGAAGTTGCAACGATCTCAGGCTGAACTCGATGCCAGTGGTGTTCAAATACTCGCAATCAGCACCGACAATCTCGATGGACCAGCGGCGCTAGCCGCTGCCCAAGGCTACGAGTTTCCGATCCTATTTTCCGCGCTCGACCCAAGCGTCCCGGAAGAGTTCGGTGTGTTCAACTTGTTCGGCGACGGACTCGCTTCGGCCTCGGTTTTCCTAATCGACACTAACGGCGAGATTGTCTGGCAGAGCGTTGGATTAAACTCGACACACCAAGTAGATGCCGAAGAAATCATCGAGCAGGTCGAAAAGCTCGGCTAGACTCATGAGCGTGAAAATCCGAAGACTCTCGATAATCGTGATGCTAACCGCGCTGTTCTCCTCAGTTGCCTGTTCGAGCGCGCCCGCACCAACGCCTACGGCAGCACCTAGCTCGACTCCAACTGTTACGCCAACGACAGCACATACCGATAGTGATTTACTCCCAATAGCGCCAGTGTTCTCAGTTTCGACTATTGATGGCGAAAATATCCGACTCGAAGACCTCCTTGGCGTCACACCCGTTTATCTGCTGTTCGTTCCAACCACGACCGATGATCTCGACATCTCTCAGATGCGTCTCATTCAATCTCAAATTTCAGAATTCGATGAGTTAGGGGCTGACGTCGTAGTGGTAGTTTCCGATCAGCCGAACAGGGTTATCGAGATGCGTGATGACCTCGTTCTCGGCTTCCCGCTCATCGCGGACCCACTAAACGTTGTCGCAAGTGACTGGCAGGTATTTGATCTTAATGACGATGGAAAGGCCAGCCCTGCCAGCTTCGTATTCGACGCCCACGGCAGCCTGATAGCACGACTCATCGCTAACGAACCGGAAAATCGACCGACCGTCTCCGAAGTACTTTCGGTACTTGAAGAATCGCTCAACGTAGACGCAGCTTAGAGCTGAGCGCCAAACTCTTGGATCACAGCACCGGCAGGTGGCTTCGGGTAGAAGTTCGTAGCCTTAGCAGGCAAACGCCACCCTCGTGTAACGATCGAAACGAACTCATTAAGCGGCACAGGTCGCATGATGAACGCCATTTTTGCAGTTCCACTTTCGATCTGGCGGGCGATGAGTCCAGCGTCGTGATGCGGACTGATTACGCTCTCTTCACGTTCCTCGGCTATTACAGGTCTAATGATGTGTGAATGCAAGTGCGAGTATTCGGAGTTCTCAAGGGCATTCTCAGCAGGAGGTGGCGATTTCATCCGAGCAATATGAAACTTGCCCGGCTCCTTCGAGAACAATCCGAAAGTAACTTCCCTATTTTCACGTTCACCAAGCGCAACCGAAAACTCTTCGATCTGCTCAGCAGTCGAAAGACCCTCGCTAGGAGACCAATCTTCAAGATCACATGTCTTTTCGACTGAACCAATGATCCCTGCTAACTCGTCGTCGGTAGCCGATTCAACAAGGCGATGGTAGCCACGGGTAATGAGTCCCGGCTCATCGAAAGAAACCATCAGCATAATTCTGAAGTTGATCGATTCATCATGCTCAACCTCTCGTTCAGCACGAACACTGCCGCGATATCGCAGCGCCGCCTCATAACGGTGATGACCGTCAGCAATAAATATCTCAGCATCTTTAAGAGCAGCCTGAATCACTCCTATAGTACCCATATCAGAAACTCTCCACAGCCTCAACTGCGGCATATCGGGTGGCGTGAAAACTGCAGTAGGTTCTCCACCAGCAATAGCACGAATAATATTTCCGACACTGGAACGAAGGTCGTCTCTGAAAATCGACAGTAACGGGCTGTAATTCGACTGAGCGGCCGCCATCACGTTCATCCGGTCGGCAACCCACTCAGAGCGAGTCCCTTCATGCGGAAGCACGACTTTCTGATCGTAGTCTTCTAATCGAACGGCAGCTACGAAACCTCGGCGACGTAACGTTTGGCCCTGGTACTTGAACTCCTCTTCGGTCACATAAATAGAAGGAGCCTCTTCGTGCTTCAACACACCAGAGTCAGTCCATGCCTGAGCAGTTTCGGCCGCCTTTTCGTACGGATCTTCCGCAAGCCCACGGCGCGCCAGTTCGAGTCGCACAATGTTGTATGGCGAGCGAGTGTACAGCTCCTTTTGGAGCTGCGGAGTTATCACGTCAAATGGCGGACATACGTTAAGACTCACGTCACCTGCGACTTGTGGGTTGTAGCGAACTGCCCTGAAAGGTTGAATTTCTGCCATAGCTGATTATGAAATGAGACTGCGAATCCGTGATTATCGATGTGTTTAGACGAGAAAGTATAGACCTTGGCACTATCCGATCAGCATGCTCTGCCCGAGTAATGCCGTAAATAGTTAGTAAATTCAAAGCCGAGTTGTCCGTGTGGGGCGTTGTTATACTCGGCACAACACTTTTCGAGTGTGATTCTCACCGAATCACTCAACGCTTTATTTCAAGCCGTGTGCGCTGAACATTCTCCTGTGCCAAATAACGATTATCCCCTACAAATGCCGTTCGGTTCCTATACTTCGTCACCGGAAGAGGCTGTGAACCGCGCCGTGCAATTGCGTGCAGAAATAAATCGGGCGAACCGGCTGTACTACATCGAAAACGCTCCCGAACTCGACGACGCAGAGTGGGACGCCCGAATGCAGGAGCTACTTGCACTCGAAGAAGCGCATCCCGACCTAAAGACTCCTGATTCTCCAACCCAACGTGTAGGCGCACCGCCAGCCGCCGGGTTTGATAATGTCATTCACCCGGTTCCAATGCTGAGCCTCGGAAACGTGTTCGATGAAGATGGTTTTAGAGCTTGGTACAAACGAGCTCTCGATTTCCTTGAAATTGAAAGCGCACCGATGGTGTGCGAGCTTAAGATCGACGGGCTTGCCCTTGCGATCACTTATCGTGATGGTGTCATAGAGCGAGCAGCAACTCGGGGCGATGGCGAACGCGGTGAAGATGTCACGGCGAACGTTCGTACGATTCGTAGCGTGCCATTGAAGCTCGAAGGACCGCCAGAAAGCATCCCGCCTGTCATCGAGTTACGTGGGGAGGTATTCCTACCAAACTCGAAATTCTCAACGCTTAATATAGAACGAGAAGCGGCAGGGCTTCCCGCATACGTGAACCCTCGTAACTCGGCTTCAGGATCGCTAAGACAACTCGACTCGACCGAAACGGCAAAACGCCCGCTCGACATGTTCTTCTACGCCTTGGGCTACGTCGAAGGCGTAGAATCCCCGTCAAGCCACTGGGACACTCTCCAAGCGATTAATACATGGGGCGGACGCAAGAACGAATGGACTCGTAAAGCAAATACCGTTGAAGACGTTATGGCAGCGATCGCCAACGCAGGCGAAGTGCGTAATTCGCTCGATTACGGCATCGATGGCGTTGTAATCAAGATCGATTCGCTATCTCATCAAAGTCGACTCGGATTTGTCGGCCGTGATCCCCGTTGGGCCATCGCCTACAAGTTCCCTGCCGAGCAATCTGAAACCACCCTCAAAGCCATTCACGTGAACGTAGGCCGAACGGGCGCTCTGACCCCTTGGGCAGAACTCGAACCGGTCATCGTTGGTGGCGTCACCGTCGGACGCGCAACGCTCCACAACAAAGACGAAATCGCTCGCAAAGATTTACGTGAGGGCGATAGAGTTGTTATTCAGCGAGCCGGCGACGTAATACCTCAGGTTGTAGAAGTTGAGTCAAAAAACCAACGCACCACCGATTCTCAGCCTTATAAATTTCCAAATGCCTGCCCTTCCTGTGGTGCTGAAACCGTGCAGGCCGAAGACGAAGCTGTCACTAGATGTGTAAACGGCGCTTGTCCTGCACAATTCGAGAGGTTATTGGAGCATTTCGCTTCACGTGGGGCGCTAGACATCGAAGGTCTTGGAGAACGAGTTTCGCAAGATCTTCCACGCCTTGAGTTTGTATCGAATATTGCCGATATCTACCGCCTCCATGAACGAAGAGAAGACCTGCTCGAACTCGAAAAAATGGGCGAGACTCGGGTCGACAACCTGCTCAAAGCAATAGAGGCATCCCGTTCGCAGCCGCTGTCCAAGCTGCTATTCGCACTCGGCATTCCCGGGATCGGGTCTGAGAGCGCCGAATGGCTGTCACGTCGGTTCCACAATCTGACAGGTGTGAAAGATGCGACCGAAAAAGATTTGTTGTCCATCAATGGAATCGGACCAATCGTTGCCTCGACGCTAATCGACTATTTCTCTGTCGAACAAAACCGCCAGCTCATCGCCGATCTCATCGAACTCGGCGTCAATCCAATCGACGACACTCCCGAACCTTCAGCCGATCACCCCGCCAACGGAGTGACATTCGTAGTTACAGGTCGGATGGATACTATGTCACGATCTGAAGCTCAAAATCGAATTAAGTTGTTGGGTGGAAACGCCACAGGATCGGTAACCAAGAAAACGAACTATCTCGTTGCAGGTGCCGAAGCTGGCTCAAAACTCGAAAAGGCTCAACGTCTCGATGTACACGTGATCGATGAGTCTGAGTTCATCGCGTTTATGGAAAACGGAGAAGTTCCGGTTCGACCGGAGTTTGATTCCTAGCCCCACTTATCGTTATTCCCAGCATTCAACATAGTTTGCTGGAGAATTAAATCGTAGTTACGTTCGCTTACTCATTTACGCAGGTCAACCCCCTGCCATTTTCTTTCGCTGACGACCTCATTGGCGAAACCCGGGGGAGGTAATTGTTGCCTAAGACTGGCGACCCGATTACGGCAAAGACCTACAAAGTGACGCCATGTATCGCCTATTACTACTGCAGTCGAGTTACGTTGCCCAGCAATCGGAGATCATCAACAAACGAATTTGCGTGATAGTTCAGGCTCCGCCCAATAACGATGTTGGCAATATGATTTCCGAGATAGTCAGACTTTTCAACTTATATCGTGAGCGGGTCGCATTGGTTGTCGCAAATTTGGTGATGGATTCACCCGAAACTGACAAACTAGTTAGTCTATTTCGGCTCAATTCCACTGGAGATTTGTCTAACCTAGCAAACGTTCTCGACGATAAGGTCATATCATTTCTAAACGAATTGTTTGTCAAACCAAGTGGATCAAGCGGGAATATCGACGATTGGACGTATCATCACTCTTAGACAAGTTCTTTCCTAGTGGAAACGGCGGTGGATCAGAAGGTTCGCCGTGGCTGGTTGTCGGCTTAGGCAATCCAGGCGCTGAATATAAAAACACCCGTCACAACGTCGGATGGTGGTGTCTCGATGAACTCGTCAAACGCACAAACGCCGAACTGAATCGAAAGCGCAAGGAATTACGGTTCGCCGAAACCGAACTCGGTGGGTCAGCAGTCGTTCTCGCCTATCCAAGAACGTTCATGAACCGCTCGGGAACTGTTCTAAGCTACCTGACGAACCGGTTCGGAACCACTCCTGACAAAATCCTGATTGTCACGGATGACATAACCCTAAAACCGGGTTCTGTGCGTATACGAAAGCAGGGTGGCCCGGGCGGCCACAATGGCCTGAAATCGATCATCACATCACTCGGTACGAACGAGTTTCCGCGAGTCCGTATTGGCGTTGGGAACCCAGAATCGTCGGCGGTGCAGGTTGATCATGTTTTAGGCACTTTCGACCCTGATACACGAGCCATGGTCAAATCCGCGTCCGAACGAGCTGCTGATGCGATTACGATGATCGCCAGCGGTGATTTCGACAATGCAATGAACAAGTTTAACTTGACGAATAATGGCGACAAACCAGCATCAAAGTGATGCATAAAATTTCAGAATTTCGCCTTGTGCGGATCAGCTTGCCAAAATCTCTACACATAGTCGGCATGCTTGCTTTGCTCGCTGTCGTAATTGGTTGTACCACTCCCGTCGTCGATGGCGAACCAGCCGCGGGCGTAACACCCAATTCCCAACCCGCTACCGCTACGCCGGTACCCAAAGCGAAAATTTCAACAGCGACACCGATCCTATCACGCACACCTGAACCAAATCCGACCAGTATGCCTAGCTCCAGCGCTCTGACTCCCCAAGCTTTACGTACCGCAAAACCGGTGGCTCTAACGGAACAGATAAATCCTACCCGAACGCCGTTCCCAACCAGAATCCCAACCGCCATTCCTATATACATACCCGCCCAGCCCGAACCGATCATTCCTGCCCCTCCTGACCGCGATCTACAAGAACTAGGTAAGCGACTCGTCCCCGGCTACACCGAGCCGAAAACGGTAGTGGCATCGGAACCTCTCATTGTTGGCGACGACGTAAATTTCTGGGTGTCGCGGGACGTCGGTAGCGTGTTAGTAAGCGGCACAGTTTCTCATGTATCAGAGCACGTTTACTGGGTATTCGAAACCGGTTATGAGCCAGACCCAATCGACATTGCTGAGGTCGCCAGCAATTTTGAATCCGATGTTTGGCCGGCCGTTACTGAAGTTTTTGGAGCGCCACTGACACCGGGCATCGATGGCGATGACCGAATGGTTGTTTATACAGCAGTCTTACGATCAGGAATTGCCGGATATTTCTCAGCTGCCGACTCATACCCGAAAGAGATCCGAACTCAATCGAACCAGCGTGAAGCCCTCTATATGTCGGCTGACAGCGTCGATCTGTCGGGTAACGAATACCTAAGTGTTATCGCTCACGAATTACAGCATGCTACTCACTTTGCAACCGACAATAGTGAAGACTCGTGGGTCAACGAAGGCCTATCGGAAGTTGCTGCTGAGATCGCCGGGTTTACCAGATCGTCAGCAGCAGCATTCGTTCGAGAACCCGCAACTTCTCTCACTGCGTGGGCACAAGACATTTCTGTTTCAGCGGCAAACTACGGAGCTGCAAAACTATTTTTTGGGTTCCTTTCCGTTCACTATGGTGGCAATGAGTTACTGACCGCGTTTGCCCAGCATCAGGCTGACGGTATGGAGTCTGTGGACCTCACTCTCACCGAACGTGGGTTCGATGTAACAGCCGACGACGTGTACGCCGATTGGCTCGTTGCCAACTATCTCAGTGCAAACACGGGACCCTACGCGTATGAGGATAATTTCGTTCCGCCGGTGAGAAATGTCTACAAGCGCGCACCCGACTCGCTCTCAGGATCAGTCAAATCTTACGGCTCTAAGTACGTTGTGACTTCGAGTGGTTCAAGTAGGATGTCTGTCAAATTTCAGGGTGAAGCTACGACATCTTTACTAACCACGGCTCCGCACTCTGGTGACACGTGCTGGTGGTCGAATCACGGTGATTCGATCGATTCAACATTGACTCGAAAAGTCGATCTTCGGTCCGTCAATTCAGCCTCATTAACGTTCTGGGTCAACTACAACATCGAAAAGTTTTGGGACTATGCCTATGTGATGGTATCGAACGACGACGGCAGCACATGGGACATTCTCGACACCGAGCGAGCTATCAATTTCGATCCAAACGGCAACAGCTATGGCCCCGGATTAACGGGCACAAGTCTCGGATGGGTTAAGGATTCGGTAGATCTTTCTTATTACGCCGGTGAACAGGTATTTCTCAGGTTTGAATACATCACCGACGACGCCGTATTCGCACAAGGCGCTTGCTTCGATGATTTCGAAATTCCTGAACTCGGATGGATTGACGATACATCGACATTTGCCGATTGGACCGCAAACGGATTCGTCAGAGTCGAAGAGACAATCCCAACGCAGTATCTCGTTCAGGTGATCCACGAAAAAGACATTGGCGATCCGGTCGTTTATCAGGTTCCTGTCAATTCAATGGGTACGGGAAACCTGACAGTCGAGAACGTCGGCGACGATGATCTCGTAGTGATCATCATTAGCGCAACTAATCGCCATTCGACGCTGCCAACGAACTACACGCTCGACATTCGTCCATAAACACACTCGAACGGCTTCATTCGCTATATGGCGACCTCAGTCCAGTCGCCGAAAATAACTTCTGATATTTCTAGTCCAGTGCTTTTGAGCTTACGGTAATTCACAGATCAATCTTCCGAGGTGAGACAGATTATTTCGTGGGGAAAATGACCAAGCTAGTTCACTTCGATACGATCCCAGCCGGTGTACGGAACCAGCACATCAGGAATAACGATCGAGCCGTCTGCCTGTAGACCATTCTCTATAACTGCAATCCAAATGCGAGGCAGTGCCAATCCTGAACCGTTCAGAGTGTGCGGCAACTTCGTCGAAGCCCCCACTTCTGGACGATATCGAGTTCCGTTTCGCCGGGTCTGGAAATCGGTGCAAGTAGAAATCGAGCTGACTTCAAGCCACTCGGCACAACCCGGCGACCACACTTCGATGTCGTAGGTTTTAGCCGACTGAAAGCCGATATCACCAGCACAAAGCTGTAGCACTCGGTGGGTCAAACCAAGTCGAGCGCACAGAGATTCAGCCTCACAGACCATCTCTTCCAACATTTCGTCAGAAGTGTCTGGTTCGACATATCGGAACATCTCGACTTTTTCGAACTGATGAACCCGCTTGATTCCGCGGACGTCTCTTCCTGCCGACGTATGCTCTTTACGGAAGCTAGGAGTCTGAGCTACGTACTTCAGCGGGAGTCGATCAGGGTCGATAATTTTTCCTTGATGTAATCCGTTCAGTGCGACTTCGGCTGTAGGCACGAGCCACAAATCCGACTCATCGTCGCGATAGAGATTGTCTTTGAACTTGGGCAGGTTTCCTGAACCGGTCATCGTCTCGCCACGAACCAATAGCGGCGGGTCGATTTCGGTGTAGCCGTGGACTTCAGTCTGAATATCAAGCATCCAAGACGCCAATGCCCGTTGGAGCTTGGCGCCCTTTCCCTTCAGCACGTAAAAGCGTGCGCCTGCAATGCTCGCACCGGCTTCGAGATCGAGAATATCTAGCTTGGTAGCAATGTCCCAGTGTGCGTTGCCGTGCAACTCGGCAGGGCCCTCTGAAGTACGGATTACGATGTTCGATTCTTCATCAAGTCCGTCTGGAACATCATCGAGTGGCGTGTTTGGAATCGGTAGAAGAACGGCGTTCAACTCTTCGGTAACACCCGCCAAATCCGCCTCTACATATTTGATCCGCTCACCAGCCGCACGCATTTCTACGATCTCTTCTGGCGTTGGCTTCCGCTTCTCGTCACCAATAGCCTTGCTCACCTTGTTCCGATTCGCACGATCGACGCCGGCTTCCTGAATCAACTCTTTTCGTCGAGAGTCGAGTTCGACAATCCTGTCGATAGGCGGGTCTTCTCCGCGTCGAACCAATGCGGCTCGGAATTTTTCAGGATCTCGGACTATCTGTTCCAGTGAAAGCATTTTTTACTCTAATAATTTGGCAGGCGACGAAATACTAGTTCGATTAGATCACGTGTTACGCATGGCAGGGAATAGCAAAATTTCTCGGATCGACTCTTCTCCGGCGATCAGCATTGTGAGCCGGTCGATTCCCAGTCCAAGCCCGCCCGTTGGCGGCATACCGTGTTCGATAGCAACGAGGAAGTCTTCATCCAAACGATCAGCTTCATCGTCGCCGAACTCCAAACGCATCTTCTCCTGCTGCTCGAATCGATCACGCTGGTCGACCGGATCGTTCAATTCGGTAAATGCGTTGCAAAGTTCGGTTCCCATAACGAAACCTTCAAACCTCTCGACGATTTCGTCTAAGTCTGGCTTACGCTTTGCGAGCGGAGACATTTCGACCGGGTAGTCGACCAAGAAATTAGGCTGCACAAGATGAGGTTCAACTTCCGACGAAATAACCTTGTCGAGCAAACGCCCCCAAGCTGATCCAGCTTCGACGTGAATACCACGCTCCCGCATCGCCGCCGAAAGCGACTCAGTGTCACGGGTCACAACGAAATCTATACCAGTTCGCTTTTTGATCTCTTTACGTAGGTCGAGTCGAGGCCACGGAGGCGTTAGATCGATCTCGGGTCTCATACCCTCAACTTCCGGCAAAACCATCGAGCCGGTCGTTTCTTTGGCGATAGTCGAAACCAAGTTCTCGACCATCTCCATTACATCATTGTAATCGGCGTACGCCTGATAACTCTCGATGGTCGTGAACTCTGGATTGTGATCGTGATCGAGTCCTTCATTTCGGAACAACCGACCGATTTCGAATACTCGTTCGATACCACCGACGATCAATTTTTTTAGATAAAGTTCGGTTGCAATTCGCAGATACAAATCACGGTCAAGCTGGTTGTGATGAGTCTCAAAAGGAGTCGCCTGAGCACCACCAGCGACGGGTACCAGAATCGGAGTTTCGACTTCGATAAATCCGGCACCGTGCATGAAAGCTCGCACAGACTTAACGACATTTGAACGCAACAGAGCGTTCTTCATCGCCTTGTCGTTAGAAATCAGATCAAGATAGCGCTGGCGGAATCGAATTTCTTGATCCTGTAGACCATGCCACTTGTCGGGCAACGGACGAATCGCCTTGGTGAGAACGGTGACTTTGGCAGCCTCAACGCTAATTTCGCCGCGGCGAGTCCGTATTACTGAACCCTCGACGCCGATGATGTCTCCAATATCTAGTAAACCCAACATTTCATACTCGTCATCGCCCATCGTGTTCTGGCGGGCGAACGCCTGAATCGAACCGTAGCCGTCCTTCAGGTCGATGAATGCAGCCTTACCCATACCGCGACGAGCCATAACTCGGCCGGCGATTCGGATGGTTTCGGTTCGTGGGTGCCCGGAATCATCACCGACACCATTGCTCGCCATTACTTCGGCGCATTCGAACAGTTTAGCTGCTTCTTCAGACGTGTGAGTTCGATCAAAACGTGCAGGGTAAGGATCGATACCCTTCGCCCGGATCTGAGCTGTTTTGGCTAGACGATCTTCAATGAGTTTTCGTTCGCCTGCAGCCACATCGGCTTCGTTCAAAGAATCTGGCAACGATTCTGGCTGTTCTTGTTGATCTTGGTTGGTCATATGTTCCGGTGCAGAAATTGCCTGCTGACACTCGTATTGTTCCGCATGTTTTTACGATACGGCACTTCTCTCACCTAATGCTGCTTGGCCAAGCGACTATCCGCATGCCAACTATGCAGCAATTCATTCTAAGCCAGCTATCGAACCGCCTGTGATTCGCACGTAACGGAATGGCCATCGATTAGACAGCCTATGACACCGCATCCGTGTAAAACCGCCAAAACCTGTAACAACTCACGATGGTTAACAATGACGGCTCCATGAATAATCGATTTTGTCCCATTTCGCGTAATAGCTTTACGGATACCCAGAGAAATTCAAGGGTCTAAGGTGCGGATCGAAAGTGCGATGAGCAACAACCGAAGAGGATCTTCACAGTTCCGTCGAAATACTGGTTCCAGCCTCAGGCCGACAACTTCGAAGGTTAGATCCGCTATTTTTTCGATGCTCGGACCTGCCGGACCTCACGGTTTGCGGGTACTTGATATTTACGCAGGAACGGGAGCACTCGGGATCGAAGCTCTACAGCGTGGCGCAACAAACGCAACGTTCATCGAGCAAAACGGTCGTCGGTGCGCAGATATAAAAAAGGCTCTCGAAAAGTACAAATTGGCAATGCAAGGTTCAGTACAAAAAGGTAGCGCACTCAACGCAGTCGGAAGACTGAAGGGTGAGTTTGACCTGATTTTTGCCGACCCCCCCTATGATCTCGTCGAGTTCGAGTCTCTATTCGGGCTTGTCCACAACGCCCATCTAATTGCACCCAACGCCATCGCATTTCTCGAACACTCGAAGATGACTGATCTCCCCGATTCACTTCCCGGACTCTCGTTGTCTACCCACAGACTCTACGGCGACACGGCAATTTCAGTATACAAATCTCAAACCACTCCAACCCAAATAACGAAGCCGGAGGGCGAATAGATGGCACGAGCGATCTATCCCGGCACGTTTGACCCCGTTACCAATGGGCACGTGGATATTGTCGAACGGGCATCACAGACCGTCGAACATTTGACGGTTGGTGTTGTCGACGTCTCATCGAAACGAACCATGTTCAATGTCGATGAGCGGATAAAAATGTTCTCCGAAGCAGTGGCACACCTGCCAAACGTATCGGTAAAGGCGTACTCAGGCCTAACAGTCAACGCTGCCCGCGAAATCGAAGCAACGGTAATCATTCGTGGTTTACGGATCACGAGTGATTTTGAGTACGAAAGTGAAATGGCACTAATGAACCGCAGGATGGCTGAAGACGTCGAAACCGTTTGTCTATTCAGCGCACTGCAATATCAGATCCTGAGTTCATCGAGAGTGAAGGAAGTAGCGGCACTCGGCGCCGATGTGTCGGACCTCGTTCCTAAAAACGTTTGGGTGCCTCTGGTTGAGAGGCTCGAAACCAAACGAAACAAGTAGCAAGTAATAGTTAACAATACGCGTCAGTCGACACGTATGGAGGCAGAAAATGACACTTATGTCACAGCTCGAAGACCTTGAGGCGATGATCGTCAAAGGTCGAGTACCCGGAACAGCTCGAACGCTCGTAAACCTGGACAAAATCACAGCAGTCATCGATGAGATGAAGGGTGAAATGCCAGAACAGTTGAACGAAGCCGAGGGTGTAGTTCGCCAGAAAGACGCGATCATCAAGCAGGCTGAATTAGAAGCCCGCCGAATTCGCGCCTACGCCGATGACGAAGCAACAACGATTCGTCAGCTGGCTGAAGAGCAGTCGAACACGCTGCTTACGACTTCGCAAGAAGAAGCCCGAAAGATGATCCAGAACACTGAGATCACCCGAATGGCTAACGAACAGGCAACCGAGATCGAAGTAGACGCACAGAAGCGCGCTGGTAACTTGATCGATGATGCTGAAAGCCGTGTAAACGGTATCTTGAACGAGGCTGAAACTTCAGCTGACTCACGTCGCAAGGGCGCAGACAACTATGCTCGAGAGGTTTTGTTCACGCTCGAAGAACGAATCGCCGACACCCTTGGTCAGGTTCGAGGTGGTATCGACCTCCTCGATGCCCGCCCAACAGCAAACGCCGCCGACTAGTTCTGGTTCGCTGACCTCCCGTGGTGCCCAAGTGCAAATGCACGCCCGGCACTAACAAAAGAATCAACCACTCAGCCCTGTGCTCGCTCACATTCGCTCAAACGAACCAAGCGAGTCAGGGCTGCGTTGTTTGACCGCCTGGACTAAACCCGAGCGAACTTCTGCAATCGATTGTTTCCACCAACTTCAGCGATGTATATCGACTCTTCACTATCGATATACACGCCGTGTGGTGAGTGCGTGAAGTGACCAGCGCCCTCGCCCTTCTCACCCCAGCGAACCAGCAGTGTGCCGTCCAACGAACGTAACTCAACACCGGCGTGACCAACGATGTGCATCACTCCGTGGCCGTCGATAACCGCATCGTTCGCCCCGGTCACGTCCGACCACTCACGCAAATAGTTTCCTTCCAGATCGAATATCTGACACCGATTGTTCGCTCGATCCATCACATATACATTGTCGTCATCGTCAACCAAAACGTGATGCGGCAGGTTGAATTCACCGGGTCCGGTCGCAGGCGTGCCAGTAACTTCCTCACCGAGCCACCCTTGGAGAAACACCGGATCACCCGATCCGAACGACAGAATGTATTCCCCGTCAGAGCTATAACGATGCACTCTATTTTGACCGTAACCGTCAGAAACGAAAATATCGCCAGAGAGTGATTGCGTTGCACGCGTGCACATGTTGAACGGCTCGCCCGGTGCGCCACGTTCTCCCTTAGCGCCAATAGTCATCAACACTTCACCGGTTGGTGAGTACTTAGTAACCGGGTGGGAACCACAATCGGGTGAAAAATCTCGTCGTCGCTATTGATCCACAGACCGTGTGGCGAAGAAAACTCGTCAGTGAGTCGGGTATCGAGCAACGCCCCGCCTCAATCGAACACAAGCATGTGACCTGTTGCCGGAGTGATGTTGTTGAACGTTCCATTGGCCTTAGGATCGCGAACGACCGTATAAATACGCCCATTAGAATCACCCGCCACGTCGGCGGCCACTCGATTGACGGCCACC
This sequence comes from uncultured Dehalococcoidales bacterium, assembly GCA_905614375.1. Next base: position 15,318 of record CAJQSP010000021.1, on the reverse strand, counting down.
TGTGGCCAGTTCTCAACCAGCTCGTATCGATAATCACCAGCACCCCATTGTCGTGCCATATCGGCAATTCCTTTTTACTAAGCGCAAACGCTCACTTGATTACGGATGCAAAATCACCTTTGTGTAGCCGTCTACTCGCTGGTCGAATTTTTTGTAGGCATCAGGCGCTTCGTCTAGCGACACTTCGTGCGATACGACGAAGCTCGGTAGCGCCTTGCCAGAGATGATCAGATCTCGCAAGTTGGCGTTGTATTGCTTTACGTTGCATTGTCCAGTACCCAGACGAATACCTTTCTCGAAAAGCTGCCCAAAGTTGATCGACAGTACACCCTTCTTAGAGCGCTCATCTACTCCTCCAGGGTCGGAAGGTACGTACAAACCAGGAATTCCTAACGCACCGGTCGGAGCAACCACGTCGATTAGCTGATTGAGAACGATGTTCGGTACTTCGTCCTGCTCTCCCCCAACGGCTGACGAACCGGCCGCTGTTGCCTGATAACCCACGGCGTCGATTCCCTTGTCGACGCCCTCTCCACCCAAGTGCACCTTGATCTGCTCGACCGGATTTGCCACGTCGTAGTTGATCGGAATCGCACCGATTTCAGCAGCCTTGTCGAGTCGTTCTTGAACGTGGTCGACCGCGAATACCTGCGATGCGCCTCGTAAAATAGCGCTATATGAAGCCATGAGTCCGACCGGACCACACCCGAACACCGCAACACTTTCGCCCGGTTTCACCCCTGCAAGTTCCGTGCCGTGATAACCGGTCGGGAAGATATCAGCGAGCAACGCGAAATCGGCTTCATGGTCGGTGCCCTCAGGCAGCACAAGACAATTGAAATCGGCAAATGGAACCTGCATTAGTTCGGCCTGACCTCCGACCCACGGTCCCATCGAAACGTATCCGTAGGCACCACCGGCGAACCCGGGATTCACTGTCGTGCAGTATCCGGTGTATCCGCCGAGACAGTTCTTGCAGAATCCGCACGCTACATTGAACGGCATCACCACTCGGTCGCCGACCTTGCGAGTTTTAACAGCTGGTCCAACTTCTACGATCACGCCCATGTTCTCGTGACCAAACACGATCCCGGGCTGTGCCGCCGTACGACCTTCGTACATGTGCAAATCGGATCCGCAAATGCAGGATGACGTGATTTGCACGATTGCGTCGTTGGGGTGAAGGATCTGCGGATCTGGAACCGTCTCCACAGCAACCTTGAACGGCTCTTTGTATACAACGGCTTTCATCACAACATCTCCTGCTGATTGTCAGAACTGGCTTACTTGTTCAACACACTATGGTTCGGTTTTTGCAGTTTGTCTAGAGAGAAAGGTGCCGGTGGCACGTTTTCAGAGATTGGAATGTTTGACGAGAACTCGTGTGTGGCAGCCGTAAGGTCATCTCCGTCTGGGAGGAGGAACGCCGGGGCTGGGATGCCTGGATCGCATATCGATGCCAACAAACGATTTACATGCCCCCTCAACCTAGCCTTCTCCCGCGTGGAGAAAGAACTAAAAGTGAGAACCCTCGGCAAACGTCCTAAACCAAACCCTCAGCCCAATCGCCACCTAGAACCGTCTCGAACATCTCGGCCGATTCGTCGTTCCACCCGAAGCGATTTACGAGATTCAAGCGGTAGATCAACTCCAACGCGCTGAGTCGAGCCGATAGTGCGTCATCGCTCAAATTGCCCTGACATAGTTCCGCGAACGGCTTCATTAGCTCGATATCGAGCGGATCGCCGTAGGTCTCTTCTAGCTGCTCGGGAACAAAATTCCACGGGTATCGCCAGAACCGAAGCAACATATCGAGTTCGTAGTCGGCAGGTGCCAATGCCATTCGATCGAAATCGAGAATTCCCGACAGACTACCGTTGCTGCCGACCAAAATGTTGCCAAACCACAGATCACCGTGACACAGCACCCGAGGTCGATCGGTCAGTGCTTCTGCCCACTGCGCAAATGCAGCCTGCGAAGTTGTAAGCACTCGGCCCGGCACTACGTTATCGACTGCACGAAGCGCCCGATTGAAAGACTTCCTTATGTGCGCCGCCCAGTCCTGAGTTTCAGCATGCAACATACCTTCGTCTGGCTGAAACTGTTGAATATGGCCCAAAGCAGTCACCAGTTGACCGGTCAAATTTCTTCGAGCTTCCTGATCCAATCCCGGCCAAACGTTGTAACCACTCGAACCTTCGAGTCGATTCAGAATCACCCAGGCCCTGCCCTCTAACGCACCCGTTTCAAGCACATGAGGAGTAGCGACTCCCGGTATCTCCATCTGAGTCGCAGCGAGCTCGTGGCTAAAACGCTCACTGCGTCCAACTTCGGGGTCGATCTTAATGACGGTTTCGTTACCGATGAACACCCATGTGCCGTACCCAAATCCGTAGTCGACGTTGCTGCCAAGCTTGTTCACAGCCCATTCACGAACGCGACCCAGTGCCGCGTGGTCGTCTTTCTCGTAATTTCGAACCCAGGGGTTAATAAGCATTGCTAGTGACAAGTGTAGTCATGCATCGTCGAGCGTGCGGCTAACGTCTGGTGTGCTTGAGCACCCGTTAGTCGAAGCACCGGCCCTTTATTCGGGAATTGTCGAGCGTGGATAATCGATATGGAACTTCTCCGACGCTTTGTCGTACGAAGCCTCAAGTCCACACTTGCCAGGTCGCTCGGCGACTACGCTTTAGCATTGCTTCACAGCGTTAGTGATGTCCTTCGTATTGCCAGAAAGCATCACTGCTTCTAAATCACAGCAACTCGATCCGCAGAACCTGTTATCGGTAATCTAACTACTGTAATCGGGCGATAAAAAAACGAACTTACGGGCTTCAGCCAACGGCTCATCTCCAGCTTTGCGGAAACAATTATCACCAATCCTACTTGAATGCGCTATCCGAACTACGAATTCGGCTTGGACGCCCGCAAAGTCAAATTGATCAAACTCTGTTCCCAACCGATGGAGTCGGGGCAACTTCGCTCTTCTTTAACAATCTCAATCGCTGAAAAACCTGATGACTCCACAAGTTCCAGATACTCACTAATTACCGCTGCACCGCCAACACAAGCGACCCATTCTACAGCCGACTTCTGCACATCATCAGGCAATGCCTCAGAAGTAACCATGTCGGAAATAACAAAGCGACCACCAGGCTTCAGAATTCGGTAAATCTCCGAGAACACACGGTCTTTTTGCTCAGACAGTGCGATCACACAGTTGGAAATAACGAGATCGACAGTGTTGTCGGCCTGCGGGATCGATTCGATATGCCCTAGCTTGAACACGACGTTCTCGGTGCCAAGATTCTCAGCGTTCTTCTGAGCAAGCTCCAACATCCGTGGTGTCACATCGATACCAATCACATAGCCATCTGGACCGACTTCGTTGGCGGCGAGGAAGCAATCTACACCACCCCCTGAACCTAGATCAAGAACAGTCTCGCCAAGCTGGGCATCCGCGATTCTTACCGGATTTCCGCAACCGGCAGAAGCGCCTGCTGCTTCGTCCGGCAGCGAATCTCGCTGATCCTCTGAGTAAAACTTGTCAATAGCCTTCACCCTTGTACTGTCGGCTGCACGCTCTGCGGCGTTCGATGCGAGCGATCCGTACTGGTGCTGAACTGCAGCAGTGATAGTTTCAAGCTTTTCGTGAGTAATTTCCGACGATCCAGCGTCTCCACAGCAATCATCGCCACAGCATGCAGCTTCTTCGCTGATAGGGTTCAATGTTCCAAAGGGTTTGTTAGTTGTCATCTAATTGTTCTCCAAAAATGCTGGAATCAATACCCGTTATCGTGCAGCAGACCGTCTCTACCCCTGCCTGCTTCATCGCAGTTTCAAGCTGCGGCAGTATGTTCGACCATGCCTGAGCCGAAGCTCGGTAAGCCTTCACACCTAGCATTGATAGCGAATAGTTCTTCCGCTTCCTGCCGTTCACCACAGCCAGTTCCAGCTCTACGTAACCACCAGTCTCTAACTCCTTCAACATCGGGTAGATCATGGCGTCAGTTGGTCGTGCATCGCAACAAAGTGCGATTCGTGTGGCAATCTCATATCCGTGCATCGGCCCCATGCTCAGTTGCTGCAACATGAAAAACCTCAATAGGCTTTTTCGATTGAGAGACTGCCAGTAGTCGATACTAACGAGGTCATTTGTCGGCTTTGTTGATGTGGTCATTTTTCTTCGCAATAACAGCGGATAATTCGCTTTATGGTCAATACCTAGCTACACGATATATTGGCTTGCTAAGTATGTCACTATACGGTTCTATAACCGTTTCGATCAGACGAACGATCGATATCCGATTAAACAAGAACCGATGAGACATAGCTGATTGCGTTGTGATGTTGCGCTGGAAGCTATAATCCGCTCACCTACCAATTCCATCGATTCTCCTGGGCTAATATCAGCTTCACATGACCACTTCTAAGGCTAAATCTGACGACAAACTGTTCCTCATAATCGACGGACACGCGATCGTGTACCGGGCGTGGTTCGCCATGCGCGATCACTTGATTACTGCGTCGGGGCAAAACACAACCGGCGCTAGCGGGTTCATGTCGATGTTGCTGAGGGTAATTCGTGATCATAATCCAACTCACATCGCTGTGACTTTTGACACGAAAGCATCGACGTTCCGCAAGGAAATGTTCCCGGCGTACAAGGCACAGCGCCAAGAAGTTGACCCCGCCCTTCATGAGCAAATCCCTATTCTCAAAGAGATTCTCGAACCGATGGGCGTACCGGTTTACGAATACGACGGATTTGAAGCAGACGATCTGATCGGAACGCTATCAAAGCAGGCGTCTGAGCAGGGAGTCAAAACATTGATTCTCACGGGCGACGCCGACCAATTGCAACTGGTCGATGAGAAGACCTCATTACTGATGTACACGGGTTTCGGCGATATGCGAACGTACGACCCAGCGGGCGTTACCGATAAGTACGATGGCTTGGGCCCCGACTATGTCGCCGAGATCAAAGCCCTCGAAGGCGATCCATCCGACAACATCCCAGGCGTACCGGGCGTCGGCAAGAAATCCGCTCGCGCAGTGCTCACGAAGCTTGGTCACTTCCCTTCCCTATTTAGCCAGCTCGAAGAAGTTGAAAAAATCGAAGGCCTACGCGGTGCAAAACGCACCATGAATCTTCTTGAGGAGCATCGCGAAACAGCCGCTACTGCGCTCGTATTAACAACGATCGTTCGGGATGTACCGGTCGAATTCGACGAAAAAAAATCCAAGTTCGGCGACTTCGATCGTGAAGCAGTTATTAAGACGCTAATGAGCTACGAGATGCGTCTCGTAGCGAATCGACTCCCGAAAGCAGGAGTCGAAAGTTCCACTCCTGCGACCACGGCGTCTGATATCGAAACGGCACCTGGATGGGAGCCAAACAAGGCTCCTTCGGTCGCAGAAAACGGCCAAATCAACATGATGGGCGAGGCTGCTCCGGTCGAAGCGTTAGCAACGCCAGAACCGTCAAAACCGCTCGGCGACTACGAAATAGTTACCAACATGGCGGGCCTCAACACGATGATCGATGCCCTGCGAGCAAAAGGCGAATTTGCATTCGACACCGAAACTACTGGCCTCAACTCAATGACGTCCGATCTCGTCGGACTGTCGTTCTCAATCAAGTCCGAACACGCCTGGTACGTAGCTATGAACCACAACAAAGGCGACCAGGTACCATTTGCTGAAGGACTCGCAGCGCTACGACCTCTCTTCGAGGATGATTCGATAAAAAAGATCGCCCATAACGCCAACTACGACATTATGGTTCTCGCTACAGCCGGGATTACCCTCAACAATTTATTTTTCGACACGATGATCGCAGCAGCTTTGTGCGGTCGGCGCGCTATCGGCCTGAAGCCGCTCGCATTTGAATTGTTCCAATCCGAAATGACTGAGATCAAGACCCTAATCGGTGTCGGTAAAAAACAGATAACTATGGCAGCGGTACCGATCGAACTAGCAGCTCCATACGCCGCAGCCGACGCCGATTTCACGTGGCGTTTATACGAGCTTTTCGAACAAGAAATCGACGAGCACGAAGCTCGCTATGTGAACGAAGAAATCGAATTACCGCTGCTTCCTGTGATTATCGAAATGCAACGGAACGGCATGATGATCGACAAAGCTGCGCTTGCCGAGATGTCGGAGCAACTCGGAGTGGAGGTCGAACTGATCAAACAGGCTGCAACCGCCGTCATTGGCGGACGAGAACTGAATCTGGCATCGAATCAGCAAGTGGCAGCTTTGTTGATTGACGAGCTGGGTGCGCCAAAGACTCGAAAAACCAAAACTGGCTATTCGATGGACGCTAATGCCCTCGAAAAGATCTCTGAAACCGCTGACCTCGACGATCGGATCTACCAAATCGCCGACGCTGTTCTGAAGTACCGCGAACTCAGTAAGCTAAAGTCGACATATGTTGATGCCCTGCCGGAACTCGTAAATAAGCATACAGGTCGAGTTCACACCAGCTTCAATCAGGTCGGTTCGGCGACGGGTCGACTATCGAGCACTGATCCCAACGTGCAGAACATTCCGGTTCGCACTGAGCTCGGACGACGAGTGCGCAAAGCATTTGTCGCCGATTCTGCACACGGCTGGCAGTACCTCGCCGCCGACTACTCGCAGATCGAACTTCGGATTCTGGCGCACCTGTCGCAGGAACCCGGACTTCTCGAATCGTTCCACAAAGGCGAAGATATTCATGCTGCTACCGCCCAAGCGATGTATGGAGTTGAAGACGTAAATCCTGACCAACGCCGAATCGCAAAGATTTTGAACTTTGGTGTGATCTATGGACTGGGACCAGTCGGCGTGGCGCGTCAAACTGATCTCACACGCATGCAGGGTCAAGAATTTATCGACCTCTACTTCGGCAAGTACCCGGGAATTCGTGATTACATTGAGCAGGTGAAGCAATCAGCTCGAGATAGCGGATATGCCCAGACGATCACAGGTCGCCGACGTTACTTGCCCGACATCAATGCGGGTCATCCGGGACACCGCGCCGCAGCCGAGCGGGTGTCGGTAAACATGCCGATTCAGGGAACGGCTGCCGACGTTATCAAGCTGGCAATGGTCAACATTTCAAACGAGATGAAGAGTCAGAAGATGCAGTCGAAGATGTCGATTCAGGTTCATGATGAACTGATCTTCGAGATAGCTCCCGGGGAGCTAATGGAAATGCAGATGATAGTCACAACGATGATGCCCGCCGCCATGGATCTGACAGTACCACTGCTAGTAGAAGTAAAAACCGGTCCAACTTGGGGCGACATGGATTCAGTGGGCTAGACCTCTCAATCGGAAGTCACTATGCCCGAACTACCTGAAGTTGAATCGTTGCGCCGATACCTCGTTCGAGAAGGTATCGGCGGAAAAACGTTCATAAAAGTCGAGCTTGAAGACAAGCCTGAAAGCGCGCACGGCACGGGAACAATCGCTGGATCAAAGCAAGCGATCGATCAAACGGTAACCAGCATCGAACGACGTGGTAAGCATCTTGCGATGGTGCTCGATAATTCGGTATTAAGCCTCCATATGGGCATGATCGGTCAAGTACACGTACTCGATCCTGATGAACCCTCACCCAGATTCACCAGAGCACAATTCGATCTCACTGACGATAACGACAATCTGCGAATCGCACTAGTCGATCCACGTCGCTGGGCAAGAATTCAACATTTAGCCTCTCTCGACCACGCCTTTGCCGGACTCGGACCCGACGCTCTCGATCCCGCATTCACTACCAGTCAGTTCGTCTCACTAATGGCAGGTCGAACGGCTCAAATAAAGCCTCTGCTTCTCAATCAAACTGTGATCGCCGGAATTGGCAACATCTACGCTGACGAATCGCTCCACAGAGTCGAAATTTCACCGGCTAGACGAGTAAGCGAAATATCTGAACCAGAACTAGAAAATTTATTTGAGGCGATTCGAATATCACTCGAACACGCTCTCGGATACATCCTGAGTCACCCTGACGATCGAGGCCGACCTTACATTGTCAATGCCTACGACGATCGAATGCTGCTGCATCGCAAGCCGGGGTCGTTCTGTCCTCGCTGCGAAATCTCGCTAGTCACGCTGAAATTCAGTGGTCGAACTGCCTACTTCTGCTCAAACTGCCAAACGTAACGGCAGGCAAGCGACTCGACCTAATGAAACCCGACGTCATGGAGATCATCTGTTTTTCTAGCACGCAGTTGGTCCCGTATCACCTCCCAGCCAAGCATCGCTACACCGAGTAGTTCTAAAACGCATCCGACTGCATATAGCTACGAAGAACTCTAGGTGGAGAGCTAAACGACAATGCCAACAAGTGCTACAACGATGCCAATGAGCAACGTCACCATTCCAGACATTTCAAGAAGCTGTTTCATGTCCACACACTCAGGCGAGTATTTTTGGCGACGCCCCAGCAGTATTCAGCGCTTTAGTTACAATATTTACCGCCCTAAAACAGCTTTCTAGTTCAGATCACTGAGGAATTTGTAGCGTTTCACCGTTTCAGTTGGCAGGTAGTTGCTATTAAACTTACTTACTGTCTGTGCGGTTTCACTCCGAAACCTTGGAACCCCTGCGGAGGGGTGGCAGAGCGGTTGAATGCGCTTGTCTTGAAAACAAGTATGGCGGTAACGTCATCGCAGGTTCGAATCCTGTCCCCTCCGCCATTTTTTTTGCGTTAGTTCATAACAATGAAGAGTGATCTTAGAATTCTGACTGCCCGTATCGGTCTATCTAAAAATGCTTGGGGCCAAGTACGAGCCGCATAACGCTCGTTGCCAACTGAGGTTGACCTCCATTGTTGAATCGAATTGTTTCAGTTAGATATACGAACCCTCGTCAGCTACGTATTTCATAGACACTGACCATCACCCTCGGTACGATGATTTGCGGTCTAGAACAAAAGGATCGCCTGCACAAGCCATTTCAAGCAACGCATGCGGAGTCGCTAGCAATCAGAACCGAGTAATCATTCGTGAATATCCACGAGTATCAAGCGAAAGCAATCCTCGATAAATTCGGAGTCCCAACTCCGAAGGCAGAGGTGGCATCGACGGCCGCAGAAGCGAAAGAAATCGCTTCGAGAATGGGCGGGCGTGTAGTAGTAAAAGCTCAAGTCCACGCAGGCGGTCGAGGCAAAGTCGGTGGCGTCAAGCTTGTCAACACACCAGAGGAAGCGGAAGAAGTAGCCGCATCGTTACTCGGCACTCGGCTAGTCACGAACCAGACTGGCGCTTCGGGTGTGCCAGTCGAAAAAGTTATGATCGCTGAAACTCTCGACATCAAAGATGAACTATATATCTCGATCGTGATCGACGGTGATATCGGTGCTCCACTCGTAATGGCGAGCACCGAAGGCGGAATGGATATCGAGGAAGTTGCGGAATCAACACCCGAGAAAATCTTCCGAATTGCAGGCGATCCGCTAATCGGACTCACCACATACCACGCTCGTGACATCGCACTCGCACTCGGCGTTCCTACGAAGTCGGTTCGAGCTACAACCAAGCTCATCACTGACCTCTACAACGTGTTCGTTGAAAACGACTGCTCGCTCGTTGAGATCAACCCGCTTGTAATCACCGAAGACGATCAAGTCTTCGCACTCGACGCCAAGATCAACATCGAAGACGACGCATTGTTCCGTCATCCCGATATTGCGGCTTTGCGTGATCCTAACCAGCAAGACCCGCTTGAACAGCGTGCCGACAAATCCGAACTCGCTTACGTAAAGCTTGATGGTGGACGCGTCGGTTGCATGGTCAACGGTGCAGGTCTGGCGATGGCAACAATGGATATCACTAAGGCAGCCGGTGCCGATCCTGCCAACTTCCTCGACATCGGGGGATCTGCCGATCAGGCTCGCATCGAAGAAGCGTTCAAGATCATCATCGACGACGACGATGTCGAAATGATCCTCGTGAACCTATTTGCAGGAATCGCACGCTCCGACATTGTCGCTCAGGGAATTGTTGCAGCAGCTAAGGAAACCAACACATCAGTACCCATGGTGGTGGCGATGCGAGGCACGAACGCTGAAGAGGGAATAAAAATCCTCGCTGACTCAGGACTCAATATCACTGGAGCTCCCGATCTCGCAGGGGCTGCTGAAGTGTTGAAAGCAAAATTACTAGAACTTGGAGAATCCAACTAATGGCTATTCTTGTTGGAGAGAACACGCGACTCCTCGTTCAGGGTCTTGGTCGTGACGGTAGCTTCCAGGCGAACCGAACACGTGAATACGGCACTAACATGGTCGCCGCAGTTCACCCAGGCCGAGACGGTCAGAAATTTGAAGATGAAGTTCCTTACTTCTCAACAGTTGCAAAAGCCGTTGAAGAAACCGGTGCAAACACCGGAGTGATTTTCGTTCCTGCGCCGTTCGCAATGGACGCAATCATCGAACAGGTCGATGCTGGCATAGAACTCGTTGTCTGCATCACCGAGGGTGTCCCAGTACTCGACATGGTCAAGGTCATGGCGTACATCAAGGACAAGCCCACTCGACTAATCGGATCGAACTGCCCCGGCGTTCTAAGCCCGGCATCGAAAGCCAAAGTCGGAATCGTTCCGGGCAACATCGTTCAGCCAGGAAACGTCGGAGTCGTATCTCGATCTGGCACGCTCACATACGAAGCAATCGCTCAGCTTGTGCAGCACCGTATGGGTCAATCGACCTGTGTTGGTATCGGTGGCGACCCAGTTCACGGCACAACATTCACTGACGTTCTTGAGCTATTCCAAGCCGACGACGAAACTGAAGCAATCGTACTTATAGGTGAAATTGGTGGAATCCGAGAGCAGCTAGCGGCTGACTACATCAAGGAACACGTAACCAAGCCCGTCGTTGCTGCAATCGCAGGTAGTTCTGCTCCTGCTGGCAAGCGTATGGGTCACGCAGGAGCCATCATCACCGGAAAGGCTGCGCTCGCTTCTGAGAAGAACAAAGCGCTCGAAGCTGCCGGGGTTCACGTTGTAGAATCACCAGCATTGATCGGTGCCAAGATGAAGGAAGTGCTCGGCTAAGCTGGGCAATCCCTTAACCATGTCGTTTACAGAACGCTACGTTCATACCGGGGAAATCGCACTGAACGTGGCGGAATGGGAAGCGCCGTCACCAGAAGCTGCGGTGCTTATTTTAGTTCACGGATATGGATCGAACTGGAACACATGGGGACGTGTAGTCGACAAATTAGCGGCGGAGTTCAAGCTTTTCGCTGTCGATCTACGCGGTATGGGTCGAAGTGGACGTTATGGCAAAGGTTCGAGTCGACAGACTTGGGCCGATGACATCGCCATCCTCATTCCGCTACTCAGTGAAAGTCCGATTTACTTGGTGGGTCATTCACTTGGCGGTTGGGTTACAGCTGCTGTTGCCGCTCAAAATCCGGAACTGGTTTCGAAGGCAATATTGGTCGAGCCGTATTCAGGAGCCAACTCCGAAGTACGCAAGCAGGCTCGCCAACGACCACCCGATCAACGCGGTCGCAGAGCGCAACAGATACATGATGCTGCAACGCCAAACGATCTGATTTCAGCCGTTGCAGAACAATACGATGGTGCTTCCGAAGACAGCATCAGACGCATTTCGCAGATGTGGTTCCAAATGGATCCTGCGCTCGAAGAAAGTCCGATTAGCCGATCCGAGGATTTTGAGACTTTCGACGATATGTTCTCTTCGATCAAGTGCCCTACTCTAATGATCGCCGGTGTTGCCGATAAAGGCGGAATCCTGTCAGAGGAAGAATCCGAACGGGTAATCGGACTTATCCCCAACTCTCGACTTCTCACCTGGCCAAAAGTCGGACACTCCCCACACATAGCTCGTAACCATGACTTCATCCGAGCCACCAAACGTTTCTGTACTGAATAAGTTTCCAAAAATTACCGTGCCCAACAGCCCTGTCGACGATAACTGTCATTGCGGAAGCCTGCCATGATGCGACGTGGTGATCAGCCATCAAATGCAACGCAGCTAACGAATTAGGCTTCGCCGAATCTCCGCTGAAAAACAGATCTGAGAGAATCATTCCGATTATCGACGATAGCGTTGGCTGTAATCACTGATTACCACGTCGTCGAACTCCTCGCAATGACAAACATTGCGAGCGCTAAAAATCGTTCACCCAATCGATCATTTCTGCTAATCTTTCACCGAAACTACCTTCATCCCAGTCGAACCACATGATCACTTACCCAGAAAAGAAATTCGCCGCCAGCACTATCGAAGTGAACTACGCAGAAGGTCCTAGCAACGGACCACCTTTGGTGTTGATCCACGGTATCGGCGGACGTTGGGCAAATTGGTCGGCGGTGATAGACGCGTTTGCCGAAGATTGGCATGTATACGCGGTCGATCTACGAGGACACGGCGATTCTGGAAGAACTCCGGACAGCTACCGCTTTATCGACTATCACATCGAAATCGTCGAGTTCCTTCGAAACATCGTGGCGCAGCCTGCATTTCTCGTAGGTCACTCATTGGGTGCTGTAACGTCGAGCGGGGTCTGTGCGGTCACGCCTGACCTCGTTGCCGCGGCGGTTCTTGAAGACCCGCCCCTGTACGTCGAAAGAACCGACCAGTTTCAGCCAATGCTAGATCTTCGCAATAAAAATCTCAGCGTTGAAGATACAGCTATCGAATTGAGAAAACTTAATCCAGATGCTTCCGAAACGTCGATTCAGCGAAGGGCTATCGCCGTTACCAAAGTTGATCCTGAAGTCTGGATACCAGCTGGTGGAGGAACGATAGCTGAACTTTGGAACCCTGACGCCGTACTCAGCGAAATCGAAACGCCGGTGCTACTCATGCAGGCGAGTCCTGACATGGGCGCAGCGCTCAGCGACTCGGAGGCCACCCGTGCTGATGATCTACTAACAAACGGTTGCTACGTGAAGTGGGACGATGTCGGCCACGGCATGCATGACGCCCAACCGGAACGATTCGTCCAACTTGTGAACGCGTTCTTCGGCCAAATCCTCAAGAAATTGGCGAAGGCCTAAGCGAAGAAGATCAACCGCACGGCGTTCAGTATCACGGCACCGATCAGTCCTGCCGCTACATCGTCGAACATGATGCCCCATCCACCGGGCCAAGCTTCGATTTTGCGAACACCCAACGGCTTAAGAATGTCCAAAGCCCTGAATACCAAGAATCCCGCGATCATCCACGGCCAAGTGACGGGTAAAAACAAAACCGTCACCCAAACACCAACCCACTCGTCGATAACACCGCGTTTCGGATCGTGATCGCCTTCATTGTCGATATAATCAGTCGACCATATTCCGACGACCGTCACAATGCCTATCAAAGCGAAGAACCAAATAGAATCGCCATCGCCACCAAACACTGATATATCAAGCAGCCAGTACGCAATTAGAGCAGCAAGGGTCCCCACTGTCGCAGGTGCGACGAATGGCCACTTGCCAGAGCCAAAACCAGTTGCGATCGTTTCAGCTACGAAAGAAACAACAGGGTTCTTTTGTGATTGTGAAGAGGATTCCAACGCTACTACCCTGTGTTCTTCAGACCAGCGGCAACACCATTGATCGATAGCAGCAATGCTCGTTCAACAGAAGGATCATTCTCTTGCGATGAACGACGGCGTGCCAGCAACGAAACCTGGAGGTAGTTGAGCGGGTCAACATAATATTCACGAACCGCCAGAGTTCGTTTCAGAACCGGCTGACGATCCAACAGATTTTCTTGCTCGGTTATTCGAAGCAGTTGCTGAACAGATTTATTTCGTTCCGATTTGATGTCTTCGAATATGTGATGCAAGCTCGGATCAACAAGCCTTTCTACGTACCGACCGGCAATCTCCATGCTCGATTTCACAAGCGTCATTTCGACGTTCGATATGAACGTGTTGAAAAACGACCACTCATTAAACATCTCGGTTAGAACATCTCCCATTCCCGACTCGCGAGCCTCGCGAAGTGCCTGTCCGACTCCGTAGTAACCCGGCACAACCTGTCGACTCTGCATCCAACCGAACACCCACGGAATCGCCCGAAGATCGTCGATACTCCGCTTACCGTCGGCTGAAGCCCGGCGCGCAGGTCGTGATCCAATGTTCATTCCGGCAAGTTCTTCGACCGGCGTCGAATCCATAAAGTAATCGACAAAGCCTTCGGTCTCGATCAGGCTGCGATATTTCGCATACGCTCGCTCTGAAATCCAGTCCATGACGGTGAACCACTCTTCGAGTTTTTCATCAGTATAACGTGGTTCAGCATGCAGCAAACTTGCCTCAATCACCGCGGCAACTGAAAGCTCTAGGTGGTTTCTGGCGAGTTCGGGAAGTCCGTATTTGTCGGAAATGACTTCGCCCTGTTCAGTAATTTTAATTCGACCGTCTACCGTTGCATACGGCTGAGCCATGATTGCATCCTTGGTAGGTCCGCCGCCTCGACCTACCGTGCCACCCCGACCATGGAACAGTCGAATAGCAACTCCATGCTTCTGACTGATCGTACGCAGTTCACGTTGAGCTTTGTACAGCTCCCACTGCGACGTTGTAATTCCGCCGTCTTTGTTGGAATCAGAGTAGCCAAGCATGACTTCAACGACTCCGCCCGAAGCCTGCACCAAAGATTTAATCTCTGGAATCGAAAGATAACTATCCATCACTTCGTGGCTGCGTCGAAGGTCTTCAATCTCTTCAAATAAAGGAACTACCGAGATTCGTGCAATACCTTCTTCAGGCACCACAAGTCCTGCCTCTTTGGCGAGCACCAACACCGCGAGAAGATCGTCGAGATCGCGCGTCATCGCCACTATCCAGCTCTCGATGACCTGATTGCCGTAATCGTCCTGCGCCTGGCGAACTGTGTCGACCAGATCTAGAACTTCAGTGGTAGCCGGTGAGTACGAAGCGGCTCTGGAACTAAGAATTCGCTTGGAATTCAGTTCCTTGATCAACCTTGCCGATCGCTTGTCCATCGACAGATTTCCAAATCCGCCATCAATCGATTCAACTCGATCTATGAGTTCGTTCACCGCGGTGCCCGTAACCTCTGCGTGCTGCCGAATATCCATCGTGGCGAGAGTCATTCCGAACGTCGAAATTCGTTGCATCACACGTCGAACCTCTCCGTTCGCCGATGCATCACTCTGATTCGCTTCCAGTGAGTGGAGCATGAGTTCAAGATCAGCCAACAGCGACTCAACATTCGAATAACTTGGCTTACCGCTCTTAGAACCCTCGG
The DNA here is from genome assembly GCA_905614375.1 of uncultured Dehalococcoidales bacterium. Next base: position 81 of record CAJQSP010000021.1, on the reverse strand, counting down.
TGGCAGAAATTCCGTTTCGCACTCGTTCGTAAATAAATGCGCATTTCAGACGATACGGTTCGTCGGCATCCAGATTCCAGA
>CAJQSP010000020.1 GCA_905614375.1 uncultured Dehalococcoidales bacterium | reverse complement strand
CGGCTAGCCTCGCAGTGTCGTCCGTTTCGACGAATAGTTGGAGGGCAGTGGCCATGCCGATCATTTCTTCGCGTCCGACCTTTTGAGGACGTCCAATTGCCATGTCAGGTCCGCTGTTCATGAGTGATGCCTCAATCAAATCAGCTCGTCCGGCGAGGATTCCTGTCGACTGAGGTCCACCGATGTACTTGCCTCCGGAAAATGTGACGAGATCGGCTCCCTCGGAAATAAACTTAGTAAGATTCGACTTTGGTGGGAGCATTGCAGCACCATCAACAATCACGGGGACGGAAGCGGAGTGTGCGATTTCGGCAACTTCCGGTGCACTGAGTCCGCCACGGGCGGAGCCATAGGCATATGTGTACAAAATAGCTGCTGTTCGATTTGTTATCGCTGCTTTGAGTTGGTCGGCTGTAGCACCGTTTTCATCACCAGCGAATGTCAGGATCGCACCGGCGTACTCATGACACTTGAGGTAGCCCTCGGGATTGTTTGTTTGGGTAAGGATCTCGTTTTTAAGTCCCGTGGAGTCAGGAAGTTGAGAGATTTTGGCCTTATTATTTCCGGTCATCACAGCCGCTGTCGCAAGGACTAGTCCGCCGGCGGCACCTGAGCAGATGAGTCCAGCCTCAGCGCCGGTGATTTCGGCAACAAATTCACCGGTGGAGCGTTTTAGCTCGACGAGATCGACGAAAGACTCTGAGGCGAGATTCATAGCATCTCGCACTTCTTGCCGCATCATCGAGCCACCGTGGGTGGTGTGTGTGCCTCCGGCGTTGATCAGCGGCGTTACACCGAACCGTGCGTAGACAGGGTTGTTGAGCGGTACGCTAGTCATTTGCTTAATCCTCTGGTAATTAGCGTTTATTCGACGATCGATCATTATTGATGTGACCTTATATGGCGGTAACTGTGTTACAACTACGCCGAATCGAACTAATTCTAATGTTGCGCTGGCATGATGGCACACGGTGCGCTGGCGCAACCGACTTAGGAGGTTGTGTTGAGCGGAATATATGAACAATTCGGGGTTACTCCCGGAATTAACGCCCGAGGTAACCAGACACTGCTCGGTGGTTCGACTCCCCCAGCAGAGATTCAGGATGCCATGGACGAGGCTATGAACTCAGGATATGTGGTGTTCGAAGATTTGTTGCGAAAAACCGGTGATTTTATCGCCGGAACTCTCGGTACTGAACAGGCGTTTGTGACCTCTGGGGCTGCCGCTGCGATTTCGCTCGGAACTGCTGCTGCGTTGGCGGGAAATGATCGAGAGAAGATGGGGTTGATTCCTGATACTTCTAGTTTCGATCGAAACGAGTTGGTGTTCCAAAAAGGCCAGGACTATACGTACAAGCGTTGCTTTACTTTGGCTGGTGCGAAGCTTGTCGAGATCGGTCGCAAGGATGGCTGCACGGTCGAAGAGATGGAAGCTGCTATTGGTCCGAAGACTGCTGGAATCGCGTTCTACGAGAGTGGGGCGTGGGGCGACGAGTGGGTAACCATCGAAGAGGCTCGTGCTTTGGCTGATAAGCACGATATTCGCTTGATTGTTGACGCTGCAGGCCAGATTTATCCGTTAGATCAATTTACAAAGACGGCTCAGATTGGTGATGTAGTTGCGTTCGGCGCAAAGTACATCGGATCGCCGCATTCGACCGGGATTTGCACCGGGAAAGCCGAGTACGTCGAATCGGCGTTCTTACAGAATTTTATTGGCTACGAAATGGCGGGTCAGGAAGGACTGGCGCGTCCTTATGGTCGTCCTTACAAGACGGATCGAGGCGAGGTTATTGGCGTTGCTGCTGCGTTGCGTCGATGGTTCTCGATCGATCACGAAGAACGATTGGCCGTAGAAGAAGCCAAGCGCACAGCGTTCCATCGGGGTCTCAGTGATATTGCCGGGGTTGATGTGGTTGTACCGACTACTCCTCAGTTAGGTCCTAATACGACGGTGTTTGTTCACTTTGATTCCGCTGTGTTGGGTTTCGATGGTCACGAGGTTATTAAGCGGCTTGAAGAGGGCGATC
>CAJQSP010000019.1 GCA_905614375.1 uncultured Dehalococcoidales bacterium | reverse complement strand
CACTTGTCGTCGACTACACCGAGGCCCTTTTGTTGTTCGTGGCGCGAAGTGCGTATAGCGTCGTAGCCCGCCATGTACTTACCTTCGTACTTCGCAATGTCGTCTTCCCACGCATGAAGAGGCCAATGTGGAGCGTTGAACGCCACATACTGGAAGAATGGCTTACCCATCTCGACCGACTCTTCGATCTGGTTCACCGCGTGATCGCCAATCGCATCCGTCATGTGAAAATCGCTGGTCTCTACGTCTATCAACACATCTTCAATAATTAGCGATTTCGGGTTCCAGAACGAGTCGGCTGCATTTAGCAAACTAAACGACCTATCGAACCCGCGCTGCTTAGGCATTGGATGCTTCTTATCGCCAAGAACCCAATTGGCACGATCTCGGTTGTCCCAACTGCCCGAAACGTGCCATTTGCCTGAAATCATCGTTCTGTAGCCGGAGGTCTGCAATACTTCAGCGATGGTAACGCAGTCTTCTCTCAGATAGCCTTGGTACGACCGAACGCCGAGATCGGCACTCAACTGACCTATTCCTGCCTGATGAGGATGAAGCCCCGTGAGCAGCGCCGCCCTCGATGGGCAGCACCTTGCACCGTTATACATCTGAGTGAAACGCAAGCCGTTGTAGCCGAGCTTGTCGATATTCGGCGTGCTGATCTCACCGCCGTAGCAGCCAAGATCGGAGTAGCCCAGATCATCGACCATAATCACAATGATATTCGGTTTTTTTCTGGCTTCTGTTACGTTGCTATCAGACATGCGTTACCCCTACAGACTTTCGGATTTATGTTCATAGTTCCTTCTCACGTTGGGAAAAGGAACTCGCTGGAATTACCGCGGCGGCTTCTTGTACGTCGCTTCGCTGCTTCGTGGTGAATTCGGCCAAGGACGATTCCAGCTTTCGTAGCCGAACGTTGGATCGAGCACCATGTCACCGTGCTGACCCAATCGATCGTCCATCGAATCTTCGATAGAAGCCATCAGCTCCTGCGTCAGATCGATTTCTAGCCGCCTAACGATGTCACCGAACTCAGGATTTTCGAACAGATTCACCTGTTCTTGTGGATCGTTCAGCATGTCGAACAACAACGTCTCGCCAGTTCGATATTTGTGCAGCTTGTAACGACCATCGAAATTCATCCACCCATCGCCCAATAGGCCAAAAATATTCTCACGACCCGATTCGCCCGGCATTCCTTCACCCGGAAGCGGCTGAGCGTCGTACCACGCCGGCTGATCGATTCCAGCCCAGCTGAGCATCGTCGCAGTCACATCACGAAGCTCGACTAACCCTTCTTGAACCTGACCCGCTTCGATACCGGGTCCCATCGCCATCATCGGCACTCGGATCGCCGATTCGTAGAACGACGCCTTGCCGATCAAGTTATGATCGCCCAGATAGTCGCCATGATCCGATGCCAGCACTACGTACGTGTTTTCGAGAAGTCCTTTTTTACGGAGCGAATCGAGAATCGCACCAACTTCGAAATCGATCTGCTGAACGAGTCCTGAGTAGTGCTTACGAACAGTGTGCTTTGTGTCGTCAGGGAATTCAGAGTAGTCGACTCCATTCCATGGCTGTTTATTGCTGTCGACTTTGCCTTTGCGCATTTGAGGGGTGTGCCCGGGCACTTCAGGTGCTGCCTCGGGAATCTTCGATTCGTCGATGCCTTCCAAGAAGCGTTCGTCGGGGTCGTAAGGACAGTGCGGGCCAGGGAATCCGACCATCATTGCGAACGGCTGGTCGGAACCGTAATCATCGATAAATTTCACGGCTTCTGAGCCAACAAATCGATCCCATGAATGCTCCCAAGGAACATTGTGAATCACTGCCCCTTTGTTCTCGTGGTAGCCCGGCATTTCGTTGCCATGCAGCTTCTTCAGACCGTGACGCTTTAAGTAGTGGAAGTAGTCATCACGAACTTCGAGCCAGCGCTTGTCTTCACAGATCACTCGGTACTGGAAACCGCGGCGTTCGTCCCACGGATAGAAGTGCATCTTTCCGATTCCGGCGGTGTAGTAACCGTTTTCTCCAAGAATCTCTGGCCACGTGCGCAAGCCTGCGTCTCGCCAGTCGGCACGTAGGTTGTGCAAGTTTCCGGTCACACCGTTTCGCATGGCGTTCATTCCCGTGAGCAACGCAGTTCGAGCAGGCACGCAAATAGGCGAAGCTGAGAACGAATTCGTGTAACGCACTCCGTTTTCAGCTATAGAGTCGATATTTGGCGTTTGCAGCCAATCGGCTCCATTACAGCCGGCGAAATCGGCACGGAACTGGTCTGGAAATAGAAAAACTATATTAGGTCGCTGGTGATCTGCGGGCAACTTGCTACTCCGTGGCTAAAGAATCGATATGTACGAAATTCGTTTCAAACCGACCCAGAACGATTTTAGTACTTCTGTGCGAAGACTACGCGCATATCTATGCGGTATCAATCCTAAGTGGCGTGTTGATGCGTAACCTTAACGCCGTGAGCCTTCCATCGAACAAGCCAATGAAAACCGAACTCAAACGAGTACGACTGGGTCGTTCCGATCTTGAAGTAAGCTCGGTCGGAACCGGAACTTGGCAGTGGGGGGGTGCGTTCTATTGGGGATACGGTCGGTCGTACACCGACCAAGACCTAGCTGCCGCGTTCGCGGCGAGTATAGAGAACGGGATCAATTGGTTCGACACCGCTGAGATATACGGCCGTGGCAAGTCGGAAATTATTCTTGGTATGCACGTAAACGGTTCGACTTCAATCAGCCCCAATTCGCCTTCGACGCCGAAACCTTTAGTCGCCACAAAGTTCTTTCCGTACCCTTGGCGATTGCACAAATCGTCGTTTCGTAACGCTCTCAAAGCCAGCTTGAAACGACTCAACGCCGAATCCATCGATATCTATCAGGTTCACTTCCCGTTTCGCCCTCGCAGCTTCGAATATTGGGTCGATGCCCTTGGCGATGCCGCGCAAGACGGACTCGTCAAAGCCGTAGGTGTTTCGAACTTCTCGGCAGAACAAACGAAACGTGCTCACGAACTGCTGGCGCGTAAGGGCATAGTTCTCGCTGCGAATCAGGTCGGTTACAGTCTGCTAAATCGAAAAATCGAATCGAACGGGGTGTTAGAAACGTGCAGTGATTTAGACGTTTCATTGATCTCGTACGGACCTCTTGCAGAAGGTTTACTCACTGGAAAGTACCGCCCTGACAATCCACCGCCGTTCATGCGGAAGTGGCGATGGGCACGCAAGCGATTGAAGATGCTGCCTCCGCTGATTTCGTTGATGAGCGATATCGCAAGCTCCCACGGTGCCTCGCCGTCTCAGGTTGCACTTAATTGGTTGATACTCCGCGGCACGCTGCCAATACCCGGAGCGAAATCAGCCATGCAAGCGAAAGACAATGCAGCGTCGATGAGATGGTCGCTTAGTAGCGACGAATTAGAGGCGTTGAACGTGGAGACCGAGCGGTACTTGCCGACTCGTTAGTCAAGGAACGATCTATTTGGCTATCAGATTAGGAATCTGACTCAATGGATTCGTCATCGGTTGATCCAATAACTTCAATGAGCTTGTCGTTAAGCGATTCAGGGTCATTTGAGGCGATGAACCAAGTCTCAACTTTGCCGTTGTCGCCACCTAATCGAACGTCAAGCTCAACGCCCGTCTTCACGCCGAGCACGCTCCACATCCTGGAGATACTTCGCATGTTAGGACGTGACTGAGCAGCCGCCCGAGTCATCCTAGACTGTGGCTCGGCTATGCGAGCAGCGACCAAATCTTCAGTCTTCACCAATCCAGATTTCATACCAAGGCGAACATCTAATCCATCGCCTGAAATTCGCAAAGTCATCGTGATGTAGTTCAGCATCACGAACATTGTCATCAGCGAACTAATACTGAATGCTGTGTAGAACGCAACGGCCCCGCCGCCAGTGACTATCGGATCGCTGATGAGCCCCTTTACGGCTACCCCTGTCAGAGCACCTGCGGTGACTCCCAGCATTAAACCGAGGAATCCGAACATGCGTCTGGAGGCCTTAACTTGTTGAAAATAACTTTGCTTTTGATCTGTCATGTCACTTCTATTCAATCACAGTGCAGCGTGAATATACGGAATAAATAGCGGATATTGTGGCGCTCTCAATCGCTGAACTACCGAGGAATTACCGGTAATACCAAATGCGACGGACGATCGGCTGAACGGAAAATCATCTGTTGGGCTAATCGCAGCTCGGTGTGGCCGTAAAGGCAGTGTGTATCTACTCTTATTCGCCGGAGTCTTTGAAGATGTTTTCGCGGTACCAGCGAAGTTCTTCGACACTTTCGATAACGTCGTTCATCGCAAGATGTGTGCCTTTCTTGGAAGGCGGGCGCAAGGTTTTCGGATACCACCGTTCAACCACTTCTTTGAATGAAGATACATCGACCATTCTGTAGTGAAGATAGCCTTCGAGAGTTGGCATTTCATTGTGCAAGAAACGGCGGTCGACCCAGATCGAATTTCCGCAGAGTGGTACTTTGCCTTTTTCGGTCCACTTTTTCAAGAACTCAAGCGTTTGGCGCTCGGCTTCTGCGATATCTATTTCCGATGCCTCGATTCGATCGAGAAGTCCTGATTTCTTGTGCTGCTTCGCCGGCCAGTCTTCCATTCGAGCCATATCTTCAGGAGTGCGGTGAATGGCTAATTCTGGCCCTTCAGCGAGAACATTGAGATCGGCGTCGGTTACAAGCGAAGCGATTTCGACAATTACTTGGTCATCGCCGAGCCCTGTCATTTCGAGGTCGACCCAGAATAAATTCGTATTTTTTGACATCGGCCGATTCTATTGGAGGAAAGCGCGGGGTGGTTCGAAATACCTGTCATCACAATCGCATCAACGCAAGATCGAGAACCACGATAACAGTCACGGCTACGATCCGCTTGCGCTTTCGCCGGTGTCGAACAGCCACGCCATTAGTCTGAGATCGATTGATTCGCATTTCTTGACGAATAATTGGTGACGCTTGTGAATTGAGTTGATCACGTGACCTTCTCTATTTGCAACAGTGATGCATAGTTTGTTTGTGAGGTAAAGTATGAGGTGAATGGTGCCTTCATCGTGATATTTAAATCTTTGCTTAGTACTGTTTTAACACTCTCTAAGAATATTTGAGAGCTATACGGCACTAGAGATTCCGCTTCCATGCAAAGATCAAATTCTTCTGAGTAAATCAGCCCGCTTGGCCACTTGTAAGTAAACTGCTGGTCACGGTTGTCGTTAGGTTTGCATGTGCGCGCCTGCAGAGAATTATGTATCTGAGGATTAGGGCCAAAACCTCTGACATCGATGCAGTAGTGATCCGCATCGTCCAAAGGGTCTACTAAACGGATCAGGCGATTCGGCAGGATGTCATGAGTGTTCGAGCTGTTGGTAACGGCTTGTTCTGCTTCATCATTACCGCACGGGTCGATGAACACGATCACTAAGCCCGTAATCACAACGGCAGTTCTTTTCAATATATATTCGTATTTCGGGGTATCGGCCGATTCTAGAGTAGGAACCCGAGGAATGGTGATCGGCGTAAGTAATTATGGTGTGAACACCTCGAATAAGGCAGCGATAAGCTTTAGCGAGCATCGTCGTAATGTTCGCGGTGTTACTTTAGGAACGTATTTTTTTGGTAATTCAGGAACACTATGAAACTCCTTTTTTCAGTTGCTCTAACTCTCACGGTTTTTGTAGGTCTCGTCGCGTGTCAGGGTCCGGTTGGCCCTGCGGGCATTCAAGGAAATCCTGGTCCTCAAGGGGGGCAAGGAATTGCGGGTCCGTCTGGCGAAACTGGTCTCGCGGGACCTGAAGGATCGACTGGCCCTATAGGGCCTCAAGGCGAATCTGGCTCCTCTGGGCCGCAAGGCGAATCTGGCCCCGTTGGGCCTCAAGGCAAAACTGGTCTCGCGGGACCTGAAGGATCGACTGGCCCTATAGGGCCTCAAGGCGAATCTGGCTTCTCTGGGCCTCAAGGCGAATCTGGCTCCTCTGGGCCTCAAGGCGAATCAGGCTCCTCTGGGCCTCAAGGCGAATCAGGCTCCTCTGGACCTCAAGGCGAATCAGGCTCCATCGGTGAAACAGGATTACAAGGTGAACCCGGGCCTGCTGGAGATACAGGAGCGATCGGGCCTAAAGGTCAAGCGGGTGACGCAGGAGTAGCTGGTCCTATCGGCTTGGCAGGAACCGACGGTGGTGATTACCACGAACTGTTCCTGACCGAATCTGACATCAAAGATCACGTCGTTTGGATCGATGCTGGGAATGCAACAGGGTCGGCTGTGGTGATCGGCGCGGGCGAGCTGTTAACCGCCGAGCACGTGATTACTGGAAAATCGCTTGTTCAGGCTTCGATACCAGGAGTTGGTCTAGTGAATGCGGTAGTCAAAGGCTGGGACAAAACTCGAGATTTGGCTTTGCTGACGTTTTCGTCAACCGGGGCAGAGTCGATATCTGAGATCTCGGAAGGTTCGATCTGGAATGGAAGCGAATGGACGTCGAATGGGTTGGTCGGAAGTCCGGTTATTGCGATCGGATACGTAACGGTGGTTTCGAACACGGTTCCAATGACCAGTTTTGGTC
>CAJQSP010000018.1 GCA_905614375.1 uncultured Dehalococcoidales bacterium | reverse complement strand
CTTTCGCAAAAGAAGGCGCTAAAGCAGTTGCAATTAGCTACGTTTCGAACGAAAAGTACGCTAAAGATACCTGTAAGCAACTGGCTGAATTAGGTACAACTGCCTACATGAATCCAGTCGAAGTGACGAATCGAGAATCGATCAAAGCGTGGGTTAACCACATCATCGATACCGAGGGTCACATCGACGTTCTAGTCAACAATGCCGGCATCAACAAGCAGGGTCCGATCGACTCGGTCACCGAAGAAGACTGGGACGAGATCATGGCTGTGAACCTAAAGGGACCGTTCTTGGTTTCTCAGGAAGTTCTGCCAGACATGGTCGACTCTGGTGGTGGACGCATCATCAACATCGCATCCGTAAGTGGATTGTATGGCGGACCGACCACTGCTCACTATGCTGCTTCAAAAGCGGGTCTCATCTCGCTCACTCAGGTGATTGCACGATGGGGAGCAGAGCACAACATCATGGTCAACTCGATCTCGCCTGGAATCATCGAAACCGATCTCACACGAGAAGAACTTGCTTCAGGCGGCGGTGCAGGCGTAGTTGCGCTTACAGTGCTAAAACGCCCTGGCCAAGTAGAAGACGTTTCGTCTATCGCAGTGATGCTCGCAAGCGACGAACAGAACTACATGACGGGGCAAACGATTTCTCCAAACGGTGGAAGCTACTTTACCGCTTAGTGCAGCAAGTTATACTGCTACCAAACGCACTAACCCGATCTGTGTCAACGCCAGATCATCCACGAGACAAACAGTAGCCGATGCCATGAAAGTAACGAAAATCACAAGCTATTCGGTCGAGGGCGAATCAGGTCGAGGATATTTCATAGTTAAAGTCGACACCGATGCTGGTCATTATGGTCTGGGTGAAATTGGAATGCGCGGATGGGGAGTTGCGATCGGTCACGCGATCGACCATCTTTCCGAACTCGTGGTTGGCGCCGATCCGTGGGAGACGGAACGCCTATGGCAGGAAATGTTCCGCTCGGGCTTCTTCCCGGCCGACACTGTCTATTCATGTGCGATCTCGGCAATAGATATTGCGCTATGGGACATAAAGGGTAAATCCGTCGACAAGCCCGTCTACAAACTTCTTGGTGGTCCCATACGAGACAAGGTCGTTTCTTACGCCCATGTACAGGGAATGGAAATCCCGGATGTCGTCGACAGCGCCAAAAGCCTGCAGGATGACGGCTGGAAGTTCTTACGATGGCACCAATTGGAGACTTCTCCGTTCGACGCAAACGGATTCGGCGTGTTCGACCCGCTTGCATCGATGCGAAAGACGGTAGAGTCGTTCTCTGCTGTGAGAGACGCTGTCGGTTGGGAGACTCAACTCTGCCTCGACGTTCACACACGCCTGCAGCCAGCAATGTCGGTCCAGATGTCCAGAGATCTTGAGGAGTACAAACCATTCTTCATCGAAGATCCCGTCCGATCTGAAAACCCAGGCGCCTATCGTAACCTTCGACGCCAGATCAACCTACCGATCGCCGCTGGTGAACAGTGGGGTTCCAAATGGCCGTTCAGGCAAGTGATCGAAGAAGATCTCATTGACTACGCCAGAATCGACCTCTGCATCGTCGGTGGAATTACCGAGGCGTTGAAAATCACACATTGGGCAGAAACTCACTACATAGACATCGTTCCTCACAATCCGCTCGGCCCTGTTTCGGCAGCGGCGTGTGTATCTCTCTGTATGGCTTCTAGCAATGTCGGAGCGCAAGAAATGCCACGCCAACCCGGTACAACAGACATCAAGCTATTCCCTCGACAGATCGAATGGGAAGATGGCTACTCATGGTGTCCAGACGTCCCCGGTCTTGGTGTCGACTTCGATGTTGAGGCAGCTGAGGGCGCTTATGTAAAACCAACTGGAATGGGATTACAACTTAGACAACCTGACGGTGCGAAAACTAACTGGTAGCCCGAAAATTACTCATTTTGGAGATCCCTCAACTATGAAAGTCACACAAATTCGCAGTTTCTCTGTTCAGGACGAAGGCGGCCGCGCATACTTGATCGTTCGAGTCGACACCGATGCTGGTCATCACGGACTGGGTGAGGTCGGCATACGCAACTGGGGTCGAGCAATCGTATCCGCCATCGAGCATCTTTCCGAACTCGTCGTCGGTTCCGATCCATGGGAGACTGAGCGACTCTGGCAGGAAATGTTCAGATCGGGGTTTTTCCCTGCCGACAAGGTTTATACATGTGCGATTTCAGCAATCGATATAGCGCTATGGGACATCAAGGGCAAATCGGTAAACATGCCGACATACAAGCTCATGGGCGGACCAGTTCGTAATAAAGTTGTGAGCTATCCACACACACAGGGCAAGACCACCGAGGAGCTAGTTGCGAATTCGCTAGCCGCTGTTGAGGCTGGCTGGAAATTTGTACGTTGGGGTCAGCCCGCAACAGGAGCTGCTGGATTCGAAGCACCTGGTATATCCACATTGGAACCAGTTGAGTCGATGAAGATGGCGATCGACCAGATGGGACAGCTACGCGAAGCCGTTGGTCCAGATATACAAATGACGTTTGACGTTCATACAAGGCTCGATACAGCTCACGTTGTTCAGATGTGCAAAGAGATGGAGCAGTTCAAGCCGTTCTTCATCGAAGACCCTATCCGATCTGAAAATCAAGGAAGCTACCGCAACCTACGTCGGCAAATTAATTTGCCGATCGCAGCGGGTGAACAATGGTCTTCAAAATGGCCATTCAGAGAAGTTATTGAGGAAGATCTGATCGACTACGCTCGCATTGATCTCTGCATCGTCGGGGGGCTTACAGAAGCCCTCAAGATTACACACTGGGCGGAAACGCACTACATCGACATCGTCCCTCACAATCCTCTAGGACCTGTTTCAGCGGCAGCCTGTGTTGCGCTTTGTATGGCTTCAAGCAACGTTGGTGTGCAAGAAATGCCACGGCGCCCTAGTTCCTACGCTACCGACTTGTTTCCACAGCAGATCGAATGGGCCGACGGCTATTCGTGGAGTCCAGACACTCCTGGACTCGGTGTTGAATTCGACATCGACGCAGCGGAAAGTGCAGCGGTCGATCCGCACGGCTGGCCACCGCGACTGCGTCGTAACGACGGAGCGATCACCAATTGGTAGCTAACGTATATACAAATAATAGAAATGCACAACTAGACGAAAGCTGAGATAGCACATGCCGTTTTTCTACACACCATCGATTTACGGGTTCGCTGGAGCATTAATCTTCTGGATTCTCGCTCTAATTTCTTTCAACAATGACGGAGCTCTGATCGATACAGGAATGTGGGGTTTACTGGGTGTTGCATACCTATTAAAGCACCTGCCGAAATTCATTTTACTAAGGATGTTAAACATGATCGCCCTCGCCCTACTGGCGATCGGACTCGTGTTGTTCCTAATTGAACACTTGCCGCAGATCAGCGGGTAGCAAACCAAAAATGTTGTATGTTCTGACCGCGTTATCCGGTACGTCAAAACTTTCCGACATTTCGGACGATTCCGCAGTGACCAACAGAAACAGACGTAATACTGATTCAGATCGGGTTGCGGTGACTGGACTCAGGACCCTGATACCCACCTACTGATTCGTATTAGTACCGTGGTGACTATCGGCGGTCTCTACTAGCTGGTTTATAGGCCTCTGGGACAGCATCTGGCTGCCTTACGCGAAGAAGCCCCGGATTTCTCCGGAGCTCCTTCAGTTTGAGTTGAGATGGAGGCGACGGTCGAATTCGAACCGCCGAATAGAGGTTTTGCAGTTCCCTATTTGCTCTTGTATCGCACTCTGCACAACCGACCTGTGTGTTGTTCCTCAACACACAACTGCAACTATCAGCACTCGAAAAAGCCGCGGTTAAAGCGACTGATAAGTCGAATAACGATCAATCGATAGTCGCTCCTCCATCGATAACGATCTGCGCTCCGGTCATAAACGACGCCTCGTCTGAAGCGAGGAAAAGAGCCCCTGATGCAATCTCTTCTGGCTTGCCGATTCGCTTCATCAAAGAGTCTTTACCGAAATCGACGTATGCCTTTTCAGGATCAAGCCCAAGCGACGCAATGTGTCTATCCGTAGCCCGAGTACGAATCGATCCTGGGCACACTGCATTTACTCGAATATTGTCCACTGAAAGATCCATTGCTAAACATCGGGTTAACTGAGCAACAGCGCCCTTAGAAGCGTTGTACGGGATGAATTCAGGTTGAGCAATAAACGATGAAACAGATGCGATATTCACGATCGCCCCACCGTTCTGCCTGCGCATCGATGGCAACACCTCTCGGACACAATTGGCATAACCAATCACGTTCACACCGAATACCTTTGCCCAGTCGGCTTCAGTCACGTCTTCAACCTTGCCGAACACGAACGCCGCTGCGTTATTAACTAGTACTTCGACATCGCCGTGTGCAGCATTAGCATCAGCCATAGTCGCTCGGACTGAATCAGAATCAGTTGTATCAGTTCGGCTGAAAATTGCGGTACCACCAGCCTTACGAATCAGTTCAGCAGTTTCCTCCCCTGACTCTTCCTCAATCTCCGCAACTACTACCTTCGCACCCTCTGCTGCAAACCTAAGCGCAATCGCTCGTCCAATCCCGTTACCACTACCTGTAACAATCGCCGATTTTCCATCCAATGACTTCGCCAATCCCATATGTAAATCTCCTGTAAGTCACGATCCAATTCGCTCTTCAATTCGTAATACCCCAATATACTGTGCGAACGACTTGCAGATGATGGGTAAACTTGGCTCAGAGCAATTTTATAAATATCGATTCCTTAAGTCCTTAGGCTGAACATTGATCAACAATAAATTCTTTGGACGAAAACGCCCTGAACCAGCACGCCCAATTCCACCCGGACAGTATCTTGAAGATGGCTTCCCAGTACTGTCTGCTGGCCCAACCCAGCGAGTCGACAAAGCGACGTGGAATTTCTCGATTGAAATTGGTGACGATACCGTCGGGACATGGACTTGGGACGATCTCAACGCCCTACCGCAAACCGATCTACATACCGATCTTCACTGTGTAACGAAATGGTCAAAGCAAGACACTGATTGGAGAGGTGTAACCATCGACGCCCTACTCGCCAATGCTGGAATCGAAGCTCCCGTCGGATTCGTCATGGCAAGTTCCGATGGTGGATACACAACCAATGTTCCATCTACCGATGTAATCAATGGCAAAGGGTTATTAGTGCACACCTACGATGGTGAGCCTTTGGAAGCAGAACACGGCGGTCCTGTCCGCCTGCTTATCCCGCACCTCTACTTATGGAAGTCAGCGAAGTGGGTACGCAGTCTTAAGTTCATGGATAAAGACGAGCCCGGATTTTGGGAACGATACGGCTATCACATGTACGGCGATCCGTGGCGTGAGCAACGCTACACAAACGATTAGCCGTGAGTTCGGCATCGACCACAGATTGGCAGATAGCAACTGTTACATCGATTCACGTCGAATCGCCTCGGGTGAAACTATTCACGCTTGAACTTCCGATCAATACCCCATTTCGTGCCGGACAGCACTTCGACGTGCGGCTGACAGCCCCTGATGGCTATCAGGCTCAAAGAAGCTATTCAGTTAGTTCATCGCCCGAACTCGCTGCAAATCCGACATCTATCGAACTCGCCATCGAACTGATCTCCGACGGCGAGGTGTCGTCGTACTTCCATGAAGCTGTTGAACTTGGCGATAAAATCGAATTACGCGGTCCCATCGGCGGACACTTCACTTGGAGTCCGATCGCTGCGAAACCGGTCGTTATGATCGCTGGTGGTTCCGGCATCGCCCCAATAATGTCGATGATTCGACATCGCTCAGCAATCGCCGAAAAAGCGCCAATGCTAGTAATGTTCAGCGCCCGGACTGAAGCCGACATTATCTTCGCCACCGAGCTTGAATCCATAGCGGCTACTGACCCTAACTTCCATCTCATCATCGCCCTCACTCGGTCCGATGAAGTAACGTCGAGTAATCGCCCAATCAGACGGTTCTGCAGAATCGACCGCGCAATGATCGACTCTGCCTTATCAAACCTCGCGGTACTTCCCTCACACAATTACATCTGTGGAGGTTCAAGTTTTGTAGAAGCTATTGCCAATCATTTGCTCGACTTAGGGACGCCAAATAACTCGATCAGTACTGAACGGTTCGGCCCTTAATAGTCTGAATCTAGCTAGGAATACGCTTAAAAACTGTGGGTCCCGAAATCCCCGACAAGATCGTTCGAGAGTCGATACAGGTGAAGTAAGGTGCTGAAGCGCACCCAGTTCAAGCTTTCTAAAGAAACTGCCTACGCAATTATCGGCAGCAATCATTAAATTCTCCAACAGAGCATTTTGGGATTGCTGCCTTTTTAGTTAAATATCTCTACTTCAGATTTAAACGAAACATCGGTATCCAATGGAAAGATCGGACGACTGCAAATCGAATGACCCAACGATCGTAAATTCGCACTTGTAGATCCCGGCGCGTCAACGTTGAAATTGTGTTCGGCCCAATCGTCGAAGAACTGAGGTTGGCAATGTGGTGATTTCACAACGATTGTATGGAAATTCTTAGGATCAAGCCCATGTCCGAGGAACAGTGACCGATCAAACAAACTCACAGGTAGAGACGTAAGCACCAATGTGAACACTCCGCTGGTCACAACAGCAGTGATGCCCGAGAACTGAGGAGCGCCCCATGATTCTAGAATGTAGTTCCCATCAGAGATCAATTTCACCTCGAAATCGAACTCCAACGGCGTAAATCGAGGATCTAGCGCACCACCGACAGCCGCCGTAAACCTACCCCCAACACCAGCAGCTACTGCTTTCTTAACCGCTGGAGCATCTGTCACAGGCGCCAACACCGAGTGCGGGTAGTTGGTACGAGCTAGTTCGGCAATGATCGAATTTGAATCTCCCGGGGAACCAGATGAGGGAGCATCAGCGGCATCGGTGAAAATTATCGGCCCCGCCATCGAACTGGCCTTACCAACAGATTCTACCAATGGAATCAAATTCGACTGCATCTTCTCTCGGTTGTCCCAGAATGCGGCAGTTAATTCCAGCGCAATTTGCTCAGCGTCTGACGGATTGTCATCAGTGACGATGAACGCTTGCGAACAAAGCTCAGGCACGTCTGTAAAAGGGTTTCCAATCAAAAATCCACCGGAAAGAATTTTGCCTTCGGCTTCAAGCGACTTGATCTTGCGAATCTGATCACCAAAGCATCCGCTATCGGTTTTCAACTCATCACCACGAACTATTGCAGGAATTCGCACTCGGGCGACTACGGGTTTTGCACCTGCCACGATTTTCAGAAGCAAGGAAGCAGCTCTCATGCCAGTATCGTGAAGATCGACGTGGGGATACGTTTGATACGAAGTCACGCCGTTGCCAAATCTCAGCATCTTCGCAGTCAGAATTCCGTGCAGATCAAGTGAAAATACAATCGGCATATCGTCGCCGAACAAAGCACGAGTTTGCTCAAGTACCCATCCCTCGGGGTCGAGTTCAGTCTCTCCGCCCATGGCTCCGTGTAAAGACAGGTAAATCGCGTCAACTTTTCCTACGTATGGTCGAAGTGAATCGATAAATTCAGTCGATAGAATGCTCCAGCATTTGGCAGACATCGGACC
>CAJQSP010000017.1 GCA_905614375.1 uncultured Dehalococcoidales bacterium | reverse complement strand
AACCCATCCGACAAACGCCTCCACGGCAAGGACGTCGTGCTCGGGTTAGACCTAAAGGGCGAAGCCAAAGCGTATTCATATACCGCCCTAATCGAACAACCACTGATCGAGGAAGATCTCGGCCGACAACCAATCCTCGTGATTCATGAACGTTCCTCAGCAACGGCCGCTGGCTTCTCACGAATCGTGAACGGACGAACGCTCAACTTCAAAGGCAAATCTAAAAACCCACAACGACGATCCGCTGAAGTAACAGCCTCCGGCGAAGGTGAACGAACCAACTATGAACCGTGGCTCATTGAAGACACTCAAACCGGCTCAACGTGGCGCGCCGTCAGTGGCGAATGTATCGAAGGCGAACTCAAAGGAAGGCAACTCGAAATGCTCCCCGGCATGACCGGATTCTGGTACGCATGGTCCCGCTTCTACCCAACCGCCGACCTATTCGGAGCACTAACCGACTCATCAGAGTAATTCTCCAAAGTTGACCACGATAACGTCATCCTGTTACAGACGAAGGCGTTCCCTCTCAACTTAGACAAACCCAATGCCATCGACCACCCAAGAAAACGCCCCACTCGGCATTACCGGAATCGTCCTCGGAGGAGGACACTCCCGAAGGATGGGCGGATCACAGTCGAAACTACTGATCCACATTGGTGGCAAACTCGTCCTATCGCGAATCGCCGACACGCTTAAAATGGTTTGCTCCGAACTCGTGCTGGTAGTACGACCCGGACAAGATGACGATGTACCCGATCTCGGCATAGCACTCAACATGCACGTCGTCACCGACACCAATCCCTATGAAGGCCCACTGGCAGCTATTCACGCCGGTCTCGCCGCTTCGACCACACCGCTCAGCTTCATAGTCGCTGGTGACCACCCGTTCGTATCTCGAAACCTCGTAGCCGCAATGGCAGCAACAGCAAGCGCCGACGGCACAGATAACCTCTCCGCCGTCGTCCCACTCACCGACGGCATCCTGCACCCGCTACACGCCGTCTACCCTGCTGAACAGTGGGTCCCTTACTTCGGACACGCAATGTCAGAAGGCGAATCATCCCCCCGCCGAGCAATCGAAAAAGCTGCAATTGCCGACTACCCACCAGTCACAGTCTTCACAGATGCAGATCTCGAACGAACCGACCCTCGACGCATCAGTCTCCACGATATCGACACCCCCGAAAACCTCAACGCAGCAAGAAAAATCTCCGAAACCCGAAAATTCACCCCACGCCACCATTCTTTAGGCTGAAGCGTAAATAGCTTCAGGCGTCGTCGCTGTTTGGTTAGTTGCGGATCAGTCCCCTTCCGGATGGAAGGCCTAGGGCAGAAGAATTGCGACGCTGAGTCAAGTCGTTCGATGACGAACGCGACTAACATACTGTGATGCACGACCAAGTCGCCCGACGACGCCACGAGCTAATCACGCTAGTACCTAAGCGCTTCACTAGGCTTAATCTTAGAAGCCTGTTTTGCCGGAATAAACGTCGTGACCAATGAGAACACCACAGCGAACAGTACTATAACCGTCACATTCAACCATGGAATAGAATACGTCAAGCCATCAGCTTCAGCGCTGATTGAAAGGAAAATATTCCAACCAATCCACGCACCCAAGCCAATTCCAATAGCCGACCCAAGAATCGCAACAACACCCGATTCCATCAAAAACTGAACCTGAATCATTCGACCCTTATAGCCCAGCGCCCGCATCATTCCAATCGACTGCCTGCGCTCAACAACTGCCCTGAATGAAACAACACCAAGCGCAGCAACACCGACCAACAAGCCAAGACCCATAAAGCCCTGAAACAGTTGGTTGAACGCATTATTTTGCGACTGGTTCTCCGCAATGTCAGCAAAAGTAGAAGTTGCAGTCATACTGTGCTCTATGAACACAGTCTCCAACAGCCTAGTAATCTCTTCGGCACGTGAAGCGTCAACAAGCTTGAACTTGTAATCCACAAATGGAACCCGTTTATTAGAAAGCTCGTCGAGAATACCAGGATTCATGTAAATATCCGACGTTCCGAATTCAAACGAATCAGCAAACTGATGCAACACACCAATCACTTTACGATTCACCGAATCACCAACACTCTGACCCACCGGTGGGCGAATCGTAATGTCCACCCCAGTGATCTCGCCCGGCTCGGTCGCCTTAATTCCCTTGATACCCAACGTCGGACCAGAACCAGGATCTCCATCGCCTCCGAATCCACCCGTTTCTATCATCGCGCCATTGACGACAACCAACGTCGGATCGGCAGCAACAGCGGCCCAAATCTCAGCCGATGTCGAACCGTAAACAGGGTCCCAGTGGGTCAGTTCGAACACATTATTCAACAACCACGCGTCATCGGAAGCACGGACCCTTGCTCCCTTGAACGCCAGTTCTTCCGCCCCGTCCTGTCGAGCTTCAACTGGCAAACTCGCCTGCGCAGTAATCACAGTGAAATCGGCATTTGAGAGCTTTCCGTCACTTCCACCGATCACCGCCTCGACGTCATCAATCGGTAATTCAGGATCGATCTGAGCGCGAATATCAAATCCACCCGAAACAAGCTCAGGTTCATCTTCAATCGCATTACCCAGATTCGTAAGAATCGCAAAAATCATCATGGTGAAAATCACCAATGAGAACATCGCCAGAGTCAATCCAGTCCTGAATCGTGCAGCCATAGGATACGCAATAGCCATCTTCACAACCGGACGCAAGCTACCGAATCGACCGATCATCTTGGATGTGATCCAAACGATATAGTCAGCGTTGTACATCACAACCCAAACGGCAGCGGCGACCAGTGATACGCCGGAAAGTAAGAACATCTCAGGTCCGCCGCTAAGTGTGCCAGTAAGACCTTCCAAAGCATCGAACGGTAATCCCCAGAAGATCAACATTCCAATACCTATCGAAGTCATCGAAACCCGCTTCTGGGACTCCTCACGATAACCACGCTGATCCAACAACCTGCGCAATACCAAACCAGCGCCAATAATTACCAAAGTAGTTCCAGTTGAGAACACCGCTGCATTACCAATACCGAAATCTTTAAGTCCATGACCAGAATCGAACCCAAACAATGCCAAAGCTGCACCGGCGGGCAAAAATGGCCAACCAGAGGCCAACCACGGCTGAACAAACTTAAACATCTTCCACAAGAAAATCACAAACCAGAAAACGATCATCATAGTTATAGCCTGAGAGACTACGGAATCTTCGATATCTGGCGCAATAATTGCTCTAACATTCTGGAAGATCACCAACAACCACAACATACCTAATACCAGTGGAATCTTCCATCCGAAACCAGCTTTACGACGTCGCCACACATCTACTAACTGTGTAATCGGACCGCCCAACCAACGGAACGCCGTCTGCAATCGCCTAGCCGCACTAGGAAGCTCGTCCTGAACGAACTCCTGCCCAAGACCACGAATCGCAACGACAATATTCAGCTTGCTAACCCGGTAAGCAGATACAGCTACCGTCAGTGCGGTTAAAATCAACCCAAGCGAGAACGCCACGACAATCGATTGCAACGTCACGTTGTAACTAAAGCCAAACCCGTCATCCTCAGCCACCAATCCGGACATGATCCCCACAAGCGCAACCGAAGCGACAAGCCCCAGAATCGTTCCCAGCAGAGCCGCTCCTATCGAATAAACGATTCCTTCGTATGCAAACATCTGCACCAAGTGCCGCCGCTTCGTGCCAATCGCCCGAATAATGCCCATCTCTGTCGTACGAGCCGCAGCCAGCATTACGAACACCAGGAAGATCAGCAACAAACCGACAATGATCGAGAACGACCCAAAAATACTGAACAATGCAACGATAAATCCGCCGACCAGCTCAGCAATCGCCAGACCTTGGTTCTTGATCGCAGCCACCTCTAGCTCGACTAACTGCGACGCCGGGATCAACAACGATTGAGCCAGTTCCGGATCGCCGATCTCCTCGATCACGCCCCCGATAATAGCCAGAGTAATCGTGTTCGTAATCGCCAATCGAAATTCGTCCGTCGGAGCGTCATTTTCAAGCTCAACAACCAATTCGCTGAAAGTGTCGCTTGCAAACGGCCCCGTCGCGCCACCACCCTCATTCAGCTTCGCCTGCAGAGCCTCAATAATCACCGGCGATTTCAGAACGTTAAACAACGTGTTCGATGCTTCTTCATTGATGAATAACAACTGAAGATCTTCGGCAAGATCGTCCGAATCGTCTTCGTCAACTCTCAAGCCACCGTCTACCGACACCTCAATCATGTTGTACTGACCTTCACGATCAAGCACACCCTGCAACGTATCTATGGAAAATAACGCAGCCGATCGATTACCCTCATCACCACCAGCAAGACCTTTGTCCTCGACAATGTCGATAACGCGATACACACGACGCCCTGCAGGTGCCACCAAAGTAATGTCGTCGCCGATCTCGGCTACGAGGCTTTTGGCCAACGTTCGGTTTATAACGGTCGTGCCATTACGTAATCCACTTAAATCAGCAGGATCACCATCGACACTCTTCAAACTGTCAAAGCCGTTCAAAGAAACAAGATCTACACCAACGACTGAAGTTCCGGCAACAGTCTTATCGGTCAACTCGTTCAATATAGGGAGGTTCTCTCGTATCAATGGCATAACGCCATCGACACGCTCGTCACCCACAACCGCTTCACGAACGCGATCCACAAGCGACCCATCCAAATATTCGTCACCAAAACGTGAGCCAACCGGCGAAATCAGGCGCACGTCAGTCTCACCAACGGCATCTAACACAGCAAAACGAATCGAACTCGATACCGAATCACCAATCGCCAAAGCCGACATGATGATCGTAGTGCTCAGCATCAGCCCGAGCACAATCAAAATCGACTGGCCCTTACGACGCGGAATGTTTCTCAACGCCAGTTTCAGTAAAACCTTATTGCGAAGCGCGAGTAAAAATATTGCAAGGAGAACAAAAATCGTCCCGCCGGCCAAAATACCAGCAAGAACGTTCATCTCTACACCAAAGAGCTTTTCCAAGTCAGAAGATCCTTAGGAATCCGACGAGTCAGATGTTGCAGTAGCTGCGCCAGAATCCACACTCGAAGCCGAAGAAAAATCACCAGTCGCATCGCTCGTAGACACAATAATTCCGTCGCTCATCCTCACGATTCGATCGGTCATTCCACCAACATCCTCCGAGTGAGTCACTAGAACGAAAGTCTGTCCCTCCTCTTTATTCAACCGAACAAGCAATTCCATAATCTCGGAAGCGTTTGTTGAATCGAGGTTTCCAGTCGGTTCATCAGCCCACACAATCGCTGGATCGTTCGCAAGTGCACGAGCAATCGCTACACGCTGCTGCTGTCCGCCAGAAAGTTCGGCCGGAAGATGATCAATTCGGTCTCCTAATCCCACCAAGTCAAGCTTCTCGACAGCCTTCTCGCGAGCAACCCTCTGAGAATTTCCCGCAAGAACCAGCGGAAGCTCAACGTTTTCCTGAGCACTCAACACTGGCAACAAGTTGTATGCCTGGAACACAAATCCCATCGAACTCGCCCGATAATCGCTCAATGCATCATCCGACATCGTTCGCAACAATTGACCCGCAATGCTCACATCGCCAGAATCAATCGAATCCAAACCTGAGATGCAATTCAGCAATGTCGTTTTTCCAGACCCGCTCGGCCCCATCACAGCAACCATTTCACCCTGACTAACCTCGAACGTAACGTCGTTCAAGGCATGTACTACAACGTCACGTGATCGATATGTCTTCACAACATTCGTTGCTGAAATAATCGGCAAGTTTTCCATCAACGATTCTCCATAGACCCATTTGAATTCAATAAGTATTGGTGCTTATTTACGCCTGATTTAATGACTTTAATCATCCTATCTCTTCTACTTTTAGTATGTAGAACTATTGTGGTATATATCCTACATTTCAATTACGTATATATTGTGTAGGAGCCTGATTTTCTAGCCAGATGTTTTAGGCGTGAAGTTAGATTTGGTAGAACACGACGTTCCAGGAACACAAATGACTCGATTGATCCTAATTAGACATGGCGAAACCAACTGGAACGTTGAAAGCCGCAAACAAGGTAGAAACGATCAGCCACTAAATGAAAAAGGTTCAATCCAAGCCGCTCTAGCTGCCCAATATGTGAAATCTGCCTACAACGTGAAAAAAGTCTGGACATCCCCGCTCCAACGTTGTGCAAACACCGCAGCACTATTCGAAATGCCGGTATCAACATCCGACCACCTACTCGAAATCGACTTCGGCGAGTGGGAAGGCATGCTCTCCTCCGACATAGAAAGGAACTATGCCCAACTGATAAACGGTCACGTTGACGAATCAGATCCACCCGGCGGTGAGAAACGCAATAATTTGCCTGTCCGTGCCCACAACTGGATAGATGAATCCAACATCGCAAATGAAGACGGTGACGTCGTACTCGTCGGACATGGAGGTTCGATGAAAGGTCTACTTGTCGCGCTATTGAACCTACCGGATGAAGCGATGGAGACCCTCACAATCGATAACTGCTCCGTCACAGTAATCAACATCAACCCCAACCCCAAAATCCCCAACCAACTAGTCACCCTAAACCGAACCGCCCACCTAATGTCCGCCAATGGCTCCTAACTTTCATTGAGAGGAGCCTTACCTGATTTGACATGGCAACCACCGAGTTATGCAACGTAATAGTCGACACCGCAAATAGTTGATGACAGTCATCCTCAACCAGTAGCAGGGCGACAACCAGTCAACTGGTTAACTCCGCCACTACGATCACTTGCCACCTCGCCAAAGACATCATGATCCGTGGCACCTACTGCAAAATCGTCATTACAGGCGCCCTCTGGCGAATCCTCGTTCAGTACGGTATATCAGTAGCCCCATTCAAAGCTCAAAACATCACCTTGCGTACAAAAAGCATCCCCAACTAACGCCCACGCGCTAACTCAAACAACAACGTAGATTCCGGAACCTCTCCAAACTTTTCTATTAGCCCACGTCGTAATCCAGCAGCGATACCGTCCGTGTAATCCGCAACTTCTGAATCAACACTATCCCCTAGAACTTTAGGAGGCTCAATAACGATCACCTCAGCAGCCGATAACGCAGCCACCACATTACGAACGTTGTTCATACCAACTGCCATCGGCAACAACACAACGTGATCAGCCGCCTTCACCAACGCCAAATGGGACTCGTGCTGCTCGTCAGTGATACTGGCAAACGGAGGCGCTGCAACATAGTTCAACCCAAGCCGTTCAGAAGCCTCACGATCGGAATCTCCAATACCTAAAACCCCAACTGTCACCTCATAACCACTAATCCTAAGCTGGTGCATCAGTTCACGGCCACTTCCAGCTCCACAGATCAAATGAACCGTCCGACCCATTCCGACCAAATTCTCGCTAGACGAGCCATCAGTACCAAGAATCAGCACATGAGGTTTTCCGGTAACCGGATCCGGTTCCACCAATCCTTCAACACCAAAAGCAGTTCGTAAATTACCAGGAGTCAAAACCTCCCAAGGTGTTCCCTCGGCAAGCTTCTTTCCTTCATGCAAGACAACCAATCGATCACAAAAACGAGCCGCCAATGAAAGATCATGCAAAATCACCACCGCCCCAGCATTTCGTTCTCTCGTCTCTTCTCTAACCAAATTCATCGTTAAAATTTGGTGACGCAAATCCAATGAAGCCGTCGGCTCATCCATCAACAAAACATCAGCCTGCTGAACCAACACCCTCGCCAAAACCACCCGCTGCCGCTCTCCACCCGAAAGCGTATCCAGCTTCCGATTCACAAACTCCGTAGTCGAAGTGCGTTCCATCGCCGCCCAAGCCAAATCACGATCGCCCGATCCTTCAAGTTCGAATCGACCTAAGTGTGGATATCGACCCATCAACACCGATTCAAAAGCAGTAAACGGATGACTCTCTGCCGACTGTGGCATGTAAGCCACCTTGCGAGCCCAATTCCGCCGAGATGCTCCGTCCCCAGACGAATCAAACACAACGCCGTCAACGACCACCTCGCCCGAATCAGCATCAAGCAACCCAGCCAACGTCCGTACCAAAGTCGTCTTCCCGCTCCCGTTCGCCCCTACAACACCAACAACCTCACCTCGACTCACCGACAACGAAACCGAATCAACAATCACCCGTCCATCAATTCGCGTCGAAATCCCACGAACCTCAAGCACGCGCCGATCCGCGATCGCCCTATCGGCAACCTCTGATTCGCTATCCCCAAATCTCAAACTACTCAAAACAACCGCCTATAAAACGAACCGATCAACTCACACCATGAATGCATTTTCAGGCTCAAACTACCAACCAAACTCAACTTACCTGGCACAGAACTTCAACATCGCCCGCTCAACGTCGCAGCCAACAACTAGTCCCTCCCAGACGAAGCACTAGGGTAGGAGATCACTACGCGAGACAAAGTCATCCGATGACGACCGCGCCTAACGCCATCATGCATCACCTTCCCTTACTCACCGAACTGCGAAAACTCCTCAAACGCTACACCCGAAAAGTGCGAAGGAAACAATAACGTAGCCAAACCCTCAATACCTCTCACATTCCAATGCGAGAGAGTCGTGTGATACCTCGGCGGAACATAGTAAATCTCACCATTCCTCACCGCAGGAACCTCAGCCAAAGCCGCACTCGAGGTCAACTCTGCAATGAACGTGTTCGCACCGTCTAACGGCTGAGGAACGATAATCACATCAGGATTAATCGCAGCTATCGACTCAATACTCACCTGCTGATGACCCTCTATACCTGAATCGGCGGCAGCATTAATTCCACCAGCCTGCTCGATAATTCCGCCCTCGGTAGAACCTGAACCCGCAGCAAAAGCCGAAGTCCACTTCGAAACCGAAAGCACCCGAGGCTGCGTGGCTGAAGCCAAAACATCGGAAATGAACTGCATCCGGGCGATAAGATCATCCGCAAGCTCAATCGCCTCAGCCTCGGCACCAACCAAATAGCCCATCAGTAATATATTCGGAACATTCCCAAGCGCCGAATTCTCTAGAGCAGCCCGCGCAATCGGAATTCCAGCCCCAGTCATCAACGCCACCGTATCGGCATTCGTAAAGCTAGAAGAAATAATCACTTCCGGCTCCAATGCCACAACTTCCTCAGGATCAAATCCAATCATAAGAGCGTCAGAAGATAGCTCAGCAATGTTCGACTGCTCTTCATCTACAAAGAAACTGTAAACAGCAGTCAATCGATCGAAATCAACTAGCGCAGCAAGAATCTCCGAATGACCCAACGACAACGAATGAATCCTCATTGGAGGCTCATCTAACGTAATCACACCCTCAGCAGTCTCAACGCTGCGAGGCCATCCAAAGTTTGTTGGATCAACAATTCCATCAACATCCGCAAATCGTGACTCATCAAACGCCACAACAGGCTCACTCGTAGCAACCGGAGCCGCAGTCGCAACCACCAGAACAGTCGCAACAGGCTTCTGAGTAACCACTGCAACAACAGTCGCTGTCGGCTGCTGTTCCATCACTTCAACCGCCTCTGCTACGGCCATCGCAGTAGCAGTAGCTGTAGCCATAACAGCAGCCGTAGAAGTAGCCGTAGAAGTAGCCGTAGAAGTCGGCATTACAGTCACGGCAGTCGACTTAGCCTCATCACCACCCTCACCACACGCCACGACAAACAAAGCCACCAAAGCGACCATCACCACAACCACAAACCGCACACCAACGAAACGACGAAACATCTCAACCCTCTCAAAAAAACCTTCACCAAATTCATCTGACATTACGAGGAGGAACGACGTGGCAATCTACGATCACCCCAACGCAACTCTCAATCAAGCATTCACATACCAATCTCCCCAACCACCGCCGTAATAAGCTCCATCATCCCATTCCTCCCGAACTCTCAGAAAAAGTCCCACGAGACCTCAACAGCAAATAAATAAAGAATGGTGCGCCAATCAACGCCGTCACCACCCCAACACGAAGCTCGGCCGGAGAAAGCACAATTCGAGCCGCCGTATCAGCGACCAGCAAAAACAAACCACCGCCCAGCGCACTTAAAGGCAGTAACACCCGATGATCAGCCCCCACAAGCAAGCGAACTACATGCGGAACAACCAACCCAACGAAAGCGATAATCCCTGAAAACGCCACAGCCGTCCCCGTAATCAACGAAGCCGCAATCAAAAGCGTATTTCGCATCAATCTCACCCTCACACCTAACGCCCGCGCCTCATCCTCACTAACCAAAAGTAAGTTCAAATCTCGAGCAACAAAAATGGTGATAATCGAACCAATAACAATAATTGGAGCCGAGATCTGCACCGACTCCCAGCGAGCCGTATCGAACCCACCAGCGATCCAGAAAATAATCTGACGCTGCATATTCAAGTCATTCGTGAAGATAATCGTCGCCGTCGTGAGCGCCCCCAAGAACGAACTCACAGCAATGCCGCCTAGCAACAACGTCGCCATTGAAAACCGACCACCAACCGACGCGATCAGAAACACGACCGTCATCGAAACGGCTGAACCAATAAATGCGAACAAAGGAAGGAAAAAAGTAGAAACCGTACTCAGCCCAGTAGCGATCGCCAAAACGGCGCCCGCAGCACCGCCGCTCGACACGCCGATAATCCCAGGATCAGCCATCGAATTACGAAACAAGCCCTGCATAATTCCGCCAGAAATACCAAGGCCTGCGCCAACGATAAACGCCAGGAAAATACGCGGAAGGCGAATGCTCTGAATAATCGCCTGCTCAGTTGGCTTAGCATCCGACTCACCAATGCCAATCAAATCAAGTAAAGTGCTAGCAGTGTGAGTGAACGGCACTGAAAACGGACCAATCGAAGCGGCGATGATTACGACGAATATAGTCGCACCGCAAAGCAAAATTACGCCAGCAATCAACCGCCTCAGCACCGTTGAGCCAGTCGAAACCCGCTGCGCACCGTTATTTATATCCGAAGCCAATAAAAAACCCCGACTGCATCGTCAAGGGTCCACGGGTGACACCGATTCCTAAAAATTCAGTAAGGCTATCACCGTAAGGCCACACCCTAGGCGGGGAGCAGTCACTAAGATGTTCCCCGGCAGGTCTCCTGGCTCCTGGCACATTGCCCGAATCATGCTCACGACAAGCAAATTCAGATAAACGACTCATCCACGCCTTCCCGTTTCATCAACAGTGGCTTAGTGTGAATAGTCTTCCCAGTTACAGTGGCGCTACCGCAGCGGATTCTCACCGCTTTCCCTATTGGCTACGTATTTCTAAAAAAAAGAAACGTAACACCGAGGAACCGTGCATATTCAATTGATTAACTGAGGCTAGCCGCCGAGCGCCCGACTGTCAATAATCGCCAGCTGCTTTGCATCAAGCGAGTAAACGAACTCATTCGATTCCGCTGACATCTCAACATTGTGCTCAATATCATTTCCTAGCAAGCTGGTAACCATTGATCGGTCAACCGCAAAAATAATGTCGTCATCAATCGAAGAACGGCGATACCAGTGCGTTCAAAAGCCAACTGTAGTCATTAGGAACTGGATCGTGGTCTTTTTCAGTTAGATTGAAAGAATACTGTGGCCGCCCCGTAGGCTTGCGAACATCGTAATGATCAACCAAACCGTGGCGCTCGAGAATGTCGACGAAGTGTCGACGGAGCCAACTGCATCTCTCTTGCAAGCTCATCAACATTCACGCCAGTGCTCAGTCACTCCAAATGCAGCACATTCCGTTACGGCAAAATTACCACCGAAAACACGCACTTATTCATCGATACTAAACAAACCATATCGTTGCAGCATTCAGGCTAACAAGTAATGAAATACGCAAGAATCACAAAGATGGGTTAAAATTGTGAGGAAGTCGGTTTTTGATTCCGTTCAGGCAAATCGCCAAACACAAAACCACGACTACGTGGAGCCAGCACATATATGAGTCCAGCGTCATCGTCGAAGAAAAAAGCAGCACCTGCCGAAGAGACAACAGCTGAAGTCACCGAAGGCGGTTGCGTACACCACTGGGTAATCGATCCACCAAACGGCGCTGTTAGTGAAGGCAGTTGCAAAACTTGCGGTGAAAAGAAAGAGTTCCGTAACTCATTTGAATACTCCTCTTGGTACGGCAATAAATCGCCAGCACTTAAAGGCGGCGCTAAAGGCGCAGCAGATGCCAAGGGCGCAGCTGGCGCTAAACCAGCAGCAGAAGCCAAACGATCCAGCGATTCCAAGCCAGCCAAGTAGCCTGCCAACCCGATAAGCAGACGCCTATCGGAATAAGTCCCTCTCAGCCGGTCGAATAAGTCGACCGGCTGAATATTCACCCGAGTTCCAGCCGATACCGCGTACTATCGCGACCGGCACTCGACCACTCTCTCCCATCACCAACTGAGCAGTCGAAGCAACCTCATCTGCCAGCGAAACCATGCTCGTCGTCATCTCACGATCGAAATCGTCGATACTCCCTCGTAAATCGCTAATCGGATCGAACCCAGCGACACCAATAGCAACATTCGTCGAACCCTCGCGCCACGGCCGATTGAATGTATCCGAAACCAACACTCCAACCTCGCAGCCCGTCAGATCCCGCAATTGATCGCGAATCTCCCTTGCCGAACGATCTGAATCCACAGGCAAAATCGTAACAACGCCCTCAGCCTCTATATTCGACTGATCCACACCCGCATTCGCACAAATAAAACCGTGTACCGTCTCCACAATCAACACACCCGGAACAGCGCGGACAACTCTCTTCGATTGATCCATCACAATTTGAACAATACGAGGATCCTTACCCAATGTCCCAGCTAGCTCAACCACATGCGCAGTCGGCATCTGATCAGCAATCACCCGAACAGCACCCTCAGCCTTCGAAACAACCTTCTGAGCCACCACAACCAAATCACCATCCAAAAGCGCACTACCGTTCGCTTCACACTGTCCAGCAATCAACACCCCAAGATCATCACCAACCACAATTTCAGGTAAACCAGCAATAGGAATCGCACTCACTTGCGGAACAGCCGACATCAAACACCCACCATCTAATACTAAACCTTGGACAAATCACCCACAGTGACAAGATTCAAATGAGCAACAACGCTATCCATACGATCGAAAAATCCATCAGAACGCATCGGCTGTATTCGGTCACCATAAAACTGCACCAACTGATCTCAATACCAATCATGCTGCAACATCAACAGGTCAACAATCAAATGCTGATGCCTAATCTCGCTATTTGAACCAACGCCGCCAAGCAGACTCAAAATCACGATCGCAGCCGCTCCAAACAAAACCAAAAATGTTGAACCTGCAAAGTAGAACAGATTTCCACAAAAAAAGAACCCTGAAATCCAAACGCTCGTCGTTAGGTTCCATCGTTGTCGAACGACTCAGTCAGGCTTCTCAGTCTCCTGCCCTAGCCCTTCCATCCAGAAGGGAAAAAGTGTTAGTTGCAACTAACTTTCGGGAGTGAGTTAGAGGGGGGTAGATTCCGGATCGCTACCAAGTCTTCGACAACGATGGAACCTAACGCCAACGCAATTCCGAATCGCCCGACGACAATCGGAGCAAATTACGTTAAACGCTTAAAAAGAAAGAGGCTCACCGAAGTAAGCCTCTTTCTTTTTAAGCGTTTAACGTAAATCTATCTAACTAGGAATTCACTCCGGCCTGTCGTGCTCGTCGAGCAGCAACAACACCAGTGCCAAGGAGGGCGAACCCAACAAACATTGCAAAAAGCAAAGTCATGGCATTCGGTGAGTAACCACCTGTAGCAGGCAGGACAACGATAGCCTCAGAACCAACAACGTACAGTGTTACAGACGAGTTGACCGTTGCAGATCCAGCTCGTGACACTGATAACGATAGCTCGCCACTACATGTGCCGTCAGCTGCTGTGAAAAGAACCTTCTGTGCACTAGTAGAGTCGAAAGAGCCACATGACCCTGTTACTGACCACTCGTAGGTTGCTTCTGCACTAGATGAGGACGCATCAGCAGCTCCAGAGGAAATACTTCCAGGTGACAAACTGGTGACGCTACCCGGTGCAACACTAAGGTCCCAGCCCTCAGAGTCGGCCGAAACGGGCGTCGACCATAAGGCCATCATGAGGCCAACTAAACCCACCAAGCCCACCAATGCGAAGGAAAGGACTACTCGTCTTGGAATAACGGAGCCTAGCATCGGCATCCTCCTAAAAGTTCTTTTTTGCAAGATACTTCTAATTGCATGCCCGAAAACAAGTTCGCGAGCACATTTAATAATTTATATAAAGTCCGACTGGCGGACATTCGCTTAAGTGAATAACCCAAGCAGACCATGTCACCAAAACTTACGTTTTGTATTGCACACAATCTCAAGTAACCGTAGGAACGCCAACGGCACCCGGTCACGATACACCACAGCAAAATCGTCAGTCAAGATGATTTACACGCGCCAAACACCAAGTTTGACGCACCTTAGTACCATCTTCACTCACATTTAGTGTGACAGACGACAATAATCAATCTACCAACACCCCGTTACCTATACATTACTAATATTCTGGTAACGGACAAATTCTCACCATATGGCGAATCGTAAAATCACTACGAAACATATGCCAGCAAACTGAAAAACAACCCAACGGAGCAACTAACAACATGGATCTAGGAATTAAAGGCAAGGTTGCCCTCGTTACCGGCGGAAGCCGAGGGCTCGGACGCCAATCAGCACTTGCACTCGCAGCAGAAGGCGTAAACGTCGCAATCTGTGCACGTGGCGAAGGAACCCTCAACCAAACCGCAGCTGAACTAAAAGCCACCGGGGTAAAAGTTGGGGCATTCGTAGCCGACCTCGGCGACGAATCAGGCGCAGCCGATCTTGTAGCCAAAACAGAAGCCGAACTAGGCCCCATCGATATCCTCGTAAACAACGTAGGTGGCAGCCTCGGTACATCCGACCTAGTCAATTCATCGCTCGCCGACTTCCACATGGTCATGAACGCCAATCTCTGGTCGGCAGTCGCCCTCATGAAACACGTCGTACCCGGCATGCAAGAACGCGGATGGGGCAGAGTCGTCAACATCTCGTCCATCTTCGGACGTGAGTATGGTGGAACAGCTCCTTACATGGTCGCCAAAGCAGCAATGATCGCAGCCACCAAGCACACCGGAATCGCAGTCGCGAAAGACGGCGTAACAGTCAACTCAGTCGCCCCAGGCTCAATTCTACACGCCGGCGGCACCTGGGAAAAATTTGTCGAAAACAACACTGAAGAAGCCGTTGCAGAATTTATCGACCGAAACCTGCCAATGGGCAAGTTCGGCTGGCCAGAACCAATAGGTGCAGCAGTAGCCTTCCTATCATCGACTCAGGCCGATCTCATCACCGGAGCCTGCCTCAACGTCGACGGCGGACAATCCCACAACCTCTACTAAACGAGGGTAGGAGAATTGCGACGCGGAGCCGAGTTACACAGTAACGAGCGCGACTAACTACTAAGGCCAAACGCGAAAAAGCCCCGAGCAAAAATACCCGAGGCCTTCCTTATTTACGATCAACCACCCACACCAGTCCCTTTCGAGACGGAAGGGTCAGGGTGAATTGCGGCGCGCTACCAAGTTGTCCGGGGACGCTCCAAGCTATAACGCTGGATCCAAAGTCACAAAGTGACGCCCGGGTCCCAAACGCCAAACTAGCTAATTTCTACAGAAGCACCAGCTTCTTCGAGCTTGCCCTTAGCAGTCTCAGCCTCGTCCTTAGTAACAGCCTCAAGAACAGCCTTAGGAGCAGCCTCAACAAGGTCCTTAGCTTCCTTCAAACCAAGAGGAGTGATCTCTCGAACAGCCTTAATCACTGCAATCTTCTTGTCACCAATGCCCTTAAGAACAACGTCAAAAGCATCCTTCTCTTCAGCAGCAGCAGCTTCACCACCACCAGCACCACCACCAGCAACAGCAACCGCAACAGGAGCAGCAGCACTAACACCAAACTCTTCCTCGAGCGCCTTTACGACGTCTGCAAGGTCAAGAACCGACATAGTTTTGATCTCTTCGATCAGATCTTCTTTACTTAGGGCCATTTCTGGATTCTCCAAAATTTGTCTCGAAAACAATCGAGAACTAATAACAATCTAATATTTCGTACCACCGAGAACCGTTCACAACGGTCCTCCCCGGATCGGGGAAGCTAGAGGGAGAGACTACGACACACGACCAAGTCGTCCGACGAGACCCGGAGCCTAAAGAGAACTGCGACGCGAAGCCGAGTTACACAAGTAACGAGCGCGACTAACGCATCTCCCGGCCATAACCCAACCTCTACCTAAGCGGCTTCACCACTTTGTTGATTATCCACATGGCGTTGAAGCACCGTGGCGAGAGCCTTAACAGGCCCACTCATAACCATCACCAATCCAGTAATAGGACTGTTCATCGAACTAAGTATCTTCGCAATAAGCTCATTCTTAGAAGGAAGTTTCGCAAGATCTTTAATCCGATCAGCCGACAAAACGTCAGCATCCAGCATTCCACCAATAATATTGATCGGAAGATCGTTATCACTGGAATACTTCACAAAAGCCTTAGCAGCAGCAGCCGGATCGCCATCCGAAATAACAAACCCAATAGGGCCAGTCATAACGTCTTTCAAATCCGAACGTCCAGCCTCATCAGCAGCAATCCGCGCATAAGTGTTTTTCACAACCTTAAAACGCGCACCGTTAGTGCGAAGCTCCTGACGTAAACCGGTCATACCGGCAACATCAACACCACTGTACTCAGCAGCAATTACAAGCGGAGAAGCTTCGAAGATGTCTTTCATCTCCGCAACCGCCGCTATTCCTTTATCAGTTGGCATTCGACCTCCTGTCTGGACCACAACATAGAAAGCCAATAAAAAAACCCCGGTACCTAGTCCGGGGCAAAAATGCACTCGCCAATAACGACGAAATATGCACGATCTAAACCTCGGATGGCGCCTAAAGCATTACCCCGTTACCCGGGACCAACTGTCTGCGGTCGCAGTATTCAACTGTATGGAATCAATTCTAACAAAAAAAAACACCCAAATGCCAACAAATAATCCACCCGCTATACACCGAAGGGAGTTAGAGGGTCGGGAGATTGTGATACGCGACAAAATCGTCCGACGACGCCCGGAGGCAAAGACAAACAGGATCCTCACTATGAATATTTTAGGAGACTTGCGACGCGTAGCCGAGTCATCCGATGACGACAGCGACTAACGCTACGCCTGCGTAAGCGCCTCAAGAGCCGACTGATCCAAGTGGAAACTCGGACCCATCGTCGTGCAAAGAGTCACTTTCTTAATCAGCGGACCCTTCACACCTTCAGGCTTAGCCTGAAGAATCGTCGAGTAAACACTCGACAGGTTATCCAAAATCTGATTATCGTCGAAACCAACCGTACCGATACGAACATGTATGTTCGCACCACGATCCAACTTAATCTCAGCTCGACCCTTCTTCGCACTATCAACAGCCGCCCCAACCCTGTCAGGCTGAACAACAGTGTTCGTACGAGGATTAGGCATCAAACCCTTACGGCCAAGGTACCGACCGAGTTTACCGATCTTACCCATCTGGTCAGGAGTAGCAATAGCGACATCAAAATCGCTCCAGCCACCCTCAATCTTCTTAATCAACTCATCATCCGCAATAAACTCCGCACCCGCATCAGCCGCAGCCCGAGCCGCATCACCCTGAGCAAATACGAAAACACGAACATTTTTACCAGTACCGTGAGGAAGCTCAGCAATCTCTCGAATCTGCTGATCCGAATGCCGAGGATCAGCGCTCGTCGAAACGTGCAGTTCAACAGCCTCAGAGAACTTCACCTTGGAAAACTCTTTTGCAAGAGCAACCGCAGATTCTGGAGTGTGATCCTCCAAACCCGCCGCCTTCGCAGCATCGTTATAACGTTTTCCGTGCTTAGCCATATCTCTATCTCCCGCCGGTAATCCTGGCTCCCCCTAAACGGGGTAATTGCGCCCGGGTCGACAAATTAAAAGTCCTTCCAGTTCGAAACTCGAACTAGCCAGTAACTTCCACACCCATGCTTCGGGCGCTACCTTCAATAATTTTCATCGCCGCATCAACATCATTAGTGTTCAAGTCAGGCATCTTCACCGTAGCAATCTCTCGGATCTTAGCCTTAGAAATTTTGCCAGCAGTCGAAATACCAACCGTCCCAGAACCGCTAGCAATACCAGCAGCCTTCTTAATCATGTCCGAAGCAGGCGGAGTCTTCAGCTCGATCGAAAACGATCGGTCTGCATAAACAGTCAACTCAACAGGAACAATGTTTCCCGCGAGCGAAGCAGAACGTTCGTTGTATTCCTTAACGAACTGCATGATGTTCACACCGTGCTGACCAAGAGCAGGACCAACAGGAGGAGCCGGAGTGGCACCACCAGCAGGCAATTGCAACTTGATCATGGCTGTTACTTTCTTAGCCAACGAAACGTTCCTTCATTACTAACCCCACCAACAATAAAAAAAGGCAGGGATCGATTACTAAATAACTACGATTTCTCTATCTGTAAGAAGTCCAGTTCAACCGGCGTCTCACGCCCGAAGAACGAAACATGAACGCGAATCTTTCCGCGATCCTCAAGCACCTCATCAACAGTGCCCATAAAGTCAGCGAAAGGACCATCCTTGATCCGAACCGACTCGCCCTGCTCGTAGCCAACGCGAACACGCGGAGCATCCGAAGTCATACGACTCATAATCCGATCCACTTCTGCATCTTCCAAAGGAACTGGCTTAGGGCGCTTCTCGCGCTCATCCTCAGCAGAAATAAATCCAGTAACACCAGGAGTGTTCCGAACCACGTACCACGATTCCTCATCCATCATCATCTGAACAATAAGGTAACCCGCGTACATCTTCTTCTGAACAGTCTTACGCTGACCCTCTTTGATCTCCACCTCTTCTTCGGTAGGAACCACAACGTTCAGGATCTTATCCTTCACATCCATCGTGTTAATCCGCTGTTCCAGATTCTTCTGAACGCGGTCTTCCTGACCAGAGTAAGTGTGAACAATGTACCAGCGAGCAGAAGTACTCCCGGCTATGTCGCTGTAAGAAGTCATAACTATGTTCCCGAAATCGCGGAAATAAGTCGAGCAAATGCCATATCGACCAAACCGAGGAATAACCCAATCACAGCCGACAACATGATCACCATCACAGTAAGGCGTGTAGCCTCCTGCCGCGAAGGCCACGAAACTTTTCGGAGCTCCGAAAAGACCTCACCAAAGAACCGGAAGATTGAAAATCCTCCAGCGCCCGAAACGCCGGGACCCGATGTACTACGTGCTGGTGTTCGTGCCAACTCGATTCCTTACCTTTTCTCTCGAAACAACGTCACCTTGCGCTCAACTGGGCAGAATTTCTTCAGCTCAACCCGGTCAGGTGTGTTCCGTCGGTTCTTTTCAGTGTGGTAGTTGTATGCCTTGCACTCTGTACAAAGCATGTCCACCAAAGTGCGTACCGCATTCTTCTTAGCCATAGTTACGCTCTACAAATCCTATTGGGTTCAAACCCTAATACATCTGGAAATTACCAACCCCAGAAAGTCGCGCTAACGCCCGCTACATACACCGGGAGGGGGGCAACTAAGGAAGCTGCGTGTCCGCCCGGCGCCATAACGGGCGCCAGCCATAAGTTTCAGGAACTAGTCCAGAACCTCAATGATCACACCCGAGCCAACAGTTCGTCCACCCTCACGGATAGCGAATCGAAGGTTCTCTTCAAGGGCAACAGGGTAACCAAGTTCAATTTCCATAACGGTGTTGTCGCCAGGCATAACCATCTCCACACCGGTTTCCAAGCTGATAGCACCTGTAACGTCAGTAGTTCGGATGTAGAACTGAGGTCGGTAACCAGGGAAGAACGGCGTGTGTCGCCCACCCTCGTCAGCAGTCAAAACATAAACCTGAGCCTTGGCCTTCGTCGAAGGTGTAATCGATCCTGGCTTAGCCAAAACCGCACCACGAGAAACATCTTCTCGCTCAATACCTCTAATCAAACAACCAACAGCATCACCGGGCAGACCCTCTTCAAGAGTCTTATGGAACATCTCTACACCAGTAACGGTAGTAGCAACTGTCTTACCAAAACCAACAATCTCAATCTGGTCGCCAGTCTTTACAATGCCACGCTCAACACGTCCAGTTACAACCGTGCCACGACCCTTGATCCCAAACACGTCTTCAACAGGCATGAGGAAAGGAAGCTCAGTAGCACGCTCAGGAATGTCGATGTAATCATCAACAGCCTGCATCAAATCACCAATCGACTTGACCCACTTGTTGTCAGAGTCTTCAGCGTTCTCAAGAGCCTCAAGAGCAGAAACCTGAACAACCGGAAGGTCATCACCAGGGAAACCGTTCTTAGTAAGAAGCTCACGAACTTCCATCTCAACAAGCTCAAGCAGCTCTTCATCATCAACAACATCCGACTTGTTTAAAGCAACAACTAACTTTGGAACGTTTACTTGGCGAGCAAGCAGAATGTGTTCGTAAGTCTGTGGCATAGGGCCGTCGGCAGCCGAAACCACGAGAATAGCGCCGTCCATCTGGGCAGCACCGGTAATCATGTTCTTGATGTAGTCCGCGTGACCCGGGCAATCCACATGAGCATAGTGACGGGTATCTGTCTCGTACTCTGTGTGAGTCGTCGCAATGGTCACACCGCGTTCGCGCTCCTCAGGAGCGTTGTCGATCTCGTCAAATGCTTTCGCCGTAACGTTAGTCTGAGTCTGAGCGAGCACGTTGGTGATGGCACTAGTAAGCGTTGTCTTACCGTGGTCAACGTGTCCGATCGTCCCCACGTTTACGTGAGGCTTACTTCGGTCAAATACTTGCTTTGCCATTATTTCTCTCTACGCCTCCTATTACCGGAGGTCTCCTACCCATGCGCTTTTAAATCAGGCGCTTATATTAATTGGTGCTTAGCTTGGAGCCCACACCGAGGATTGAACTCGGGACCTCATTCTTACCAAGAATGCGCTCTACCACTGAGCTATGTGGGCCCGAGGTAGCCCCATAAAGGGGAGTGCTCCCGAAACTAACCCAAACTGTAAGTCTGGTGCAGGGAGTAGGATTCGAACCTACGAAGCCGTCAAGCGGCAGATTTACAGTCTGCTGGGTTTAACCACTCCCCAATCCCTGCCCAAACAAAAACTTTACCACAGCAAAAGCGAAATTCACTACGCGTGGCAACGATATTCGTAAGGTTTTTTTAACACCCAGAAATTGCGAACCAGTTACGATCCAAAAAAATGGAGCCCTTGGAGGGATTCGAACCCACGACCTACTGATTACAAATCAGTTGCGCTAGCCACTGCGCCACAAGGGCTCCGAAAGTTGAAAACAACCGTTATTAACAGTAGCCACCAATCCCCGAACAGGTCAATAGATATCGCAACGCGCTTAAGTCAGGCTCTGGTCGCCGTTATCGGTAACGGTTGCAGTTCCCGCTGTAATTGAGAGAACAGCGATCAATAACCCTAAAACCCTAAAATTCTCCAATCCACTAATTGGAGATGTAGCGCTCGAAACACTTTTATGGCGCAGGGGGCGTCGGTTCAGATGGCACCTGACCGCAAGTGTAGTCAGCCCAATCATTTCCTTTTCAGGGCGAGGAATTTCAAAAGTGTGGAAAGCGTCAACAAGAAAACGAGCTAAGTGAAGATTTCATATCTCAGACTTCCGAAAGACTCCATTTCACAAGCCAGTCGCATCGCAACCGACTGCCGATCTCGATTCCTATCAAACCTAAATCACACCCTCGCCCAAACAACCGACTTCAACTTAATCAAAACCAATCACACCGATTTAACGCACCAAATCTCACCAGTAACCAGCAAATGCCGAGAGGAAATCCATCACCTACCCGCTCCACGGCGAGCCGCGCATCGTCGCCTCATTCACCACGATCCGCATCACCTCCGCCAAAGGCAATCCCGTCTCGCGAGCAATCTCCCTACAAACCTCGTACTCCGGAGCCGCCTGCGCGATCGTGTCGCCAATACGCTTCAACTTCACCGGCACCTTACCCAACGAAGTATCCACATTCACAATCTGACGCTCAGCCTCGTACCGACGCACCGACCTACGACGCACACCCAGCGTCGATGTCTCCTTAATGATCAATTCAGCAGCAGCATCAACCAAATCCCGACCCACCAAAAC
Organism: uncultured Dehalococcoidales bacterium; assembly: GCA_905614375.1. Next base: position 35,461 of record CAJQSP010000017.1, on the reverse strand, counting down.
CGAAAGCATCGTTGCCGGTCGGTTCTTCTTCATATGAATCGGCGTAAACCAAACATCTAAACAGCCCATCTCCATCAGCTGTTCATGCACATAGCCCAAAACCTCACCCGGAGAATCATCAATATTCGTCTCAAGCTCCATTATCTCCGGACGTCGCCGACCGGATCCACCACGACCCCATCGTGAACGACTCTCACCAAGCCACAACCCAACTACATTAGAAAAACCCACTGGATCACGCTGACCCGCACCATACCCAATACGATCAGCATTGAACTCAACCGGCATAAACTCCGCCAGAGTAGAAACAATCGCAGCACCCGTCGGGGTGACAGCCTCACCAACCGGCTGCCGTCCGCCCGCACGCACAGGCACAGCCGACGCTTTATAGATCGCAGCCGTAGCAATCGAAGTCGCCCCCATAGCACCATGACTACTGCCCGAAGAGCCAGTTCCAGTGGGGAACGCTGAAGCGTGAATCTTGCTCACACCCAGCAACTGCATCCCGATAACCGTCGAAGAAATATCCACCAACGTATCGATCGTACCCAGCTCGTGCAAATGCGTCGATCCAGCCTCACCACCGTGCGCAGTAGCCTCAGCAACAGCCAAAACATCGAAAATTCGCTTGATTGACCGCTTATCGGAATCTTTTAACGTGGAATTCGCAATCGAAGAATAAAAATCGTCCCACGTGCGCTTCCGCTCACCATCATCGTCCAACACCACTTCAACCAGAATCGCCTGTAAACCGCCACGGCTCACCAGCGTCTTCTCAAGCCGATACCCACGATCCGGCAACTTGTCGAGCTCAACCTGTAGCTCGTCCAAATCCAGACCCACCGCCACCATAGCGCCCAGCAGCATGTCGCCACTAGCGCCACCAATCATGTCAATGTAAGCAGTTAAATCAGACAACTTAGGCGAAACCTTTTCGGTTCCCCTTCCAGACGGAAGGGCGAGGGTAGGAGAATTATAAGGCTGAGCCGAGCTACAAAATAGCTAAAAGTAACGATCTCGACTAACGAGATTACCACGCTCTACCAAGTGCGAATGCACGCCTACACCATAACGATATGTGAGGGAGAACCCTACAACCCCTAGACCGACATTGCGAGGATGAACAATACTGCAAGTAGCGATCGTTGTCTCAAATATCCCCTTCCAGACGGAAGGGCTAGGGTAGGATAATTGCGACGCGTGATTGAGTCATCCGATGACGAACGCGACTAACGAGATTGCAGCCTGCGACCCCCATATGTCACCCTGTATTTATTTTTAGGGTCAAACGACCAACTACCAACAATCTCTCAATCTAGCCAACATTCCAGTCACACGTCCCGAGCAAAGCCGAGTGATCGGGGAAGGGGTAGTGAAACTCCGCTACGAAGCCGGCAACTACCGAGCGTCCAACTCTATGTTTTCAACTCGTGAAGAACCAATTTGGTCATACCGACGAAATTGTGGCGCTCGATACGTGTCAAAAAAGAACGCTTCGCTACAAGGCAACTTAACAACATCCCCAATCTACCGATGCTGTTCGACGCTCCACGCACCCCACAAGTACTACTACTTCGTCCGAGAACTTAAATCACCAAGCGCAGCATTTAGCCCACCCGACCTAAAACCCTTAGGCTCCAGCTCCATAGACGCATACCCAGCGCCAACAACAACAGCCTCAGCCTCAACTCGAACCACTTCAAATCGAACAAAATCTTCCACAGGAATCTCAACCCGGCCAACATCACCATAATGACGAACCCGAACCACACTGAACCCTAAGTCCCGCAAGCCCTTCTCGGCCTTACCAATCTTCCCAAGCGCATCAACCGAAACCTTCGTTCCATACGGAATCCTCGACGATAAACACGGCTGCGCAGGCTTATCCCAAGTCAGCAAATCCATCCGTTTGGAAAGATCCCGAATGTCCTGCTTATTCATCCTCGCCTCTACCAAAGGAGACACAACCTCGAAATTCTTGGCCGCCTCCATACCTGGGCGGTAATCGCCAAGATCATCGGTATTCGCGCCGTTAGCAACAAGCCCAATACTCTCGTCACCAGCCACTTTGTCCAAATGCGTGTAAAGCTCGGTCTTACAGAAGAAACACCGACGCCCATCGTTCGCCAAATACCGTGGATCGTTCATCTCATCGGTATCGACAATCAAATGCCGCCAACCGCGTCCGTACGCCAACGCCGAAGCAGACTTCAGCTCCTCAGGAGCAACACTCGGTGATCGAGAAGTCACCGCCAAAGCGTTTTTTCCCAAAATCTCGTGCGCAACCGCAGCAAGAAACGTCGAATCTACTCCGCCCGAATACGCTACGATCACAGCACCATAGGCCGCGATCAACGACCGCAACTTGGCGTCTTTCTCTTCCAAAGCAAATTCTATTTCGGGTCTCTTCAACTCAACCATATTGAAATAACTTACTCACTAACCCACTGAGCCCACTGTCACCCTGAATTCATTTCAGGGTCAATCTCGCAACCGACCTACCTGCCAACTCAACGAAGCCTGCAACCAGTCCTCCCCCGGATCAGTGGAGTTAATCTGAGCCGAGTCGTCCGATGACTAACGCGACTAACGATCTCGAACTAGTACGAAGTATCTGCACACCCACGCGAGCATCAACAGCGATCAACTAAGCCCTTACATAGAAGAATGAATCCGAGAACCAGAAGCGCCAGATTCCGCGCCAGCCGCACCATCAGCCGGCTTCAAAGCGAATCTTACAGCCTCAGCGATGTTCGCAGGTCGAACAACCTTCAACGAACCCACCTTCCCAGCATCGCCCGCGGCATCCGGAATCATGCACGAAGCAAAGCCCAAACGAGCAGCCTCCGCCACCCTACGATCCGCCCTCGGAACCGAACGCAACTCACCCGAAAGACCAATCTCACCCGCCACAGCAACCGCCTCATCGACCGGCCTATCCATCATCGAACTCGCAACCGCCAAAGCAATCGCCAAATCCGCCGCCGGCTCACTAATATCCAAACCACCCGTAACACTAATCACCAAATCATGATTCGAAACCGGCAACCGCATATGCTTCGCCAGCACCGCCGTAATCATGTGCACCCTCGACATCTCAACACCGTTCGCAACCCGTCTAGGCGAAGCCAATGAAGAAGCAGTAGCCAAAGCCTGAACCTCAACCGCCAACGACCGCGTCCCCTCAACTACCAACGCCACGCATGAACCCGAAACAGGACCCGATCCAGCCGCACGCTGTTGAATAAACACATGAGAAGGGTCAGAAATTCCGGCCAAACCCTCCTCCCGCATCTCAAATACACCAATCTCATCCGTAGGGCCAAATCGATTCTTCACCCCGTGCAACATCCGCAGCATCCCCACCTTATCGCCGCTCATCTGCAACACAGCATCCACCTGGTGCTCCAACACCCTCGGACCCGCAATATTCCCATCCTTAGTCACGTGACCGCTCAGAACCAATGCCGTATGACTAGCCCGAGCAACCTCGCCCAAAAATGCCGCACACTCCCGAATCTGCGAAACAGTCCCAGCCGGCGAATCCAAATCAGGATGGGTCGCAGTTTGAATCGAATCGACGATCGTCACCGCAGGTTTCAAATTGGCAATATGATCGACGATCGTCAAAGCATCGCCCGTGCCGACCATGAATACCCGATCGCCCGTCACACCCAACCGCGACGCACGAATCCGAATTTGCTCCAATGCCTCTTCACCCGTTGCGTAAAGAACCGTCTTGCCCGACTCCGCAATCGCCTCAGCCGCCTGTAATAGAAGGGTCGACTTCCCAATCCCCGGATCGCCCGCGAGTAAAACCGACGAACCAGCGACGAATCCACCGCCCAAAACGCGATCCAATTCGTCAATCCCAGTCGGCATATGAGCAACACCATCAGCGGAAATCCGACTCAACTCAACAGCAGCAAACCTATCCTCTCCCCCGGACCGGGTGAGACCTAGAGGGGAAGGTTGTGTCGCGGAGCCGAGTGACGAGTCATGAGTACTACTAGCGCTAACGCCACTAACGCTAACGTTCATCTCAGAAGCCTCAGCCGCCCGACTCACCCGGTCAATAATCCCCGGTGCCTGCCGTGCCGACTCCGGACGAACAACCTTCTCCACAACCGTGTTCCACTCACCACACTCCGAGCACTTACCAACCCATTTGGGCGTAGTGCGCCCACAACCACTACATTCAAACTTAGTTTTCGAAGATTTCTTTACCATACTTGCCAGTATGACGTTTCACTCATCTACCGCCAAGTGCTACTGACAGAGGTTGATGGATACGAATCCAACTCAAAACACCCAATCCTGTCACCCTGAATCCATTTTCAAAGTCAAACACCGATCTCACCACTCGGCAATGTGCGCCACTAATTCAGCCCGCCATTTCTAGAAGTCCGGCAGGGACCCGTGTCAATCAGTGACAGACACAAAGTAATATGCTGACTCAACCAACAACGCTCGTACCATAATCAACCAAACTAACGACCATGCCCACATCCCAACTCCAAGCACTCGCCAACACCGTCGGAGCCCTCCTTAAAGAGCGCAGCGAAACCATCTCCATCGCCGAATCATCAACCGGTGGACTCCTCTCCGCAGCCCTCCTCGCAGTCCCCGGCGCATCCGCCTATTACGGTGGCGGATCAGTCGTATACACCTCCCCAGCAAGAGAGCTATACCTAGGCATCAACTTCGACGACTACCCTGGCATGCGTTCAGCAAGCGAGCCCTACGCAGCACTCCTCGCAAAAACCAGCAGAAAGCTGCTCAACTCCACATGGGGGCTCAGCGAAACCGGAGCCGCAGGACCAACAGGAAACGCATACGGCGACGCCGCAGGCCACACATGCGTCGCTGTATCGAATGAAAATATCGAAATAGAAGCAACTCTCGAAACTGGCGACAACGATCGCGAAGGAAACATGCAATCCTTCGCCATCACAGCACTCGAACTCCTACAAAAAGTTCTACAAGAACCCTAAGTCCACCTAGCCGCTGCGTTAGGTCGCGCTCATCATCGGACGACTCGGCTCCGCGTCGCGGTCTCCCCCTCTAACTCCCCCACTCTGGGGGAGAACCGTCAAACGCGGTCATAGCCACCGCTATCCCCTTCCAGATGAAGGGCCATGGAATGAGAATTGCGACGCGAGATCAAGTCGTTCTACGACGCCCGAATCCGTATCACAATTGCAGCTAGTGCCCAAGTCATCCGATGGCGCCAGGCACCTAAGAAGTAGGCACCGGCTCTTTATCATCAGCATCCGAATCATTCGAATCCGAAACAACAACCTTAGCCTTAGCCTTCTTCTTCTTAGGAGTGCGAACAATAATCGCCCCTGCATCGATATCCAACTCAACGGAATCACCCGCACCGAACTCACCACGAAGCAGCTTCTCAGAAAGCTGATCCTCAATCTCATCCTGAATCAACCTGCGCAACGGCCTCGCACCCATCTTCGGGTCGAATCCCTTCTCCGCAAGGAAATTACGAGCAGTATCAGTAACGCTCATCATCAGCCCGTGCTCGAGAACACGACTCTCAACTTCCTTCATCATGATGTCCACAATCTCAAGAATGTGCGCACGCTCAAGTGGCCTAAACACAACCGTCGAATCGATACGGTTCAGGAACTCAGGCTTAAACCCATTTGCAGGATCTTTCACCGCTTCCAAAACTCGACCCTTAACACGCTCATAATCCAGCGCCTCACCATCAGACTTACCAAAATTGAAGCCAAGCCCACCACTCGTCTGAATCAAATTTGAACCCAAGTTCGAAGTCATCACAATCACAGTGTTCTTAAAATCAACCCTCCGACCCTTGGAGTCGGTCAAATGACCATCTTCAAAAACCTGCAGCAAAATGTTGAACACATCAGGGTGAGCCTTCTCGATTTCATCGAGCAAAATTACCGAATATGAACGACGGCGCACAGCCTCAGTCAGCTGGCCACCCTCGTCAAAGCCAACATACCCAGGAGGCGCACCAATCAAACGAGCAACCGAATGCTTCTCCATGAACTCACTCATATCGAGTCGAATCATGGCATCCTCTTCACCGAAGAGATACTCAGCAAGCTTCTTCACACTATGCGTCTTACCGACACCCGTAGGACCAAGGAACAAGAAAGCACCAATCGGGCGCTTCGGATCCTTAAGACCCGCCCGTGACCTACGAACAGCCTTAGAAATAACCGAAAGAGCCTCGTCTTGACCAACAACGTTCAGACGCAGCGAGTCCTCCATCTTGATCAAGCGCTCTTTCTCTTCAACATCCAACCGCATAACCGGAATACGAGTCCACATTGCCACAACCTCAGCAATGTCATCTGAAGTCACCTTAGCCTCACCGGCATTCGGGTTCTCCTTCTTCCAATCAGCCTCAAGCTGCTCAATCTTCGTAACCAGCTTCAGCTCACGGTCTCGCAACTCAGCAGCAGTCTCGTACTTCTGAGCCGAAATAACCTCATCCTTCTCCCGACGAACAGCAGTCAACTCCTTCTGAGCCTCACGAAGCTCCTTCGGAATAGTCGAATGCTTGATACGAACACGAGAAGCCGCCTCATCAATCAAGTCAATCGCCTTATCAGGCAACTGTCTATCAGCAATGTATCGATCCGCCAACGTAGCCGCCGTCTCCAACGCCTCATCCGTAATCTCAAGATCATGGTGCTGCTCATACATACCCTTCACACCACGGAGAATCTCCACAGTCGTAATAGCATCCGGCGCATCAACAATCACAGGCTGGAATCTACGCTCCAAAGCCGGGTCACGCTCAACATATTTGCGGTAATCATCCTGCGTAGTGGCACCGACAACCTGTAACTCACCTCGAGCCAAACTAGGCTTCAAAATATTCGCAGCATCAACCGCACCCTCAGCAGCACCAGCACCAACCATCGTGTGCATCTCATCAATGAACAACACGCAGTTACCAGCACTCTTCAGCTCCGCAATAACCTTCTTAAGGCGCTCCTCAAACTCACCACGGTACTTCGTACCAGCTACAAGCGCACCCATATCAAGAGTCACAACCCGCTTACCAATAAGCGTCTCAGGCACATCTCCCTCAACAACCATGTGCGCAAGCTTCTCAACAATCGCCGTCTTACCAACACCCGGCTCACCAATAAGAACAGGATTATTTTTCGTCCGGCGACTAAGAATCTGAATCACACGCTGAATCTCGCTATCCCGACCCACAACCGGATCGAGATCTCCATCGCGTGCCTGCTTGGTCAAATCAACACCAAGCTCATCAAGAGTAGGTGTGCGGCTAGTGCGAGCAGCCGCCTGAGCACCACTTCCGCTCGAACTCGAGCCCGAGCTCTGGGTGGCAATGATGCTATTAGTCTCCTCGCGAACCTTCTCTAGGCTCACACCAAGACTCTCCAAAACACCAGCAGCAACACCTTCACCCTCACGCATGAGACCAATCAGTAAGTGCTCAGTGCCAATGTAGTGGTGGCTCAAGCGCCGAGCCTCATCAACTGCGAGTTCGATCACCTTCTTCGCACGCGGGGTAAGACCAATCTCACCCGGGGTAGGGCGTTCGCCGCGACCGATTATAAATTCGACCGCTGAACGAACTTTTACAAGCTCGACGTTCAGATTAGAAAGGACTAGCGCAGCCACTCCCTCGGTTTCTCTCACAAGACCCAGCAGAATGTGCTCGGTACCGATGTAATTGTGGTTAAAGCGTTGTGCTTCTTCCTGCGCTAGGGAAAGAACCCTGCGGGCCCTCTCCGAAAACTTTTCAAATCTGCTCGGCATATAGCTTCCCCCCCCCCTCAGGACACCACAAAACTGCAGTGCTGAGTGCTATTCGTTGTCTTCGAAAATATCTCCGAAGTCACCAATTTCATCTGATTCAGCATCTTCTTCAGCAGCAATCACCACTTCATCAGCTGAATCCGTAGTCTGCTTCAAACTCAGACCCAAACGTCGACGTTCAGGTTCAATCCGAATGATCTTAAGCTCGAGCTCATCGCCTTCATTGACAACATCCCTCGGGTGTTTGATCACCTCGTGAGCAAGTTCACTAATATGTATCAGTCCTTCAATACCGCGATCAATGCGAGCAAACGCACCGAAGTTAGCAAGCTTGGTCACAGTACCGGTAACCGTCTGACCAACCGCGAACTTAGTCTCGATCTCATCCCACGGCTCAGGCTGCAAGCGCCGCAAGCTCAACGCAATCTTGAGGTTTTCCCGGTCTACACGAAGCACGAATACATCGATCTCAGTACCAACAGTCACGATCTCGTCGGGGCTCTTCACTGGCTCCCACGACAATTCGGAAATGTGGATAAGACCATCGGCTCCACCAAGGTCTACGAAAGCGCCGAAATTCGAAATTCCAGCAACTCGACCTTTACGAATCTCACCCTCAGTGAGTTCCTGAACCAAACGCATCTTCTGAATCTGCTTCCAAGCCTGAAGCGCTGCACGTTCAGAGAAGATAGCTCGGTTTCGGCGTCGGTTAAGTTCAATAATCTTGAACTGAACTTCCATACCGATGAAGCCTTCCTTAGGCGGCTCGCCGCCAGGCACATAAAGCTCTCGAGCTGGTCCAACCAACTGCGAAAGCGGCACGAAGCCCTGAACACCCTCAGACTCAACAACAGCACCACCACGGTTTGAACCCGTAATAATACCCTTGCAAGACTCATTGTTGTCCATGGCCTTCTCAAGCACGCGCCAACCCTGCTCACCACGAGCACGGTCGATAGACAGAATCGACGACCCCTCGTTACCTTCTGGGTTCACAACGTAAGCGATAATCTCATCGCCAACGCTCAACTCATCAGAAGACTCACCAAGAGAACGCATCTCCTTGGTAGGTACGAAACCCTCGGACTTGTAGCCGATGTCCACCAACATGCCTTCAGCCTTACGGCTCATCACACGTCCGTCGATGATCTCACCACGTCGAAGAACCTTCGAAGGAAGGTACTCGTCAAGCAAGTCCTCCATCGTAAGCTCGATCTCAGGCTTTTCTGCGACAGCAACTGCGGTTTCAGCATCAGCATCTGCAGGAGCTTCTTCGGTAGCGGCTTCTACAGCGGGAGCAGTTTCAACAACTTCTGCAGTTGCTTCAGCCGCTGGAGCAGTCTCTTCAGTAGAGTCCTCAATTACGGTCTCTGCAACCGCAGCTTCTTCAGCAACCGCTGGGGCCGCCTCCGCTACAGGTGCTTCAGTAGCCTCAAAAGCCGCAACTTCAGGAGCTGCAGCATCTGCAGGCGTTTCAATATTCTGTTCCACAGGCGTCTCCACTTTTGGAGCCTCTACCTGACTATCTGGGGTGTCTGCTATCGCCAATACGAAATCCTCGTTCAAAATTTTCTATCCGCTCCTAATGAAGCTGATATTCCATTATATGAACAACACAACTAAACCACAAAGCTAATTACAGAACAAAACTCCAAACATCGAAACCAGTCCTACACGTCACCCGATAATCAACAAGTAAAGCCCGGTAATGCTGCCCCCCAACTTATCGAAAGATCGAAATATCTCCGGTGGTGCTGTCACACATACCCACTAGGTAAGCGCACCGGAGCAGCAAAGTGTTCCTCTCACCCGCTGTATCAACGAAAACTACCGCGCCGAAATCGTCCTAACCATTTGACACAGTTAGCGTTTTCGACACGATTAAATCCGTAATCGTTAAAACATATGTTTCACAAAATGGTGTGAAAGCAAATGGCACAAGGTCGAACTGACAGAACATTCTCAGAATTCGCATCCCACTAGGCAATAAGCACAATCGATCTCAAACACTTGGCATCTGCAACAGGTGTCGCCACTATCCAAGATTCACCTGAAACCAAAAAATGGATCCAGGTGAACCGACCAGCCCGCATCATCACCGATCACTCCAGCAGCGCTGAAATCGAAGCCGAAGACCGCATTCAGCTACTAGCCCAAATACCACACCTCACCCGGTAACTCGTATCCGCCAACTACGCCACAATAACTATCGCCGACCAAAATGGACGAATCAAAGAAATGATCGTCTCAGGCATATCCGAATCCAAAGCCGAATCGATCGGACAACCACTCACCGGCCACGGCGTCCTCGGAAGCCTCGATAAATCTGACGCACTACTCCGTCTCGCCAATATAAGCAGCCACCCACACTCAACCGGCTTCCCTGATTACCACCCCGTCATGCATGCCATGATCGAATTACTCACCACATTCGTAAAACAAGCCCTTGATCTCGATTCACTACGCAAACAAGAAACTAATAACACACCCCCCCATATCTACCACTAGCAAAACTCCCCCATCAGCACCATAATTAACATTTGATCTAAACTCAGATCACGTTTCCACCAAGAACAATCTGAACAATCAACAAAAAAGGTCATCCTGAGCGAGTCGCCAGGCGAACGACGACACACCTGCTAACCACCTTTCTTCCACCAACAAATCACGACCAAAAAACCAACCAACATGCCAACTCAAAAGGTCTACATCGACGGCTCAGCAGGTACAACCGGTCTCCGCATTCAGGATCGACTGGCAACCCGCGACGACATCGAAGTAACAATCCTCCCGGAAGGCGAGCGCCGTGACCCCAAACTCAGGCGCGATGCAACCGCAAACGCCGACCTCACGATCCTCTGTCTCCCCGACGACGCAGCCATCGAGGCCGCAGTATGGGCAAGTGAAGAAAACACCAAAGTTGTCGACGCCTCAACGGCTCATCGCGTAAACGATGAATGGGCGTTCGGACTACCCGAAATGGCGCCCGACCAACGCGAAAAAATCACAAACGCGCAAAACGTCTCAAACCCCGGCTGCTACCCAACCGGAATGATCCTAAGCATCCGCCCGCTCATCGAAAACGGCATGCTCGGCAATGACGCGCCAATCACAATCCACGCCCTATCCGGCTACACCGGCGGTGGAAAAACACTCATCGCTAAATGGGAAGATGAACGCCCCGATCTCGTCAACCTGCCGTTCGAATCGCCCTACGCACTGCACACCAAACACAAGCACGTACCCGAAATGCACAAGTACACCGGCCTAACCCACGAACCGCAATTCATACCCTCGGTCGGTCCCTTCCCAACCGGTATGCGCCTCGAAATTCCGCTTCACAAAGCGCTAATTTCTGAAAGCGTAACCGCCAAAGAAATCTGGGAAGTTCTCGACCAACGTTATGCGAATGAGCAATTCGTCAAGGTCAACCAAATCGCAGACACCCTCGCCTACAGCGATCCCGCCTTCGACCCCCGCTCCACTAACGGCACCAACCGTTGCGACATCTCGATCATGCCCAACGTCCTCGGTCACGTGATGATCATCATCCAAATCGACAACCTAGGCAAAGGCGCCTCCGGAGCAGCCATCCAAAACATGAACCTCATGCTCGGATTACCCGAAAACGCCGGTCTCGAAGCCTAGAGGGGCTCCTTCCTCCTTAGATAGGGACCCAGATTGCAGCTCATGACTGAGTCGTCAGAAGACTATGTAACCTTACGAAACTGCGACGCGCTACCAAGTCGTTCGACGTCGCCCGAAACCCATAACGCCCTGCAACACACCCGACCAATGCTGCCGCTGTCCCCCTGCCTTCGGGAAGGGCTTCGGAAATGGGTTGATTGCAGCGGAGACCAAGTCATCCGATGATGCCCGGAGACAATCAGGTTTAACAGCAAAACGCCCCATCGTTAGATGAGGCGTTTGCTTTAGAAATAATCCCCTGGCGGTGACCTATTTTCCCACACCCTTGCAGGTGCAGTATCGTGAGCGCTATGACGTTTCACTTCCGTGTTCGGGATGGGAACGGGTGGGTCCATCGTGCTCTTACCACCAAGAGAAAAAAATTTAGTCGCAGATGCTTTTTCGTCTCCTCGCCTGAACGGAAAGGCTAGGTTAGAGACTGTAGCGGCGTGACCAAATAATTCAATCACGCCTACGCTTCACACAAACCAGCTTTAGCTGGTAGCGGGGGTAGGATTCGAACCCACGACCTTCGGGTTATGAGCCCGACGAGCTGCCACTGCTCCACCCCGCACCGAAAAAGCGCTAAAGGCGACTAGAACAGTTGTTAGATCTTTTTGTGATCTTGATTCCGCGTTCTCCGAGAACAGGTAAACGTTCCTTAAGGTGAGTCAAGCCCTCGACCAATTAGTACCACTTAGCTGAATGCATTACTGCACTTACACACGTGGCCTATCTAACCGGTGGTCTACCGGAGGTCTTACTCTTTTCACAGATGAGATATCTTATCTTGGGGTGGGCTTCACACTTAGATGCTTTCAGCGTTTATCCCTTCCGAATGTAGCTACCCGGCAATGCGACTGGCGTCACAACCGGCACACCAGGGATTCGTCCATTTCGGTCCTCTCGTACTAGAAACAGATCCCCTCAAATATCTTTCGCGCACAGCGGATAGAGACCGAGCTGTCTCACGACGCTCTGAACCCAGCTCGCGTGCCGCTTTAACGGGCGGACAGCCCGACCCTTGGGACCTTCTTCAGCCCCAGGATGCGACGAGCCGACATCGAGGTGCCAAACCTCGCCGTCGATACGGACTCTTGGGCGAGATAAGCCTGTTATCCCCGGGGTAGCTTTTATCCGTTAAGCCACGACCCTTCCACACGGTATCGTGGGATCACTTTGACCGACTTTCGTCCCTGCTCGACTTGTAAGTCTCGCAGTCAAGCCACCTTATACCAATACGCTCTTAAGCTGATTTCCATCCAGCTTGAGGTGACCTTTGTGCGCCTCCGTTACTCTTTAGGAGGCGACCGCCCCAGTCAAACTGCCCACCAGACACTGTTCTCGTAAGAGTTAGATTCAAACTGTAATTAGGGCGGTATTTCAAGGGCGACTCCACAAATGCTGGCGCATCTGCTTCGAAGTCTCCCGCCTATCCTACACAAATTAAAACTCGAACCAATGTCAAGCTGCAGTAAAGCTCCACGGGGTCTTTTTGTCCTGCTGCGCGTAACCCGCATCTTTACGGGTCCTGCAATTTCACCGAGTCCATCGTTGAGACAGTATTCAAGTCATTACGCCATTCGTGCGGGTCGGAACTTACCCGACAAGGGACTTCGCTACCTTAGGACCGTTATAGTTACGGCCGCCGTTCACCGGGGCTTCAGTCGTCAGCTCTCACCGACTTCCTTAACCTACCGGCACTGGGCAGGCGTCAGCCCGTATACATCACCTTACGGTTTAGCACGGACCTGTGTTTTTGATAAACAGTTGCTCGAATCTATTCTCTGCGGCCGCCAACGCTTTCGGAGTAAATCCTAATACGCCAGAGGCTCCCCTTCTTCCGAAGTTACGGGGTCAATTTGCCGAGTTCCTTAACGATGGTTGTCTCGAACGCCTTGGTACATTTATACCTGTCTACCAGTGTCGGTTTACGGTACGGACGTCTTACACACTAACTAAGGAGGCTTTTCTAGGCGGCATAGAATCAGTAACGTTCCATAAGGCTAACCTTATGGTTCGCACGTCCCTCAGCTCAAACATGCCAGACTTTTTACCTCCTGACACTCACTTACAGAAATGCACACACCATATCCAATAGGCATGCGTTACTTATCAGTCCGCGTCCCCTCCATAGGTCAAACATGTCTAAGACGGGGCAGGAATTTTGACCTGCTGTCCATCGGCTTCGCCATTCGGCTACACCTTAGGCCCGCCTAACCCTACGTCGATCAGCGTTGCGTAGGAAACCTTAGACTTTCGGCGTGTCGGATTCTCACCGACATTGTCGCTACTTATGCCAACATACTCACTTCTCAGCGCTCCATCAGGCCTTACGACCTAACTTCAACGCACTAAGAACGCTCCCCTACCACCCACTCCAAATTAATGGAGAAGATTCGCAGCTTCGGTGGTGTGCTTAAGCCCCGTTTATTTTCCGTGCGGAAACCCTTGACCAGTGATCTGTTACGAACTCTTTAAAGGATGGCTGCTTCTAAGCCAACCTCCTGGCTGTCTGGGCGTTCCCACTTCGTTTCACACTTAGCACACACTTCGGGACCTTAGATTGCGATCTGGGCTGTTTCCCTTTCGACAATGGAGCTTATCCTTCACTGTCTCACTGCCAAGATACTATTTACGGTATTCGGATTTTGGTTGGGGTTGGTAAGCTCACGCCCCCTAGCCCATCCAGTGATCTACCTCCGCAAATTATTACTTGACGCTGCACCTAAATGCATTTCGGGGAGAACCAGCTATCTCCGTGTTCGATTGGCATTTTACCCCTACCCTCAGCTCATCCCAGCAATTTGTAACTTACAAGGGTTCGGTCCTCCACGAAACTTTACTTTCGCTTCAACCTGGCCAAGGGTAGCTCACACGGTTTCGGGTCTACGCCACGCGACTGAATAGCCCTATTCAGACTCGCTTTCGCTTCGGCTCCGGCACATCATGCCTTAACCTGCCACGTAACGTAACTCGTTGGCTCATTCTTCAATAGGCACGCTGTCACCCCGATAAATCGGAGCTCCAACGGATTGTAGGCACATGGTTTCAGTTCTATTTCACTCCCCTCACGGGGTGCTTTTCACCTTTCCCTCACGGTACTAGTTCACTATCGGTCGCCGAAAGTACTTAGCCTTGGAGGGTGGGCCCCCCAGATTCCGACAAGATTTCACGTGTCCCGTCGTACTCAGGAATCAAACCAAGAGTCGCATCATCTTTCATCTACGGGACTTTCACCCACTATGGTTAGTCGTTCCAGAACTATTCGATTAGATGTACGTTTTGTAACTCTTGGAAGAAGTTGAAGCTTCTTCACGTCTGACCCTACAACACCACAAAGGCATAGGACTTCAATCCGTTAAGCTCTCATGGTTTGGGCTGGTCCCCGTTCGCTCGCCGCTACTAGGGGAGTCTCTGTTGATTTACTTTCCTCAGGGTACTTAGATGTTTCAGTTCCCCTGCTTACCACCAAGGTCTTACGACCAAGGTAACTACCGAAGTAGATGGGTTCCCCCATTCGGAAATCCACGACTGAGCTTGTTAGGCAGCTAATCGTGGCTTATCGCAGTCTTACTACGTCCTTCTTCGGCTTTCGGCGCCAAGGCATCCCCCATGTGCCCTTAGTAGCTTGACTCACATTAAGGAATCATCTACCTGGTCTCGGAGAATGCGGAATCCACTGTTCGGTTGTAAATGTACATATAATGACCGTTTTGAGGCGGTCGGAGAAGCCCTACAAGCGAGGCTTGCGTTTGGGCGTAGCTATAACTCTACAACGCCATTTTCCAGAGAGTCAACAATAATATGGCGAATTTCGACACCTATTTTTCAAACCTATTCAAGCCCAACCTTATCGCTGTGTAATAACAACCCTTCTGACGCTCACAGATCATTCGATTTAGCAATAGCCGGACCAAACGATATTTTCATGGCGTTCATAAATAGGATTACTGTTATTCACCACGCACGGTTCACCATACGCAATGGAATAATTTTTCTACCTACGAATCCTTTCAATTCAAGCTTAGTTGCTTATAGAGCAGACGCCGAGACCGGTGCGACGAGCTCGCTCGCGCTAAATGCCCGTGATTTGCCTGATATACTTCATCGGCAACAACCTGTTGCATAAATTTGCTGATCCGCTAGCCACCGAACCGCGGCTCTTTCAGCGGTTCAGCGGCGTGTAATAAGGGAGTTCGAGATGCCGGCATACGCTGTCATCGGCGCCCAGTGGGGCGACGAAGGCAAAGGCAAGATCATTGATTTCCTTGCCGAAAAAGCTACGATCATCGCACGCTACTCCGGCGGCAATAACGCCGGGCATACTGTCATAAACGACGCTGGTACGTTCAAACTTCATCTTGTACCGTCAGGAATTTGCTGGCCTCACACGATGAATGTTATCGGAAACGGCGTTGTCGTTGATCCGGATGTTCTGCTGAAAGAGATCGGTGAGAACAATCTGGATCCATCACGACTCGCGGTCAGCGATCGTGCGCATCTCATCATGCCGTACCACGTGGTTCTCGATCAGCTCGAGGAAGCCAAGCGCGGTAACGCGGCGATCGGCACAACAGGCCGAGGTGTTGGGCCAGCTTATGTCGACAAAGTTGCAAGGCAAGGTCTACGAGTAGGCGAACTGCTCGACCCAGACGAACTTGCACTTCGACTCCCAGATATTGTAGCGTTCAAAAATGAAATCATCACCAAAATTTACGGTGGCGACCCGGTCGATATCGACATCATTTTTGCGCTCATAAAGAAATGGTCAACCGAACTGTCGGAGTACATTCGTCCGGTAGAAAACTTGGTCGCCGGTGCTATCAATAACAGTGAGAACGTCATTGTCGAAGGTGCACAGGGTGCTCTGCTCGACCTTGACCACGGCACATACCCGTACGTGACGAGTTCAAACCCTACAGTCGGAGGAACTCTAACTGGTCTGGGCATGGGTCCTCGGTCGTACGGCGGAGTTGCCGGAGTGTTCAAGGCATACTGCACCAGAGTCGGTGCCGGCCCGTTCCCTACCGAAATCCACGGTGAAGAGGGCGACCGTATACGTGAAATGGCAGGCGAATTCGGAGTGACTACTGGAAGGGCCCGCCGTATTGGGTGGTTCGACGGTATCGCAGCGAAGTACTCTGCCCGTGTGAATGGTTTCGATGGCATGATAATCACTCGTCTCGACACGCTCGACGGCTGGGACGAGATAAAGATTTGCGTCGCCTACGAATTAGATGGGAAACGCACTGACCAGTTTCCAATCGATGCGGCGATGCTGGAACGAGCGATTCCAATTTACGAATCTCTTCCAGGCTGGACTGAGTCGACTCGGTCAATTACGAAACCAAGTCAGATCAACGACGGCGCACAGGCTTATCTAAATAAGCTTGAAGAAATCGTCGGAGTCCCGGTGAAGATCGTTTCGACCGGACCACACCGTGACGAAACGCTGGTCATAGAAGACCTGATCAGCTAGTACTTTTCGAACATCATGTTGACCACCGGACTATTCCAGTCCGGTGGTCAATGGGTGCTTCACAAACTGTTCAACCGCGGCCATCACAATTCCAGCTAAACGGTCCGAATTGTGCCGCACGGTCAAGTCTTCAATATACGCCAAATCTCCCACAAGAATCTCGTGACAGAATTTATCAGTCTCACCATTGTCAAACTCTACGGGTTGTGCATCTTCCGCTGAATAAACGTTCAAAACGTCGTTCGGAAAATTTGTGCTATTCACCAGCAAATAATCGAGTTTACGACCGCCTAAGTACTTGACTACTTCTGACGCGAATGTAGAGACTCTGTAGCCGGCGGTTTCCCCCAACTTAGTCATCAAATTACAGGCATATATAACAGGAGATTCAGTGTCTCTAATAGCGTCACTAACTTCCTGCACAAGCAAGTTCGGAATCACACTCGTGTAGAGGTCTCCTGGTCCCAGCAGAATTGCATCTGCTTCTATGATCGCTTGTAATGCACGGCCATTGGCCGAAACCTCATTATCTAAATATACTTCGCTAATACCGGGGCCATTTGCACCTCGCAGGTCGATAGCGGATTCACTTTGAATCACTTGTCCATCGATTAACCGAGCGCACAGATGCGCTTCATTAAGTGTCACAGGAACAACCTGGCCTTCGAGTTGCATCATCCTTGATAGTTCGTCGATAGCTCCTTGTACCCCGCTATAAACGGTCGTTAAGGCTGCCAACACCAAATTACCAACGCTGTGCCCATTGAGACTGGAGCCTGCATCAAACCGGAAGTCGAGAGCGTTGTTGAGTGTGACTATCTGGTCATTGCCTGTGTCGCTCAAAGCCACCAGACATTGGCGAATGTCGCCGAAAGGCGGATAACCAAACTCTTCTCTGAGAATGCCTGTGCTACCGCCACTATCGAACATAGTCACGATCGCCGTTAAATCAACATCGTACGATTTGAGTCCGCGTAGAGCCACCGAGGAACCGCTTCCTCCACCTATCACCACAATACTTTTACGCTTTTTGCTCACGCGAACAGTCCTCATTTAGCGAAGCGACGCACTCCAGTTGCGTCAGGATGCCACATCGCCTACTTCAGGACGTTCGTCGCATAGTACGCATACTGTGAAAAATCCGGTACTCACCATGCCAAGTTTCATAGATCCGACTATGAAACTTGGATCTATTCAGCCAAATCGATAATGTACCGATCCATTATCGGATCGAATTTGGCACCAAATGCTTGGAGTTCCCGCTGATCAGGAACCATAGGCAGCCTTGCAGGGCCCACCTTGAAGCCGGAGCGATTCATGGCGTATCGGACGGGAATCGGGTTCGTGATGTAGAACAACGCGTTGAATATCGGTAGCAGCCTAAAGTGCTCAGCAGCAGCAGCCTCGAGGTCACCTTTAAGCATCAATCGCATCATCTTCTGAATCTGACCACTGATGATATTTCCGGCTACGCTCACGATTCCGTAGCCGCCCAATGCCAGTGTCGAAAAAATCTCATTGTCGTTCCCGCTCCACACCCTAAAGTCTTCTGGCGAATCTTTGATCACATATGCGATCTGATCTGGATCGCTCGATGCTTCTTTAACACCAACGATGTTCGGCACATCTGCAAGGCGCAAAGTAGTTGCGGCATCCATGTTCAAAGCAGTACGCGATGGAACGTTATAGAGAATTCCAGGAATAGACACAGAATCAGCGATTGCAGTGAAGTGCTGGTACAAACCGCCCATAGTCGGCTTGTTGTAAGCCGGAACAGTCAACAACAGCGCGTCGACACCGGATTTTTCAGCCGCTTGTGACAACGCTATCGAACCACGAGTATTGTTGTTCGTAGTTCCGGCAATCACAGCGCCGTCTTCACCGATGGCTTCTTTAACTTCGCTAAACAGCCGTAAGAGCTCGTCGTCACTCATCGCTGGGGCTTCACCAGTGGTTCCACCGATGACAAGCCCGTCTGAACCCGACTTGAGCAAAGCCTTCGCCAACGCACGTGCTCGCGCATAGTCGACGTCACCCTCTTCATTGAAGGGAGTGACCATTGCCGTTAAAAGTCGCCCTAGTTCTGCCATGATTGACCGACCTCTCGTCGGTTACTGTCTAATTGTTTCGAAATATAGGTTATGTTGCCATACGTTGAGCCGCAGGTTTGAAAGCATCACGACGAAGTGCTTCGTCCATGATCTGAAGTGCGTTCAGAGCAGCACCTTTACGCAGGTTGTCACATACCAGCCACAGCGCAATTCCGTTCTCATGAGCAATATCTTTTCGAATTCGCCCAACCAAAACTTCGTCACGTCCCGCGGCACTCAGCGGCATAGGGTATTCATTCTTACTGGGATCGTCTACAACAATCATGCCGTCATACTCTGAAAGAACACGTTTTGCATCAGCGACATCGACACTTGATTCAAATTCGATCTGCAACGATTCGCTATGAGATATCTCGACTGGAACACGTACGCAGGTGGCCGACACAAGAAGAGTGTCATCGTGCAATATCTTGCGTGATTCATTCAACATCTTCTGCTCTTCCTTCGTGTAACCGTCCTCAAGGAAGTCATCGACGTGTGGAAGCACATTAAAAGCGATCGGGTGCGGGTAAACCTCAGGGACAGACTTTTCGCCTGCCAGAGCGGCTCTCGACTGATCGAGTAGCTCTTCATTGGCTGCAACGCCTGTCCCAGTGACCGACTGGTAAGTCGCCACGGTAACCGCTGCAATCGGAGATAGCTTGCGTAATGCATCGAGAACCATCACGAGTGGAGTGCTCGTGCAGTTCGGAGTCGAAACGATTCCAGGATGCCACTCGATGTCATCGCCGTTAACTTCAGGAACAACCAATGGAATCGTCGGCTCCATTCTGAATATCGAGCCTTTATCTATTACGAACACACCTTTTTCGACCACTTTATGAGCCAGCCTTCGGCTCACATAGCCTCCAGCTGCAAACAAAGCAACGTCGACACATTCAAATGCATCGACCGTTGCGTGAACGATCGTCAGTTCAGCATCACCGTACTGAATCTTCTTGCCAGCCGAACGTTCCGATGCCATCGCCACGATCTTGTCCGCCGGGTGATTCCTTTCAAGAAGTAGCTCAAGTGCTGCTCCACCGGCCGCACCAGTAGCTCCAACAACGGCGATATTTATTTCGTTACTGTTCATTTTTTGTTCTCAAAGTACTGCATCGACGAATCTATTCGCTCAACGACTTTACGTAATTAACTACGGTTTAGAAAATACTGAATAACGCGCCAACGATTCGTAAGTTCTTAGAGCTACGAATGTCGGCTACGGCTTTGACTGACCGAGTCCAAGCACATCTGCGAGCCCAATAACGAGTTCAGCGTCGTCAATCACGTGCTTCACCGCCAGCATAACGCCGGGCATAAAGCTCTCGCGATTCGCAGAATCGTGGATCATCGTAAGTGTTTGCCCAAGTGCACCAAACACGACTTCGTGGCGGGCGACACGTCCAGGCATTCTCGCGCTGTGAACGTTGATACCTTCGAAATCGCCACCGCGAGTCCTCGGAAGAGTCTGTAAATCGGCGACATTTTGTTCAAATCGTGAACCCCGTCCCTCGATCATCGCTTCCGCGATTGAAAGAGCAGTGCCGGAGGGTGCGTCGACTTTCATCTCGTGATGACTCTCGAGAAGGTCGGCGTAATCGAAATACTTGGAGGCGATTCCAGCCAAATGCATCAGCACGATAGCCCCCAGCGCGAAGTTAGACGCCGATATAACACCAACACCGGTGCTCGACGAACATTGCCTAATCTCTTCCATATCTTCAGGAGAAAGGCCCGTCGAACCAGAAACCACTCGCACGCCTGCGGCGATACAAGTGAGGATCGATTCTTTGGCAGCTTCACCACTGGTGAAGTCGACCACAACATCGGGCTTGGCAATAGCGAAGAGCTCCGTAAGGCTTGGAGCCAGCGGAACCGACATCCCTGTACCGAAAATTGTCACAGAATCAGATGACGTTGCAATATCAACGCCGCCTACAGGCGCTACGCCAGGTTCGGCAGCGACCGCTGAAAGGACGGTTGAACCCATCCTCCCAAGCGCGCCATTTACTGCAACTGTTATTTCCGGTGACATCGTATCTTAGGTTCTTTCAGAAGTTACCGCGGAAGGGTTAGCGCCGACGAGGTGGACCTGAACGTCGGTTGCCACCATCATAACCACCGGCAGGCCGCCTTGGCCCACGGTCTTGGTTACCTTCGTCGTTTCGGTTGCTTCGCTCTGGGCTAGGTCCTCGATCATCGCTTCGCTCGCGACGTGGGTCTCGATCGCCTCCGCGATCTCCGCCGCCACCACGTGGGGCACGACCACCTCGGTCACGTGGCCCTCGGTCGCCGCCACGATCGTCTCGCTCACGAGACTCTTGTCGCTCTGGTCGTGCTGATGAGTCGCTATCGCCGCCGACGTTACCGCCCTCGTTGCTCTCTTCGAGCAGCGCGCGGTGTGACAGGTCGATGCGCCCCATGCCATCGATGTTTATAACCATAACTTCAAGCTGATCGCCAATACTGACAACCGACTCAACGTCTGGAACGCGGTGCTGAGCAAGCTCACTAATGTGAACCATTCCGTCCTTACCAGGAAGGATCTGAACGAACGCACCAAATGGCATGATTCGAACAACTCGACCGGTGTACTTGTCACCAATCTCAACGTCCTTAGTAAGAGCCGTAATTGCAGCTTCGGCTTTATGAGCATTCTCACGATCAGGTGATCCGACAACAACTGTACCGTCGTCCTGAACGTCGATAGTCACACCGAATTCGTCGATCATGCCACGAATAACCGAGCCACCAGGGCCGATGATCGCACCAATCTTGTCGGTAGGAATCTTGAGCGAAAGCATTCGAGGCGCGAACTCGCTAAGGTCATCTCGAGTTGCTGAGATAGTCTTTTCCATATTATCGAGAATCTGCAGTCGAGCAATCCGAGCCTGCTCTAGAGCCTCACGCATGATCTCGAATGTAATTCCCTTTACCTTAATATCCATCTGTAGGGCTGTAACACCTTCACGTGTACCAGCAACCTTGAAGTCCATGTCGCCAGAGTGATCTTCAGCACCCTGAATATCGGTAAGAACTGCGTACTTGCCGTTCTCACCAGTGATGAGACCCATGGCGATACCAGCAACAGGATCTGAAATCGGAACACCACCGTCCATCATTGCCAGCGAACCAGCACAAACACTCGCCATCGAAGTTGAACCGTTCGATGCCAGCGACTCAGAGACGAGTCGGATTGTATAGGGGAAGTCAGCCTGACTTGGCACAACCGGTTTCAGAGCACGCTCTGCAAGCGCACCGTGACCGACTTCACGTCGACCAGTAAATCCAAAACGTCCTGCCTCACCTACTGAGTAAGGAGGGAAGTTGTAGTGATGAATAAAGTGCTTTTCAGTGTCTAGACCGTAAGTGTCCAAGCGCTGGCGCTCACCAGCCGAAGCCAATGTAAGCACTCCCATAATCTGGGTCTCACCACGAGTAAATATTCCTGAACCGTGAACACGAGGCAGGTAACCAACTTCAGAGTTCAGATCACGAAGTTCATCGAGCTTGCGTCCGTCTGGGCGCGAGCCATCTTCGAGGATCGTGCTTCGAACAGCTTCTGTCTCGATAGCGTAAAGAGCAGATTTCACATGACCAGCATCATGATCGACTGAAAGCTTTTCAATCGTGCCGTCCATCACGTCGTCCATACGACCCTGACGAGCAGCTTTGTCTCCAGGAGACTTCAATGCCTTCAGGAAATCTTCCCCAACGTGAGTTCTGGTCGCCTTCTCAGCGGCTTTTTCTTCGTCAGATACTTCAGGGGCTTCCCACTTCTTCTTGCCGACTTTGGCCTGAATCTCTACGATCTGCTCGACGATCGCCCCGTTGACCTCTTGGGCCAGTTCGAGTGCATCTAGCAGTACTGCTTCAGATACAAAGTTTCCACCCGACTCAACCATCATCGTGGCTTCGCCAGTTCCTGCAACCAGCAATTCAAGATCGCTTGTCTGTAGTTCTTCGTATGTAGGGTTGACTACCAACTCGCCTTCAACAAGACCAACGACACAGGCGCCGATCGGATCGTTGAATGCGATGTCGGAAATAGCCAGCGCAGTTGAAGCGCCGATGATTCCGATGGCTGGGTAAGGATTCACCATGTCGGAAGCCAGTATCGTTATGATGATCTGGATTTCGTTGTGAATCGTCTTCGAAAATAGCGGACGGATCGGTCGGTCGATCATTCGCGCAGCGAGAATCGCATCGGTGGAAGGCCGACCTTCCCTTTTAAAGAAGCCGCCCGGTAGTTTACCGCCAGCGTAAGCTTTTTCCGCAACATCGACGGTCATAGGAAGGAAGTCAGCACCTAGGCGAGGCTTCTTTGAAGCAGTCGCAGTAGCGAGTAACATTGTGTCACCGTACTGAACTGTAACTGCGCCGCCTGCTTGGGCAGCTACGCGGCCGTGCTCGAATTTGAGCACTCGTCCGCCAATTTCCATTTCAAATTTGTTAATCATTTTCTATTCTGTTTCTACTTTTCAACGCACATGTATTCATAGGGGCGTCGCCCGGCGCCAACTTCCGTAAAGGAACAGGCACCTGTGCTGGAATGTCGCTTCGGATAATCGAACATCCGTTGAGCCTGAACCCTTATCTGTTACGGGTTGCTTAATGCTCAGGCGAACAAGTCTGCCCCTAAACAGGGGCGGACTTCTACTTACGGAGACCGAGTTTGCTAATGATCTCGCGGTATCGATTTACGTCTTCACTATTTAGATAGTTAAGAAGACGGCGGCGCTGACCGACCATTTTCAGCAGGCCTCTTCGGCTTGCGTGGTCGTGCTTCTGCTCTCGCAGGTGGTCCGTTAGCTCGATAATGCGAGCTGTCAGTAGCGCAATCTGAACCTCTGACGATCCACTATCACCTTCGTGGGTCCTGTACTTCTCTATTACTACGCTTCGTTCTGACTGATCCAAGTTTGGTGCTCTCCGTATAGCAAATACCCGGCCGGCTGCCGGCAACCCGCCTAAAAAGGAAGGATTCTGTGATTTGTGCTTTTCTAGTTGATTCGTTTTTCGTTCTTGTGCTATCACAACTTCATAAGAATATCACGAAGCCAGACATATCAGCACCTCTTTACGGGGTGTACGCCCCGAATCTCTCAAACCTGATTTAGGCAAGGTCAGCACCTCCTTATAGAATATGAACAGCCGAAAATCTAACGAAGTAAACGGCAAAACGCCCCATAAGCCCGACCTCTATTGCTTGACAGCAGAGAAATCGCCCGAATAAGATTGCCGTTACCACGCCACCTGCAGCGGCTGTAATTCGCGCGTAATGCGCTTCTAATACTCTCGTTGTGCGTGAATTCATAATGGGTTCTGCTACTGCACTCGGCACAAATTTCAAATACTAAGAACTGGAGGACGGGGCCCAATGACAGGACTGCTCCGCGGAAAGCTAAAGGCTTTCCTACTAATTGGTACGATGTTCGCCCTTATGGCAGCTATTGCTTGTCAGGGTGAACGCGGTCCGGCTGGACCCGTAGGTTCACCTGGCGCTCCTGGTAACCCAGGTAACTCAGGCGCTGCTGGCTCACCAGGTAACCCAGGTGAACCAGGTAACCCAGGTGAAGCTGGTGAGCCAGGTGCAGCAGGTAGCCCAGGTAGCCCAGGTAGCCCAGGTAGCCCAGGTGAACCTGGTAACCCAGGTGAACCTGGTAACCCAGGTAACCCAGGTGAACCTGGTGAGCCAGGTAACCCAGGTAACACTGGCGCTGCTGGTGCTGACGGTGCTGACGGTGCTAACGGCGCTGACGGCGCTGACGGTACAACTCTGATTGCCGGAATTGTTGTCTTCGACGCTAACGGTCCTTCGACCGGTGCCGCAGAGATCAATGCTGGCGCTGCATCTATCACCGTAATTGGTGGTGGATTCGCAGCCGGCGAAAGCATCTCAGTTTCGTCTAAGCCAGGTAAATTCCCATTCCTCCTAGGTGATGCGGTCGCAAATGACCACGGCGCATTCGAGGTTACTGTTGATCTGGAAATCCAGGTCGGTGGTTCCGGTGGTGGATTCCCCTCTGGTGAGGTATTTACCGTCACCGCTGAGGGAGACCAAGGCAATCGTGGTGCTTCAGCATTCATACTTGTTGACAAGGTAGCTGGATAACACCTGAATCTAGAGATTCGAAAAACGCCCCGGTGAAAGCCGGGGCGTTTTTGTTTAACCTATTACCTCACCGATATGAATCAGAACAGCACTCGCAGTCGACTACATATTTGTAGCTGACCGCATCTTCAGTAGTCACACAATCTCATTCGTACCGTTCGCCTCATCCAGCTGGATTGGCTCACGTGATCGGCTCGAGTATTAATCTAAGTCTAAGTGACGGGAAATACTGGCGAATGAATCGCTCGAAACGCGAGTATACGTCGCAGAAAGCAACCAATAAATCGTCGGCCCAGTCCGCATATCACCAACCGATTCAAACGATTTCGATCCGCAACTCAACGGAATGCACGTAGTCCCCGTCGCAACGGGCGCTGGCATTGGCAGCCTACTAATGAAACAAGTCATCGCGTTCATCAAAGAATGTGGGTTCAAAAATGTAAAGCTTGGGGCCATCGCCGCCAACAGTAGAGCGAGACATTTCTATGAGTCAAAATGACTGGGAATTCGTCGAGGCGCTTCCTGATGTCATAGAAGGCGTGCCAGTCGCCATCTATCACCTACGTCCGCAGTCAGGCACTACGAAGCTAAACAGTTTGCCTGACCGTAAGATGCGCACTACCTACGATTCAATGCGCTCGATCTTCACTCGACGTATTCGCCGTCCGATTACCGACTGAACCGTAATCATCACGCCTTCGACCAATACTGTGTCGCCAGGCGAAGGCATCTTGCCAAGTTCACGGAAAACCAAACCGCCAACAGTATCAAAACCTTCAGGAACAATCGAAGTTCCGAGAGTCTGGTTCATGATGTCGATAGAAGCACCCGCGTCGGCGAACATCTCCTTCGAGTCTGCCGCCTCAACCTCGGGGCCATCCACATCGAACTCGTCGATCAGTTCACCAACGATCTCTTCGATCAAGTCGGTAACCGTCACCAATCCGGAAACGCCACCATACTCGTCAACCACAATCGCAAGCCCCGTACGGTGCTCCTGAAGCTGCCTCAACAGCCTTTCAAGGCTTTGGGACTCTGGAACGTGCAGTGCAGGTCGTGCGAGGCTCGCTACTTGATCTTCAGGATTAGCGTCGTTGTCCAGTGCGGAAAGTACGTCTCGGGCGAAAATCACCCCAGCGATCGAATCGATACTTTCGTTATACACAGGAATCTTACTGTGACCACCTACGGACATAAGATCGGCAACCGCACCAATGCTGGCGGTCGCCGAAGCAGAATTCATATCGACTCTAGGTACCATGATCTCTCGAACTTTCACGGTGTCCATTCGCAGTATTCCGCGAATCATTCGAAGTTCGTTTTGATCTGCCGGTATGACCGATTCTTCGAGGAAATCTAAACTTTCCTGAAGCGCCGCAGACACGTCTTCTCCAACAGCGTCATCGCCGCGTCCCCGCGACAATGAAAAATCTACAATGTGCGAAATACCTGGTATCACGCTGGTCCATCGCAGAAGCGTACCAGTTGGACGGCTAATAGTCCGAGACCAGTTGCGCCGATAACCTGAAAGACCAGATGCGATTAGCTGAACGACTATTGCGCCAGCCGCCGCAATCACCCCACTCAGAGCAACTTCGTATCCAGATCCGGCCAAGCCAGAACCAGATTCAAAGATAGCGAACACTGCGAGCGCAGACGCCATGAGAGCAGCAGCTTGTAGGCTCCTGCCTATTAGGCTCGCTTCAGCGCTGAGTCGACCCGAAAATCCGTGGTCGTGATCATGATCAAAATCACCATTACCGTTCCCGTTTGAACCAGGATTACGGATGGCGGCAGGCAGCGGATTGATACGCGTACCTAGTGAAGATATCGCTAAGGCGGTGAGGAAGAAAAAGCTTCCAGAAATTACAAGAGCAAGAAGGGATAGCAGTTCGGCTGACACTACGAAATCACCTCAAACCGGGTCGGCTGTTGCTTCGTATCTGGAGGCTGCCCCGTACTGACGGGGTCTTCTGTATTTTTGGTCATTCCTTTAAATTTCTATCTCAACATTTACTCGAAACATAATTCGATCAACTAAATTTTATAGATTTTGCCGGCACTCCGGCTACTGTGTCGCCTGCTATAACGTCGACACGCACGACAGAACCGGCACCAGTACGAGCTGCTTTTCCGATTGTGACCGGAGCTATCAGCATGGTGCCCGAGCCAATTAATACATCATCTTCAATCACCGTTCTGTGCTTATTTTTCCCATCGAAATTACAGGTGATCGCCCCAGCACCAATGTTCACATTTTCGCCTACTGCAGCATCGCCAACGTAACTGAAGTGCGAAACGCTGGAATCACTTCCGATAACGGAATTCTTGATCTCGGCTAAGTTTCCAACTTTTGATCGTGGTTTTAGCTCTGCCCCATCACGAAGCAGCGCATTTGAACCGACGCTAGCACCTTCGCCCACTATCGAATCCAGTACGCGTGCTCCGTCGACAATCGCGTTGTCACCAACTCGGCTACCAGTAATTTGCGTATTTGGGCCAATGACTACGCCTGAACCAATTACCGATCGAGTTCCTATATAAGAGCCCGGCCTGATCGTCGTATCGGCACCAATCTTTACATCGACATCTATATATGTGGCTGCGGGATCGTCAATAGTCACCCCGATCGCCATATGTGCCTCGTTCGTGCGTTTGCGCATGATCGACTCAACCCTCGACAACTGCACTTTGTCATTTACGCCACGCCCTGTGTCTGGGTCGTTCGATATAACTACACCTGAGCGATCCTGTACTGCAGCGCTCGCTATGACTCTCGGCAAGTAAAATTCCCCAGTACAGCCGGCGCTCACCTTATCGAGTTCATCCCAAATCCAACGATTGTCGAAGCAGTACCAGGCCGTATTAATTAACTTGCTGCGCAAAAGTTTATCGTCGGCTTCATGTTCTTCCAAAATCGCCGACGGCCGACCATAATCATCCAGTTTTATCCGTCCCAATCCGGTCGGATCATCAACCCTTGCACCAAGAA
This sequence comes from uncultured Dehalococcoidales bacterium, assembly GCA_905614375.1. The sequence continues at coordinate 7,304 of CAJQSP010000017.1, read as the reverse complement.
CAGTTGCGAGTGAATTTGATGTAATGTGGTGATCGAGCAACTGCCTTACGAGCTCATCTGTCACGAGAATCACGTCAGCTGGAGCAACAATGATCGTGTCGGCACCTGCAACCTCCGACTTAGCCGCTTGAAGCGCATCGGCAGTACCCAATTGCTCTGCTTGTACTGAAACCCTCACACGCGGCGATAATGCCTCATGAAGTTCAGCGGAATCGGCAATATCGCTCGAAACGACTACGTTGATATCTTCGATACCCCCAATCTGCATTATGCGCACAACGTGCCCCACTAATGCCACCCCAGCAACCTTATGCAGCATCTTAGGTAGGTTAGATTTCATTCGCGTGCCCTTACCGGCAGCGAGGATTATTCCGGCAGTCGTCAACTATCGATCACCTTTGATGAGCACCGTACAGCGTGCGTAAACAGTGTCGTTCAATTCCAATCTAATGCGAACAAGCACCACACCCGATCCTAGTTGCCCGAATAAAGGGTGTGGATATAAGTCGACAACTAATCCAATCGTATGGATTCAAATTACTATGCGCCAACACTTCAGTATACGCGTAGTTGCGATTACTTCAGGAAAATTCGCAATATTTTTCCAAACTGGTACACCGAAAGAGCAAACTAGATTGTTATAGTTGATGACTTAGGAGAGATGGCTGAGTGGCTGAAGGCGCCGGTCTCGAAAACCGGTATATGCATCCGCATATCGCGGGTTCGAATCCCGCTCTCTCCGCCATATATACATCGGAATTGGTCCGCCGCCTTCCAACAACGATGAGCGAAGACCGAATTCAATCGGTCTAAAGCTGCCGCGGAGAGGTGCCAGAGCGGTTTAATGGGCACGCTTGGAAAGCGTGTGTGGGTGCAAATTCACCGCAGGTTCGAATCCTGTCCTCTCCGCCATATTCTTTTGACAGCGGTTCTACAATGCACAACCTGCTGCTGAAAAGCGGCATTCTAAATACTATTCAGCCCCTCCCCCCGGACTGCCAGCTTTTCGTCCGTCTCAAGTAAGCTGCTCTATGGACAATGTGACAACTCCACTTGCCATAACAGCATCACTTAAGTAAGTGACCATTCGGCAAATGGATGACTTGAAGTAATGGGTGGCATTCCACCAAATCTCTGTAATCGGTCCGCAACATTTGCGAAACTCAGAAGTACGATTCGGCAACCTCGAAGACGCTTGGAGCGCTCCACTCTCCGATGTCTTCGCGGTGCCGGGCAGTGCGCTCAGTGAAAAAAGTAAAGGCACCAATTGGCTATTTCAGCAAGGTGCAAACCCAACTACAACTGCCGACGATATCCTAGAAGATCTCAACCTTGAGAATCAATCTGTACAATCTTCCTTCGTGCAGCCCGATTCTCAAGGTTCGTCAGAGAAAAGTGCTGCGTTTGGTAAAAACGCGCTTGACAACTACGCGCGTGAGAACAATGTATTAAGTATCGAACGTCGCGTTATCGATCTTCTTGAAATTCAAAGAAGCCGATGAAGGTGGACGACATCACTCGAGCGCTGGGCGAGACTGCAGCAGCCGTAAGCTCAGTTTTGGTGATGTTAGAACTGAGGGGAAACGCCCATCAGGGCGGTTCGATGCAATTCATTGCTGATAAAGAACGTCCGGTGGTATCGTCATGAAAAATGGTGACCACCCAAATGAGGGAATAAACAGTTGGCGCAAACGTCAAATCGTGATCTTGTCATCGTCGAATCACCGGCGAAGGCCCGAACAGTAGGCCGATTTCTTGGCGACAGATACATCGTTAAGGCATCTATGGGTCACGTTCGCGACCTACCCAAAAGTAAACTAAGTGTTGATGTCGAAAATCTGACATTTGACCCTACCTACGAGAACGTACGTGGGCGAGCAACCCTCATAGCCGAAATCAAAAAAGCGGCAAAACAGGCCGACTCCGTATACCTCGCAACTGACCCGGACCGCGAAGGCGAAGCAATCTCATGGCACCTCGTCGAAGCAGCCGACCTCGGCAAAGCCAAAAATATCAAACGCGTTGTGTTCCACGAAATCACAAACTCAGCTGTCGCAGAAGCGTTCTCCCACCCCCGTGAAATCGACATGGAGCTCGTCAACGCACAGCAAGCACGACGAATTCTTGATCGAATCGTTGGTTACAAACTTAGCCCTGTTCTGTGGAGCAAGGTTAAGCGTGGGCTATCTGCCGGTCGAGTGCAATCCGTAGCACTCAGAATTATCGTCGACCGCGAACGTGAAATTGAAGCATTCAATCCTGTGGAGTATTGGGTAATAACAGTAGATCTGGAAACTGAGTCTGGATCCCGAAAGTTCACTTTCAACGCCAATCTCACATCCGTGCCCGACCAAGAAGGCAAACCGGTCGTCGATAACGAATCGACTGCTATGGCGATCAAGACTGACCTCGAAGTAGCGACATATACCGTCTCAAAGGTCACTCGCAAAGAAGCCAAGCAACGCCCACGACCGCCATTCACAACGAGCACGCTGCAGCAACAGGCTGCACGCTCGTTCCGATACAGCGCTCAACGGACAATGCGCATCGCTCAGGATCTTTACGAAGGTATGGAAATCGGTAGCCCCGAACCTGTCGGTCTCATCACCTACATGCGTACCGACTCTGTAAACCTCTCCCAGAACGCGCTGGAAGAAGCCATGTCTTTCATAAAATCTACTTACGGCGACGAATACTCAACTGGCCCTAAGAAGTACAAAACCAGGAGCAAATCCGCGCAAGAAGCTCATGAAGCTGTTCGCCCAACATCTGCATCGAACACACCTGACAAGTTAAAGCCATTTCTGTCGAGTGAACAACTACGTCTCTACACGATGATCTGGAAGCGAACTATCGCCAGCCAGATGGCAGACGCTATCGTCGACAACACCGGAGTCGATATCATCGCAGTCGCTCCTAACGGCAACGAATATACCGTCCGCGCAACAGGATCAGTTATCAAGTTTGATGGATATCGAAAGCTCTATATCGAGACAAAAGACGAAGACGCTGAAGATGACGACAGCAAACAGCTGCCTCCGATGAACGAAGGCGATGTTCACAATAAGCAAACCGTGAACGCCGACCAGAAATTCACTCAGCCGCCACCTCGCTACACCGAAGCGAATCTAATTCGATTTTTGGAAGAACAGGGAATAGGCCGCCCTAGCACATACGCGTCTATTGTCGGCACAATCGAGGGTAGACAGTATGTCGACCGAGAAAAATCTCGATTTAAGCCAACTCCAATGGGTGTAGCAGTATCTGACTTCTTGTCAGAGCACTTTGCAAACATTATGGACACCGGCTTCACGTCTGGCATGGAGTCCAAACTCGACGCCGTGGCAGAAGGTAAGCAAGACTGGGTCGAAATGCTGAAGGAATTCTTCGGTCCGTTCGACAAAGCGGTCACAGAAACGACCGAAAATGCAGAACGTGTCGATCGAGCTAAGTTAGTTCAGGTAAGCGATGAAAAATGTGAAGGCGGAGATAATCTCGTCATCCGTACCAGCAGGTTCGGTAAATTCCTGTCGTGCGGAAAATTCCCGGAATGCCGCGTCGCTATCTCCACTCGTCCCGGCGAACGAGCCACAGGCGAAATCAAAGAGAACTGGGAGATCGCTTGGAAGACTGCAATGGAGAAGTGCTCGATCGTGCACCCTGAAGCAGCAGCTGAAGCAGCTGAAGCAGCTGAAGCAAAGCGCGCGGCAAAGCGAAAACCTGCCAAGAAAAAAGCCGCTGCTAAGAAAACCGGAACTAAGGCAAAAGCGAAGCCTAAAGCCAAAGCCAAAACCTAGTTTTGGCTTCGAAATTTATGAAGTGGCGATGAAGGAACCGATTTTGGCTGTCCGATTATGACGACCGCAAAGCAACTCCCCTCGCCTGCCATGGAAGAGGCCCTACGGGAGTCTGACGTGCCCGAAATTTCGAACTTGATACGAAACTACGCAGAGCATATCGGAACAACCCGCCAACTTGCCGTTCACACCGTTCGCAACTACGTGAACGACCTCGCACCATTTGTTCAGTTTCTCGATGAAAAAGAAGTTGGAAAACTTTCGACTGTAGATCGACTGTTTCTCCGCAGTTATCTCGCATGGCTAATCTCCACCGGATTCACCCGCAGCAGCGTGTCTCGCAAACTCTCAGCTCTCAAATCATTCTTCCAGTTCCTTCGCCGCTCTGGCGTCATCGAGATAGATAACACCGAGCTGATGACTGCGCCCAAAAAAGAGCAAAAGCTCCCAGCGATAGCATCAAGTCACGAAATCAATCGGCTCCTCGATGAACCCGACACAAACACCGATGCAGGCATCCGTGATCGAGCAATTCTTGAACTGCTATATGGCGCTGGTCTTCGTGTTTCTGAAGCATATGCAATCGATATCACGGATATCGATCTGGACAGCCGTGAAGTCCGAGTGATCGGTAAAGGATCGAAACCTCGAATCGCCCTTTTCGGCCAATCTGCAAGCAAGTGGATAGAGAACTATCTCAAAAACATCAGACTCAAATTTGTTAGTCGAGGATCCGATACCGCCGTGTGGATGAACCAGTCTGGCGGTCGTCTATCAACCCGCTCAATACAGCGAATCGTCAAAAAATACGCCATTGCTGCCGGACTCGATCCAGACTTCCACACTCATTCGTTGCGACACAGCTTCGCTACTCACCTGCTAGATGGCGGAGCCGACCTCCGAATAGTCCAAGATCTTCTCGGGCACAGCAGCCCGGCAACAACGCAAATCTATACTCACGTATCTGCCGAACAAGCCCGGTCTGTATACCTGAGCGCGCATCCCAGAGCCAACAGATCAACAAGCTCCGCCAAACCAGCGAAGAGAAATTAAAGAAATCTAACGAATCTTCGTAGTACGCTTAGCACATAACTATTGATCGTGGCCTTTCTTCACTGAGCCACAGTACAAAACATGAACGACCCGACAACTAGGGAGCCAACATTGCCATCAACGATTCTTGTCATCAACGGACCCAATTTGAACAATCTCGGAAAACGAGATGCATCGATGTATGGGACTAAAACTCTCGATGATATCCAGAGCGATATTTCAAATAAAGCATCCTCTCTCGGAGTCGATGTGAAGTTCTTTCAATCGAACCACGAGGGTTCGATTGTTGATTTCATTCAAGAATCATCGGCTGAAGCCAATGGCATAATCCTCAATGCCGGAGCTCTAACTCAGGTTGGCTACTCGATTCTCGATGCGATACTCGACGGCGGACTCCCTTTCATCGAAGTTCATCTGTCGAACATTCACGCCCGCGAAAAGTTCCGCCAGGAATCCGTCTTCGCTGGCAAGGCAATTGGCCAGATGGCGGGATTCGGTCCTTCCGGGTACATTTACGCCCTCGACCACCTCACAACCGTCATAAATAGCTAATCGCAGTTTTCTAGGGAGCTAATTCGCATTGAGCGATTTCCGATTTCCATCGCGCGTCAAAAAACTTCGACAACGCCTCGCAAAAGACGAACTCGACGCCATATTCATCAGCAACGGTGAAAATAGGCGTTATATCTCCGGCTTTGTAAGCAGCGCAGGGTACTTGCTCGTGACACAGAACGACGCTATCATCTGCACTGATTTCCGCTACACTGAGCTAGCTGAACAGCAGGCTCCCGGCTGGCGAATCGACCGTATTAGTGGACCATCTGACTGGCTTGCGAAATTGGTGAATGAATTCGAGATCAAGACTCTTGGATTTGAAGCTGATGACATGACGGTAAGCACCCTCGAACGCTTCAAAAAAGCCCTCAAGGAAAACGACACCAACCCAGAACTGAAGCCTACTTCCGGCATCGGAGTCGACCTTCGAGCCTACAAAGACGCCGGTGAGCTTGAGCTACTTCAGCAAGCCATCGACATTGGCGACCAAGCGTTCGAAGAAACAGCCAGTCAACTTGAAGTCGGTATGACCGAAACAGAAGCTGCTTGGATATTCGAAAAGGCAGTCCGAGAACGTGGCGCCGAATCTATTTCATTCGAAACCATAGTCGCAATTGGTCCAAATGCAGCCCGTCCTCACCATGCAACGAGCGATAGCAAATTGGTGGAAGGTCAAACGATCGTATTCGACTGCGGAGCTCGGTATCAGGGCTACTGTTCTGACCTCACTCGCACAGTCGTACTTGGCGAAGCCGACGACGAAGTAAAACGCGTCTACGACATCGTGCTTACCGCCCAGCTCACAGCCATAGACATGGTCACATCGGGCATGACCGGTGAAGGCTGTGATGCGATAGCTCGAAAAATTATCACTGAAGCAGGGCACGAAAACGATTTCGGGCACAGCCTTGGACACGGACTCGGACTCGAAGTCCACGAGAATCCAGGCGTGGGACCCAACGCTAAAGGCAAGCTTGAAAACAGAATGCCATTCACCATCGAGCCAGGTATTTACATTCCCGGATGGGGCGGAGTTCGCATAGAAGACGTCGTTGTTCTTGAAAACGACAAAGCTCGCGTATTAAGTCACGCAGCTAAAATGAAGTTCTAACAGCTTCTATCACGTATATTTGATACCCGCCACAAACAAGTAAGGCAGTGGCGTATGCCACGATAAGGAACCTCAGGAACTGCGATGACCATCTCTTCAAGCGAAATTCGTCGAAATATGACCATCATCCTCGACGATGATGTTTACCAGATCATCGAGTGGCAACACCGCCAAGCTCCGAAGGCACCTCCCACTCTCACTCTAAAAGTTCGTCAGGTTAAATCCGGCAATGTCTACGAGAGAAAGCTTGCAGGCAACCAGAAGCTCACCAGAGCCGAAGTCGACACGCCAAAAGTGCAGTACCTCTACCCAGACGGCGATATGCACAACTTCATGGACACCGAGACTTTCGAGCAATTCGCTATTGCTGAAGAAGTGCTCGGCGACGCTCTCAAGTACATCGCTGAAGGCGACACGCTCGAAGTGATGATGTACGAAGGCAAAGCGCTATCTGTACAAGTTGCACCGTCTGTAACGCTCGAGATCGGCCAGACTGAAGTCGGCCTTAAAGGCGATACCCAAAGCGGAGCCAACAAGCCAGCTACTACGACCACTGGCTTGACTCTCAATGTGCCCCTGTTCGTATCAACTGGCGACCGAATCATTGTTAACTCAACAACCGGTGAATACACTGGCCGCGCTGACTAATCTTTTTTTCAGTACCACCCTAAATCCTCTCTCGTGGGGGAGAATTTTTACTTTAAAAGAGCAAGGATGTTTGCGCATAACCAATCGACGTTTTAGCCTCACTATCGTGCCGCCAAAATACTTTGAACCAGCCTCAGACT
>CAJQSP010000016.1 GCA_905614375.1 uncultured Dehalococcoidales bacterium | reverse complement strand
GACGCCAGACGATTCAACCAACCTAATGAATTCAAAACTGGAGTCATACATGAGCGCCCGCCCAAATATCCTCTACATCATGTCGGACGATCACGCTGCCCACGCTATTTCGGCGTACGGAAGCCAGATCAATCACACACCGCACATCGATCGACTTGCCGATCAGGGTGTAAGACTCACCAACACCTTCTGCACCAATGCCTTGTGCACACCGAGTCGAGCAACGATTCTGACAGGTCAGTACAGCCACGTTAACGAGGTTAAAACCCTCGATGACGAGATCGACAGTTCACGTCCGATTCAATCCCAAAAATTGCTCAAGCAGGCTGGCTATGACACAGCGATCGTCGGCAAGTGGCATCTTGGAAACAACGAAGAGAGCAATCCCCAAGGATTCGACCACTGGAACATTTTGCCGGGTCAGGGTGACTACTACGATCCTATGATGATCGAGAACGGCGTTGAGAAACAACACGAAGGCTACGTAACGGACCTGATTACCGATTTCGCTATCGACTGGCTCGATTCTCGCGATAGCAAAAATCCGTTTTTCCTGATGGTTCATCACAAAGCCCCGCACTCATCATGGATCCCCGCTAAACGCTACGAAAATCTCGGAGTCGAAGGTGAGTTCCCGGAGCCGGAAACCCTGATGGACGACTACAAGACGAGGTCAGAAGCTGTGAAAATTACCTCGATTCGAGTTGAAGACACACGCAAGCCCAATCTTAAGTTCGATCCACCCCCCGGGATTTCGCAGGATGAAAAGCGAAAGTGGGCGTACCAGCGATACATCACTGATTACACTCGCACTATTCAGGCTGTAGACGATAGCGTCGGCACGTTGCTCGACTACCTCGACGAGCACGATCTCGCTAAAAACACGCTGGTGGTTTACACCTCCGATCAGGGCATGTTCCTTGGCGATCACGGCTGGCACGACAAGCGATTTATGTACGAGGAATCTCTCAGAATGCCGTTCATCGCACGGCTACCAGGGAAAATAGAGGCAGGATCGATCGGTTCCCACATGCTGTTAAACGTCGATTTTGCACCGACGTTTATGGACTACGCAGGTGTTGAAGTGCCCGAAGAAGTTCAAGGCTCATCAGGCAGAAAAATGCTCGAAGGAGCGGCTCCGGATGACTGGCAAGACAGCCTCTACTATCGCTACTGGATGCACACGATCGGGCACAAAGTTATCCCGAATTATGGTGTGCGAAACGAGCGGTACAAACTGATCTTCTACTACGGAGTCACACTTGAAGATACGCACAATCCCGAAATAAATATCGAAGCCGAGTGGGAACTCTACGATCTCGAGGTCGACCCGCGCGAAATGAACAATGTTTATGGGCAGCCAGAGTTTGCAGAGGTACAGGCCGTGATGCTGTCTGAGCTAAATCGGCTACAAGTCAAAACCGGTGACGCACCCCGACACTGAGAAGAGACTGATCAATTTAGACTTTTCGAAAACTGTATTACAGCCTGCGTTTTACTTGAAGTTTGCCTGAGGTTTTGAACTGGAAACAGGTATCCCAAACCGCAGGGAGACACTGCCTTTTAATCCGCAGGTCGTGGGTTCGATCCCCACAGGGCCCACCAAACTCGCTTAATTAGAATCTAGCGCTACTACATGCGACGTTTATCGCCGATCAATTCCGACAGTAGCGATTTTGTATATCTCTTTTATACGCCTGTTGAATACGATCTCTAAATCCGTATAAGGCGTTCCGTGACCATCCAAAAAGCCCGAGTGCTGGCGCAAACGCTTGTGTGGAATCAGGTTTGGAGTGTCAATTAATCCGCAGTAATGCCATCCGATGAACTCCGGACGAGCAAAAGCATTGATGAATAATTCATCCGTCCACTTGGCTCTCTGAGCAAGATCATCGGCAACTGACCCATATGGTCGTGGCATGTTTTCCGTGATCATCGTGTAAGACGTGTCACCGTTGATAAATGGCTTGTCGGTCACTTTTGTCCAGCGGTCTAGCCCTCTTCCTTGCACTCTATGGCCCAAGTATCAGTCCGCCTATTCTATTTCGTCAGCCACTTCTCAATCTCTTTACAGTTAGTGGAAGCTTCTAAAGGTTTACCACCATCGCCCTCACACAACATGACTACGTTCCCTACTACCGTATAGTCGTTATAGGTCGGCACTCGAACGGGACACGGCATTTTTTGGAATGGGGGTGCTAGGCTGTTGTCGTGAGGTTCTAAATATGAGGCTGACACCTTGGTAGAGCCTGCAACAATTTCTTTGACCGCAGATTGCCAACCTGCGCTCTGGCAGGATGTTCGATCCATCGTGCCGTCCCCAGGAGCTTCTCCGAGCTCGTTGTGAAACGTTTGCGCCTCGGCTGCAGTGACGCCAAGGGTTTTGGCATCTTCGGCGTTCGAGTAGATTAGTACTCCGACTTCGGCCTGGTTAAGGAACCCCCATTTTGCGGTGGTAGATCCCGGATAATCAAGCAAGAAGTCTTTCTGCGCTTTCCACCCGATTGATTTGAGATCGTCTGCCGTGAAGATCGTTGTCGACTCAACCATTCTGATGATCTTCGGGAAATCAGAGTTTCCACCCTGATCATCAGTTACGACTGAGTCATCACCTCCGCACGCAACAGCACTCAGGGCAAGTAGCAGGAAGGAAAATACAAGTCTGCGAGTGGTAAACATAGATGACCATCGTTTCGTTAAAACATATTGCTGTCTATTTAAAAGTGCAGCAACTTTATGATCATCCTCGAAACGCGTCAAGTCACTGACAGAATGGTGGAGGTAGGAGCAAAACACGATCCGGTTCCATAGCTCAACTGGATGCCATCCACCACTGCCTGAGGTGATTACGCCCAAGGTTCAGTTGCCCGAAAATCCGAGACAATCGGTGGTAACTCTATCGGGTGTAGGTCACTTACGTTTCTGAAGTCGCCGTACAGCTTGCGTATTCCCGAAAGATTCTCTGAGGTTTAAAATTGAGATCATGCATGTCAGATCTTAGCGAGACACTGCCCTTTTATCCGCAGGTCTTGGGTTCGATCTCCGTAGGACCCACCAAACCCCCGCCTAACTTATCCCTACACCTTCTGATTCGTGTTTGATCTCGACTCCTTCGCAATATGCAGTAGTAGCCAGTCGCCATGAGTGCCTCGAATGACTAAGCGATAATTGGATTAGATTTGATGCCAGCCGCTTCAAAGTTATCTGTCTGTAATGTATTGGTTCGTGTTCTGTCCAAAAATCAGCTACGCAGCGTTCAGAAAAGATCCGCCAACAATGCTGAGAGTGATCATGAACGTCAGAATCACTACGATGGTCAATGCCACTCGCGGTCCAACGCTCACGACCGTCCTAAGGTCAACGCCGAGACCAATACCCACCATTGCCATCGTGAAGAGTAATTTTGAAATATCACGGATTTGGACACCCATCACTTCATCGATGATACCAACTGATCGAAGGCCAGAGAAGATAATGAACCCGATCATGAACCAGGGCACATAAAGATAGGCCATGCTCCAGTGCCGCTTGGTAGAACTACCGCTTTCAAGGGTTTCATTGGTCGTACTGTTTTGGGCAAACCGACTCTGAAGCAGTTGCGTCGTGATGACAACCGGTGACAACAACAGCACTCGGCCCAGTTTTACGATCACTGCGACCGATGCAGAAGTTTCGCTTACTACTGCTGATGCTGCGTAGACCTGTGCCATTGCGTATACAGCCATCC
>CAJQSP010000015.1 GCA_905614375.1 uncultured Dehalococcoidales bacterium | reverse complement strand
TCGTTTGCTGGAATCGGATCTTCGTACCAAAAGTAGTCATTCTCATCGAGCGCTTGGCCAACGTACAGAGCTTCTCTGAAGGCATAGCCATGGTTGCGGTCGAGCATCAGCGTCATTTCTTCACCGACAGCTTCTCTCACCTTCGCTGCAGCGATTGCGGCCTGCTTGTAGTGTAGAGGTCCGGGGTGAATCTTGTACGCTCTAAATCCTTCATCCTTCAACTGAAGAGCCTCATCGATGAACCCTTCAACAGTTCCATGCCGGGGCGGGTATGTCACGTAGAGAGGAACTTCGTTACGGGCAGTGCCGAGCAGTTTGTGAATTGGCTGACCCGCCGACTTGCCTTCGACATCCCACAGTGCAACGTCGAGAGGAGCCCATACTGGTTCGATTGACGAACCGTGTCCAACTATCACCGGCAGTTGATTCCACAGCCACTCTCTATCCGACGGTTCTCGACCCATCATCGCCGGTTTCAGGATTTTGATGATTGATTCCATGCGCTGCGACGAATCTGCGCCCTGATCGCCTACAAATGCATTACCTTCGATACCAGCATCGGTTTTAACCCTGAGTACACCTTGGGTAGTCGTTCCGCCGAGATCACTTCTCTCGTCTTGAACCCGCACCGATACGGTGTTTCGTTTGATCACATCAATGGTTATGTCGGTGATTTTCATATTCTTACCAATGCCCCCAGAATCAATTAATTTGTCGGCGTGATCGAAGAATGAGATCAGGTTTATTCTTCGAGAGTACTTTTACGTGTCGTGAGATAGTCTAGGGTGGATGGTACACGTGACGTTCTCCAGGGTGCAGAAGCATTGAAGAAATAGGGTCTTGTGGGTATCGGCGGTGGGTGTTGCCAGCAGGTACGACACCGGAATCATTTAATTGATGAATTCTTGGTCGATCGAAAGTCCGCCGTACTCATTTCGCCAACGGTAATAGGTTTGTTCGGTAACCGCTATGTGTCTGACTGCTCGAGCAACAGTCTCACCTTGTGACAGGGCTACTTCTACTTCACGTAACTTGCGTAAGATCTGCTCCGAACTGTGTCTTTTTCTTGGCATTTCTACCTCCTTTTATAACCAGAGTTTCTAACATTTACCCTGATCTTCTAATGGGGGGGGCAGGTCAGCCACAGCTGTGATACTAGCGTAGGGTGTCAAAAATAAATAAATTTGTCGGATTATTTTGAGATCACGTTATGCGGGTTAAAACATTATTTGGTTTAGTTTTAGTTTTTGCATTATTTGCCTGCGGTACGATCCGGATGGATTTAGATACGAAGGTTCGAGATTTAGAAGATTTCTCCCATGAGTTTGAAATGACTGCAACCGACGAACTCGCGTTGATGATGGAAACATCTTTGCCGGAAGATGATCCGTCAATTCCTGGAAGTTGGGATATCACAAGCGAAGGCGACACAACGTCATTTAAGTTTTCCCATCGTTTTAAAGGTGATGAAGCTAAAGAATATTTATCGAGCAGTTCAGAAGACGACCCCCTTACTGCTTTTTCTCTCACATCCACCGATACGCCAGACGGAACTATCTACCGTGCGTCTTACTCCCTCGCTGACTTTTCAGATGCAACTGAAGATGCCGGTACAGGGTCAGATATAGAGTTAATAGATTTAGACGAAATGCTACGCGGAATGTTTCTCTTCAAATGGACCGTAGAAATGCCAGGAGAAATTATTAATTCAAATTCCGATTCCGTGACAAAATCCACCGCTAATTTCAAAATTGATGGAGCGGAACTTCAAGATCAAAATGAATTATGGGTTGAAAGTTTAGTCAAACCAAGTTCTACGGCTTGTAATTTTTGATCAGCATAAGGGGCGGGAAGGTCTATCGGCGTTTGGTGTTGTCAGCAGGTACGACAGATGACCGAAACAGCTATTTATTCGGTGCTATTGCAACAATTAACAGAAAAGCCCCTGTATTTCTGCAAGGGCTTCTCTAGTTTGATTTACGTTTAGAGGGGGAGCTAAAGATCGAACTAGTGACTCTTTGCACGAGAAACAAGTGTTCAAGCTGATTGCGCAAATCGTGAAGGCTGCACAGGTAACGGCAGCACACCAAAAATTAGCATAACAGCAATGATTCTGAGAGCTCAAGCCGCTCCCATATAGCTTGTTGTAGAAGTAATCTAGCGACACCTATTCTTAGGTGTCGATTTATTTAAGCTTGGTTTGGAGGCTCTGTTGGCTAGAGGTAACGATCTGTCTGCATTGGAATCACAAATCTCTGAACTCGCTTCAGCGTCCATGACTCAAGACCGAGTACCCGGACTCTCAATCGGAATCGTCCGTGGCGATTCCCTCGCCAGTTACTACTCTTTCGGTTCGCAAACAGTAGGCGAAGACAAACCGCCAACTGCGCAAACAATCTCTCGGGTCGCTTCGATAACGAAGACGTTTACCGGTACTGCAATATTGCAATTGCGAGATTTGGGGCAACTTGAACTCGACGACCCGTTGCTCGTTCACATGCCTGATTTCACTATCGCCAATGCGCTGCGAGGAACACTAGAAGGTGTGACTCTGCGCAGGTTGATGACTCACTACTCAGGGTTGCGCACCGAACATCCGCTTACCGACTGGAACGCTCCATCGTTCCCAACAGGTGAAGAGCTGCTCGACAATCTCTCCGATATTGACGTCGTCATTCCGCAGGATAGTCAATGGAAGTACTCGAACCTAGCGGTTGGGCTTCTTGGGCATGTCATCGAGCAAATCAGTGGACTGCCGTACGAGCAGTACATTTACGAAGAAATCACAGGCCCGCTCGGTCTCAAAAATACTCGATTCGATTTGGATTCTGATCAGGCTGAATTGAAAGCCAGCGGATACAGTCATCCTCTTCCGGGTGAATCTGATCTTCGCAACGCCTCTTATGCGTCGCTACGAGGTATATCTGCGGCAGGCCAGCTTCACTCAAACGTTGAAGACCTCGCCAAGTGGATGTCGTTCCAGTTCTCGTCTGGTCGTAAAACTCATTCGTCTAAAGTGCTATCGGCTTCAACGCTCGCTGAAATGCACCGTGCGGTCTATCTCTCGAACGACTGGTCGAGCGGTCAGGCGATTTCGTGGCGCATGAATCGACGTGAAAATCTGGTTCTTCATAATCATGGCGGTGGCATTCAGGGCTACGCATCAAACATGGTGTTTAGTGTTCCTGCTCAGACAGGCGTAGTCGTGCTGGCGAATATCTGGCCAGCACCAACTCCGTACGTTATTGCCGAAGACATAGCTGAACTCGTGATTCGAGAATTGGGTCCGGTCGCCGAGCTCAACGAATCATCATTCACCGAAGTTTCCGATAGCGATGCGGCAAAATACACCGGCCGGTATTGGGCAGAACCCGGCGCTTATGTCGATGTCGTTTATGGAACTTCTGGCTTCGCACTTGGCGCTCCTCGTAAGGGAGACTACGCACTTCATGGACCAGCAGGATTGACTTACGATCCTGCGGTGGGCGATACAAATTCATTCCGAACTGTTGGTGGGCGAGGTGCTGGTGAACTCGCCGAATTCGCTATTGATTCAAATGGCAAAGCAAAGACATTCAGACTCGGTGGATTTCTATACAAACGGGTCGACTAATTTCTATTAGTTACTAACAGTGAGCACAGAGAGAAACACGATCATGGCTGGAGTTTTCGAGATCGCCGACGGGTTCATAGACACCGTGGCTAAACATCACCCGACATCGGCGACCTACATGGGCGTGGGTGGGCACGATCACTTGATGAACGACTATTCGCCCGAAGCGGCCGAGGCATTTCACGCGGAAAGTCTGGCAGCCCTTAGAGCGATGGAAGCCGCCGAGCCGACCAACGACCGCGAGCGAATTTGCAAAGACACGTTCATCGACGAAGCTTCGCTTTCACACGAACAGTTTGAGTCACGAGAACATCTTCGCGATATGAACGTTATGTTTTCGCCCGTACAGAGCATTCGATCGGTGTTCGATCTGATGCCGCAGAATTCTTTAGAAGCGTGGGAAAACATCGCTTCTCGCATGGAGAAAATTGGTGGAGCGCTTGCCGGGTACCGAGAAACTCTCGACATAGGTCGTGCAGAGGGATTGGTCACTTCGGAACGACAGGTCAATGGAACCGCCGAGCAGTGTGAAGCTTGGGCAGGTAATGGGGACAATTCGCCTTTCTTTGATTCGTTAGTAAACGCTCTCGCTGCTTCGGATATCAACAGCGATTCACTCAGTGCCCGAATCGAAAATGCATCGGCCTCTGTGACAGAGGCATACGACCAAATGGCCGAGTATCTCCGTGAGTCGTACATGCCCGACGCTACTTCCGTCGACGGCGTAGGGCGTGACCGTTACGTGCTTTCCGCAAAGGGATATCTCGGAGCCGAGATCGACCCCAGCGAGACCTACGAATGGGGTTGGGAGCAGCTCGAATGGGTGCGGTCAGAAATGACCAAAACAGCCGAACATATCAAGCCGGGCGCTTCAATAGGTGACGCGGTTGAAATGCTGGAAACCGATCCCACAAAAATGATCCAAGGCGAAGATGAATTTCGCCAGTGGATGCAGGATTTACAGGACAAAACAATCGAAGAGATGGACGGGGTTCACTTCGATATTCTCGCTCCAGTCCGCAAGATCGAAGCACTGATTTCGCCTCCTGGCGGTGCGCTCGCTATGTACTACACAGGGCCTTCAGAAGATTTCTCCCGACCTGGTAGAACCTGGTATCCGACCGGCGGAAAAACCGAATTTCCGATCTGGCGCGAAGTTTCGATTGCGTATCATGAAGGCGTCCCAGGCCACCACTTCCAGATCGCCACAAACGTAGCGATGACTGATGATTTATCGCGGTTCCAACGACTGCTTGCCGGGACATCGGGTCACGCTGAAGGATGGGCACTATATGCAGAGCGACTTATGGGTGAACTCGGATATCTCGAAAACCCAGACTACTACATGGGTATGCTTGACGCTCAAGCACTTCGAAGCGTGCGAGTAATTGTCGATATTGGAATGCACCTGGGCTTCAAGATCCCCCGGCATTCAGAGTTCCACCCCGGTGAAATCTGGACCGGTGATCTTGCGTTATCGTTCATGAAAGAGCAAGTTCACTTCCCTGCTGATTTCGTAGCTTCAGAAGTCGACCGCTATTTGGGAATACCTGGTCAGGCGATTAGCTACAAAGTAGGGGAGCGCGTCTGGCTTGAGGCCCGTGAATCAGCAAAGCAAAAAGCTGGTGCTGACTTCGATCTAAAGGATTGGCACAACCGAGCGTTGAAGCTCGGTCCTATGGGACTCGCTCAGATGAAACGAGAGCTCACGTAGTCGTTGGACAGCCGACGACTATGAATCGATTGAGAAGCCGTTAGCATAGAACCAGAGATTGGAATGTGTGGAGCGTCATTTTGAGATTGATAGCCATATCTGCTCGAGTGTCGACTCGGTGAGGAATAATTTGGAACTTCTGATAACGGATGCAGCCCGAGAGTATTTAGACAAGCGGGAACGGCCTGTCGCTCTCGACTATCTGGCCGGTCTTGGCTGAGGCGGTCATGCCTCGGTATCGGTCGATACCTACGCTAAGAAAGCCAACAAAACGGCTTACCAAATGGTGAATGAGAAGGGCGTCGAGCTTCTTATATCTAAGAATCTCGCCTCGAAAGCCGCTGCAGTCCTAATCGAACAAAAGAAGTTTTTATTCTTCAAATGGTTGTCCGTTAGAGCACAACTCTACGGCCATGGCTCCTGAAGCCACGGCTAACCCTCGGCCGTGCGCCGAACTTAAATCGTTCTAACCACAAAAAGCCTCGATACCTTAGTTGGAGTTGAGGCTTTTTGTGGTTAGAACGATTTGGGATGAGATTAGGAGAATGATTCTTAGAGTCCGCCGACTACGAGTCCGAAGATGATGAGCACGACTAGCGTACCCACCGTTGTGGATCTACCGAGTTTTGGGGCGAAGAATCCGTGGCAGTCAACTGTCCCGTCACGAATCCCTCAATGGAGGGAAGAACTGAACATTCCGAAGAACATGCCTTTGCCGATGAAGTGAACACGCCCGAAGACTATTCAGATTGCAAAGCTGCTATCGATATCGAACCACAGATAGAACGCTGCGTGAGCCGAAGCAAATACGATGCTCATCACTAGGTGGATCATCAAACCGATTCTGCACGTCATGCCACCAACCGGCATCATTGATCCTGATATTCAATTAGGTCGCAATGGGTTGTCCGGAAGAAAACGTGCCATCCACCCCTAGATGTCGATGGCCATTAGCTCTTCGGAGTAGATGACCTGTCCGCTATAGACTTCTCGAATATCCCCTATGCCCTTTTCGAGTACACCGTGCTGCGAGATGTTCGGACCCATGTGGACGAGAATCAGCTTCTTTACGCCGGCCTCTTCTGCCATTCGCGCCGCTCCCAAAGTTCCGCATTGCCCCGGTGCTTCGCCGTCGTGATCCATGCATTCCTGGTCGTCCCAGCACATGCACAGCATTACGTCAGCGTTTTTTGCTAAATCGATAACTGACTGACACGGCTGAGTGTCCCCAGTGAATACGACTGACTTACCCGATTTCGTTTCGATTCGGTAAGCGAGCGAGTCCAAGTAAGGCTGAACGTGCTCGGCATTGGCCGAAGTGACTTCAAAATTGTTGCCAGTGTAGACCGTTCCAACTCCAACATCACGTGCCTGAATTTTTGGAGCTTTACGCGGAAGGATTCCGCCACGGTTGATATAGACCTTCTGAGAAAGGGGGTGATAAATCCGAGCCTTCCAATCGTGCGAGAAGATACCATTTTCGCCAATAACGCCCTCAGTGATCTTCTCAGTGAGGGTTGGTCCGAACACCTGTAGCTGATTCTCTTTTCCGATGGATTGGTCGAATCGGGTTAGCAGGAAACATGGGTAGTCGATGTCGTGATCGAAGTGGTGGTGCGTGAAAAATATGTAGTCGATATCCAGTGGCCAGAGTCCAGCTTGCACGAGCTTGTGCGTCGTGGCTGGACCGCAATCGATCATGATCTTCTCGCCCTCAATTTCGAGAACGTACGCTGAGCCGAATCGGGTAGGAGTTGGGGTCGGTGTACCCGCTCCGAGAATGTATAGCTTTGCCATTCGATTTTGCCTCCGATTTCTGTGACCGATTTGCTGGCGCGCAGATTATGATAATTCTGAGGTGAAGGATATTCCTGCCGCGCTTAGATACCTTCTCACTTCAACAACCAAATATGTAAAATTTTGAAATTTGACGAATCAACAGTTAATTAGATTTTTCTAAACTCTCCAAAACTCGTATAAAAAACGCCTACGACCGAATAACCGTTACCGGATAAGATGTCGCCCGTTCGTTATGCGCTTGTGCCACAAGTAAAAGCGAATTGGCCACGGTGTCCGCCGTGTCTGGTGTGACAAATGGAGGCGTAACGGTGCTGTATTTCAAATCTTGCCTGCGATGCAAAGATGGAACTGTCGAATTAGGTTCCGACAACTTCGGATCGTTCCTTAGCTGCCTTACCTGCGGCTACACAATCAACTCTCGATCTATCAGGTCTAATGGTTCTATCGAACAGCCAATCGGTCTTGAGAATGACGTAGTCGTGACTCCTCAATTGGAGATGGTCGCTGTGCTCCATGAGGTCGACGATACTGATAAACCTGACTTCGAAGATGCAGATGATGGCGACGGATTCGATGCGAACGAAATCGAAGTAGTTGAGCTAGAACGAGCGGCCATTTAGGTAAAGCAGGCACGACGGCAATTACGCTGGCGCAACGCTATTGTCATTCTGAACGATATTAGAATCGGTAATCGAAACGGGCAAGCGAACGATTCAGGTGCTATCTTGAAGCCAAGTCGATCCAATCACTGGCTAAGCTGCGTTGGGCAAATGTACGCCAATAGCGACTAAATTCGTCCGATGGGCTCCAGTCCAAGCCGATTGGTCTCCGAGTCGAACCACTCGATAACCTCGAGGTGAAGCGGAATCCCATCCTTCTCACGAATCTCAGTCTCCTCATGTTCAGGAAGACCCGCGTAGTAGACCCGATCGTGACCCTTAGCTGGTGGCGTGTCGACCAAGTAAGTCAAGAACTCGTCCATCGACCCTTTGAACTCGGTAACATCTCGGAAAGCATCAATGCTGAATGCCGCCACGAACTGAGATCCGTTACCTGGAGGGGTGCTGATTCCGAAAAGTCCAGCAGACAGAATCCCGGAGAAGACCTGTCCGATAACGGCCATTCCGTAACCCTTGTGTGAACCAAGTTCGCGAGTTGAACCCCACGGTAGCAATCGAACTCCATCGGGAACTTCCTGCTCCTCCATGATCGGAGTACCCTCTTCATCAGCCATCAAACCGGGTAGCAAATTGGCTCCTGTGCGTCTTAGTAACTGGATTTTGTTCGCAGCAACCGATGAAGAAGAAATATCCAGAACAAATGGCGGCATCTTGTCCGCAGGAACCGCCCAAGCGTGCGGTACCGCTCCAACCCTAGGTTCAGCTCCGTAGGTGGGAACCATCACGGCGCCTCCGCCAGTGATCGCGTAACCGATCATGTCATGCGGCATTGCCCGCATAGCGTGGTAGGCCATCATCCCCGCGTGGTTGCTGTTGTGGATCGTCACAGCACCAATGCCAACCTTCTTGGCCTTCTCGATAGCGATATCCATTGCCTTTGGGCAAATAACTAATCCATGCGCTCTATCGGCATCGATCGTTGCTACCGCCGATGTTTCTCTAGTGATCTTCCAATTTGGAGTCGGGTTGATCTTCTCATCGGCGAAAGCCTGAACGTACGCCCTCAGCATATTCGATACGCCGTGGGTCTCGCAGCCTCGAACATCGGCGGTGACCAGTCCGTCTGACGCCAGCTCAGAATCTTGTCGTGACATGCCCATCGCTTCGAAAATATCGGTGGTGGTCTTGAATAGATCTGCCCGACTAATCATCACTCGGTCAGCTTCTGGAACGAGAAAGTGTTCAAGCATTGTTCTTCTACTTCCTATCGTTCCAGTGGTGAAAGATCGAATTCGTTGGTTGCTGAATCGAACCATTCGACCACTTCGTGATGAAGCGGTATGCCATGTTCATGGCGGTCGATCGATTCTTCGTGCTCGGGCAGACCAGCGTAGTAAACGCGATCGTGACCGGGAGCTGGGGGAGTTTCTCGCAGATACTTCATGAAGTCGTCCATCGACTCCTTGAATCGCTGAACATTGGTGAACGCTTCGATCGAGTAGGCGGCGACGAAGTGCGACATATGGCCGCCTTCGTAGGGACCGAACGCTCCATCGGAAAGAATTCCGCCGAAAATCTGCGCAACAGCGCTTAGACCGTAGCCCTTGTGCGAACCAAGTTCACGGGTTGCGCCATTTGGTAACACTATGTTGTCGGGCGGAATCTCTCGTTCGTCCATGATCGGATTTCCGTCAGCGTCAGCCATGATTCCGGGGATCGTCATCGAGTTCATTCGGCGTAGAAGTTCGATCTTGTTCGCAGCGACCGATGAAGAAGAAATATCAAGAACAAACGGTGGCTCCTTATCGCCGGGGACTGCCCAAGCGTGCGGGTTGGGAGCTAACCGAGGTTCTGACCCAAATGTAGGCGGCATGCTCTGCCCGCCCGCCGTGATCGCATAGCCAATCATGTCGTGCGGAAGCGCCATCATTGCGTGGTAAGCGATCATCCCAGCGTGCCGACCGTTGCTCATGGTGATCGCACCAATACCGGTGTCGCGGGCCTTTTCGATTGCTAGCTTCATGACCTGCGGAATAACGGCAATGCCGAGTCCTCGATCGCAATCAACGTTCGCCGTAGTTGGCGTTTCTCGGGTGATCGTCCAGTTCGGAGTCGGGTTTATGAACCCTTCAGCCGCGCCAGCGATATAGCGACGCATCATGTTCGAAACGCCGTGTGTATCGACCCCTCTAGTATCGGACAGCAGCAATACGTCGGTCGCTTGCCATGCGTCTTGCTTGGAGAAACCGATCTTGAGAAACAGTTCGTTGACGGTCTTGCGAATAGCGTCCGGCATGATACGAACTTCGTCTTCGTCAGCAACATGGAAATGTTCGAGCATAGGTTGAGAGTTTCCTCAGTTAGTGCGACTCAAGTGATTGCAGGACATGTGGGCATACGTGCTCATCGGCGTGTCGCACACGATACGCCAGAAACTTTGGTGCGTAAACGAGATGTGATATTGGAGGTCGATATTTTTGACTCGTCATTGAATCTTGTTCATGTCATATCTGATGTACGATTCACCCTAATTGCCATTAGAACGTGTACATCGGAGTGGCTACGTGCAGGACATGACGATAACGCTGGTACAAATCACGCCTGTTAGGGGTGCCATTACCTTTAACGGTGAGTACCGCAATACCCACGTGCCCGAAACGTTTTTCAGACATTTCGGACGACCCGTAAATTACGATGCTTGGGAGAGTAAATAGTGAACTCGCAAGAAATGGCGAAAAAGCTACACAGTGTGGCGGGTCGTGGCTGTATCGCTGTCACTGGATCAGGAATACAGGCAATCAGTGATCTATTCTCAGAGCCGGGTGCTTCTCGAACGATTCTCGATGCGCAGGTGCCGTACTCACGACTCGCGCTTGAAGAGTTCGTGGGGGCACTGACCGATCAACACGTTTCGGGAGAAGAGGCCAAGCTAATGGCTAACGCCGCGCTAAAACGAGCGCAATACCTGGCGCAGGGTGATGAAGGTGACGAGCCGCTGTTCGGGATTGGGTGCACTGCCGCAGTCGCAACAGACAGAGTTCGCAGAGGTGAAGATAGAGCGCACATTGCTTGGACGAATGGAATTCACTCAGGTGGAGCGTCGATATGGTTCGACAAGCAGGCTCGAACCCGCGCTGATGAAGATGCTGTCATTTCAGCTTTATTGCTGAACTCGATTGCCATGGCATTGGAACTCGATGAGCGGCTGGATTTACACGTTCTTGAAACGGAGCGACTAAATGAATTCGATTGAACGGCTCTACTCTGGAAATATCGAAGCTCTGGTTATTTCACCAAACGGCGAAGTAAACGAATCACTACCGGATTATCCGCTTGTACTCGCCGGATCTTTTAACCCGCTGCACGAAGGTCATCGACGAATGCTCGAAGCCGCCTCTATGATTGTCAATCGACCCACATACTACGAGATATCAATTTCTAATGTCGATAAACCGGTTCTACCGCAGGAAGAACTTGAACGCCGTGCTGCAAGAGTGACTTCCAAAGGGAACTCAATAATCGTGACGAATGCTCCACGGTTCACCGAGAAATCATCGGTTCTACCGGGTGCAAAGTTCATCATAGGGTTCGATACATATATTCGGTTGATGGACAAGCACTACTATCCCGATCATGTCGCTGGAGAGCACTCTCCCGTTGAGAACTCACTTGATCTAATCTACGAAAATGGGTGTGGATTCGTTGTGGCGGGTAGAGTCGATGACCAAAACCAGTTCCGTGGGTTGCATGACGTCGAGTTCGAGGTTCCGGCTCGATTTCGAAACATGTTCACGGAACTAACAGAAGAGCAGTTTAGGTCTGATCTTTCTTCGACGGAAATTCGTAATCAAACCAGGTAAACCCGGCAATAATTACCCGTAGTATCGATTTACAAGCGATGAGCATACAACTGCCATTAGCGATTCTAAATAATCACCTTTAGCAGCAGCATGGCTGACTGTCTCACACATGGGATTCAATTTACATATGACCGTTACCGATTCAAAGAACTCACGAATTGCCTACTCATCGGTCGAGCCGATGTTCATCGAACGATGGTCGTCGAAAGCCTTTAGCGATAAAGCTCTTTCCGACGATCAAATTTCCTCGTTGTTCGAAGCCGCTCACTGGGCTCCTTCAGCCAGTAATCGTCAGCCTTGGTTGTTCGCATACGCAACCGATGGTCCTGACCGTGAAAAGTTCAACACTCTACTGAATGAAGGTAATGCTCGGTACGCTCCAAACGCAGGAATGCTGGTTTTGGTTTTCGCCCGAATCGTTGCTGATGAAGGTAAAAAGATCCGAACTGCACAATTCGACACAGGTGCGGCTTGGATGTCACTGGCACTACAGGCGAATCGAATGGGTCTCAACACAAGGGCAATGGGCGGGATTGATCTTGATGCAGCCTACGATGTGGCTGGATTATCGCGTGACAACTTCGAGACGATCTGCGCTATCGCTGTCGGATATCGTGGTACAGACGATGATATCCATGAACGAATGGTCAAGGAAAACCACGCTAATGATCGCAAAGACGTTAGCGAAATCGCATTCAAAGGCACGTACTCGGGCTAGCCATGAGAACTACGGAAGGCGAGTGTCGGGGTTTGCCCGTATGTATTCCGCCTGTCGAGTTCCGAACCGCTCCTGAAGTTGAATTGATAGACCGCCGTCGATAGTCAGCGTGTGACCTGTGATAAACGCTGCATCTTCGGAGCACAGGAACGCGATGCCGTTGGCGATATCGTCAGGCAGGCCAGTACGTCTAAGAGGGTATTGATCGGCAAAGAATGCGTGACCAGTCGGATTCTCTTCCCACATCTTGGATAAACCTTCTCCGACGATGTGGCCAGGGGCGATAGCGTTCACCCGAATACCATCGGGGCCGAAGTCGGTTGCCATTTGACGTGTCATACCTACAACACCGGCCTTTGCGGCCTCGTACACTAGCATCGCTGGCTCTTGGAGTAAGCTGTGGACTGATGCGAGGTTTATGATGTTGCCGCCGCCGTTGACTCGCATGTGAGGAATAGCGTTCTTCGGCCCGAGATACAGGGCTTTGAGTAGTACATCGATTCCGTAGTTCCAATTATCTTCTTCTACGGTCAAGGCAGTGCCGTGAATCTTAGATTCACCAGTCATTACTCCGAATGCGTTCTGCATCAGAATGTCGAGCCGGCCGTATAGATCCACCGCTTCGTTGACCATTCGGGCGATGTCTTCGCTGATCGAGACATCGACGTGGCTTGCAGCTGCAGAACCACCAGCCTGCTTTATGCGCTCGACGTTCTCAGTTGCCGCAGCATCGTTGAAATCGGCGATGAATACTTTGGCGCCCTCGGAGGCGAGCTTGCGTGCCGTTGCTCCACCGATTCCCAACGCCCCGCCGGTGATGATTGCTACCTGACCTTCAAATCTGCTCATGTTTCCTCTTTGTCGTTGTGTGATAGTTGCGAAACAACGTGATGGGCAAAATAGTACCGGAACGTAGTGTATGGAATTCGTCCGCTATGGACGTGAATCGCATACGGTGTGAAACTGCTGGGATGTCTACAATCCCAATTCGCCGTGAGCAGATAACGCCCGAATGGCTGGTTTCAATGCTATCGAGTGTCGGTGATTGCCAGATTGCCGCTCTCGAATTTGAAGAGATGACAGGGCATAACCCCGATCTTTCTCAGCTTTTCCGAGTGCGTATCGATTACTCGAAGAGGGAAGCTGCGCATCCCGAAGTTGTAATCGCCAAGATTCCGCCGGTCGACGATGTAGTTCGGCTACGCGAGGCGGCATATGGTCCGTATGCTGCCGAACTGGGATGTTATAGGTTGTTACAGGAATTCCAAGGAGGCTCACTCGCTCGGATGTACGGTGCTGATGAAGACCCACGCGAGAAAACTGCATGCTTCGTTTTCGAAGATCTTGGCCTGCTGCCACCAGAGCAGAAGTATGCCAAGATCGATTTTGAACTCGCCAAGGCAACTCTCGATCTAATGGCCTCGTTTCACGGTCGATTCTGGAAAGACGAATCGCTCGGATCCGTCGATTGGATTCATAATGCTGATTGGTCGTTATTGTTCAATCAGGATCCATTGGATTCGGCGCTCGGTTGGAAAGTTATTCTGGCGGACGACCGATTTGAGAAATCGGGTGGATTGGTGATCGCTGGAGAATATCTCGGGGAGCGATTGAGCAATCTTCAAACAGCGTTGGGGACTCGCACGAAAACTCTCACCCATAATGATTTTCATCAGGGCAACGTTCTTTTGCGTCAGACACCCGCTGGCGTGCAACCGGTGATCATCGACTGGCAGATGCCTGCGTTCGCTGGTGCTACGAATGATCTAGCGAAATTCATGATGACGGCGGTTCCGTTTGAAATTCTCGCTAATCAAGAAACCGCACTCGTGTTGCACTACTTTGAGCAGTTAAAATCCAACGGCGGCCATAACTACTCGTTTGACGAATGCTGGCGAGACTACCGTCGGGCACAAGTTGCGACTTTCGCCAATTACGCCAACAATTGCTACGAAACGTCAACGGACGGTGATTTGATCGAATCATCTGGAGATTCGACGCACTCAGTCATCAAGGCGTTAACACTGACCGATCCTGCTGAGATACGGGAAATCTTGCCTTAGCCCCGCACATAGACTTTAACCGACTAAGGTCTGCCCTTTGACGCCTGCATGAACAGCGCAAAACTTGCTGAATAGCCATGCAAGAAAGTTTGATCGCCAAGAGGCCCAATCTCACCGTTCGAGAAGAACCCGGTGACCGGAATATCAGCCACCATATCGGTAAACATCGAAGTGTCGTGGTCTGGTGAGCCGTACAAATACTGCCCGCGTCCGATACAGCTGAACAATAACGCCGAAGCCGGAATATCACCTTCGTCAAGATTGTCGATGTACTCTTCGAGCATCATACGAAGGTCTTCGTCAGCCGCCTGAGCGTCACGAACAAAGAACTGTACAACCTGTCCTTCTTGAACAAGCTCACCAACGGCAAGTGTGCCGTCTTCTTCATCTGCGCCAAGCACGTTCCTGATGAGGAACTCGCCTTCACTGCTGTTCTGCGCCAATCGATCCATGATGATCCCGATTTGAAGCGAACGACGAATTAGGCGCTTTTCACGAGTTTCGGCAGCCTCAAATAGATCTCGTAGCACTTCCAATGGAGTCTGATCGCCGAGTTTTGAAATAACGTTAATTTCAGATTCGGTTACGACAAGTGGTTCGCCGATAGGTCGGCATCCCTGTGCCACGACCGTCTCGACCGCAAGATTACCTGTAAACGCAACGCCCACGGCGCCTGATCGAACTGATCGGTCATTGATAAATAGTGCGTTCGCTCCTGGCTGACCGCCGCCACTGGCGAGTCCGCCGATTTTGACTGTAGACGGAAATGCGAAATCCAAACCTGCAAGCAAGTGTTCGCTTCGGAGTGTGAATGGGTCGGGCAGCAACATAATCGCTGGGCAATCTTCCGCTCGTATGCCCAACAGTGCTTGCCACTCTTCAGGTCCAGCGTCTGGGCTGGGAAGTTCGTCTTGGTTCAGGTGAAATGGCGAAAGTTCAACGCCGGGAAGAATGGCTGCTGAAATCGCGATGCCAGGTCTTCGTTCAACTTCCTGACCACCGCCGATAACGCCTGCGGCGGAACACCCGATAAGAACTTTGGCGCCAAGCGTTTCGGCGAGTAGTTCGGGTGCCACGACGTACGAGGGCATGTGGTGGGACGATATGAATACCACGGCTAAATCGGGATGTTGTCCATCCAAATTAGCGAGAATTTGCTCAGATGCCTGGGTGACCGCCTCCGTGAAAGAAGGCGAGTCTGATACGGCAGAACTCCACTGCAAGTTTTGCTACTCCTGTCCCGGTTAGAGCCACTCGCTCTACCAGAAAGTATCCGGTCACTCTGCGTCGAAACCGCTTGTGTTACCGTCGCAGAGTTGGATACCTCTACAAATTCGGCAGTACGGCGGCGACCGCAGCGACAGTCTTATCTATGTCTTCGTCTGTATGTGCTGAAGAAAGGTGAATCCGACCATTTGACGATAGTCGAATGCCTTGCTTTAGCATCGCTTTGGCGAACCGAGAATACTTAGCGTCGTCACAGTTTCTCGCGTGGTCTCGCCAATTCGTTATTTCTTGTTTAGTGGTGAACGATATAGCGAATACCGAGCCAACGCCTTGTACATGTAAGTCGGACTCTAGCGATTTTGCGAGATCACTAAGTTCTTCCATTAGGCGTAGACCTTTGCCATTCAAATCGTCGTAGAACGCATCACCCTGATCGTTGATATATTTCAATGAAGCATACGTCGCTGAGATCGACATTACATTTGAGTTGAAGCTACCGCCGTGGTAGACGGTGCCGTCTCCAATGAGGGCCATAATGTCCCGACGACCAGCGATCATGGCTACGGGAAATCCGCCAGCCATCGACTTCGCGTAAGTTGCCAAATCTGGGATAACGCCTAAGTACTCTTGGGCTCCTCCACGGGCAACGCGGAAGCCTGTAATGACTTCATCGAACGCTAGGAGAGAGCCGTTTTCCTTGCAAAGTCTTTGGAGACCTTCCAAAAAATCAGTGTTAGGCACAATGCAGTTGGTGTTGGCGAGGATCGGCTCCATGATGACACCGGCGATTTCATGGCCGTGCTTCTTGAAGATAATCTCTAGTTTTTCAAGATCGTTCCACTGCGATATCACCAGACTATCGGCGGTTGCCTGATCCATTCCTTCAGATTCACCAACAGCTACAGGTGCATCTTCCGGGCCGGCTTGGTCTAGCGGAGGGTGGACGCTCCAGTTAACGGAGTCCATCCAACCGTGGTAGTGGCCTTCAAACTTGAGAATCTTCGGTCGCCCAGTGAAACCGCGCATGGTGCGGAACAGCAACTGATCGATTTCAGTTCCCGAAGACGCGAAGCGAACTGTCGCGTCAGGCATCGGGATCATATCCAAAACCATCTCGGCGACGTCTAGCTCCTGCTCGAACTGAGCGGAGAAGACGTAGCCTTTCTCCATATCTTTTTTAACCTGCTCGTTAATGAAGTCTGGCGAGTGACCAAATAGGTTGGGCCCCATTCCCTGAATGTAGTCGATGTACTCATTGCCATCGACATCCCACATTTTTGAACCCTTGGCGTGGGTGAAAAACAAGGGCGTGCTTGCCGGTTCATTAACCCTGATCTGACTAGATACGCCACCTGCGACTAGTTCTTTAGCCTTTTCGAAAAGACGTGTAGAACGTTCGTGATTCATCGAAGTTTCACCTTTGAAAATTACCTTACTCGAACCGAGTGCAAAAATTGTATCTGTGCAGCTAATAGTTCGCGAGCTAATACACCGGTGAATTTGCAGTCAGTGAGCTATATGATCCCGTCGAATAAAAGCAGTATCTGAAGGCGTTCTGGGCGCCTGTGGCCACAGAACTTCGTCGTCGGTGCCTTCTGTATCGACTCGCCGGTTCACATTCTCGTCATAGAGCATGTTTAAGCCTGAGGCAGGAAGTCTGATCACAAATGTGCTTATGGTGTCTTGAGTAAATAGAAAAGGCCTCGGATAACTTCCGAGGCCTTTTCTATTTGATGATTTTCGCATCCGGTGCCAACTAACAGAATTGGTCTACTCAGGTCCATTGTCCCCATAAACGTTTGGCGGGTTCGCAACGAAGCGGCGGATAGCGTTTCCAAGATCCTTAACGCTGTGAACATCGGCATGAGGTGCTTCATGCCACGAACGAGGTTGCTGCTCTGAGTGCCGACCACTTACAAAGCGTATAGCGGCCATGCCAAGCATTCGAGCTGGCACGATATCGTTGTCGATCCTATCGCCAATCATTATCACCTCCTGCTGTTCGACCCCAAGACCTTTGCATGCATGTAGCAGCAGCCTTGGGTCGGGTTTTCGCAGATTGATCGAACCTGAGACTTCCCGGTACGTGAAGTACTGTGCGATGCCGAGACGTTCCATTTTCGTGACAGTATCCACCGGCTGGTTCGCTGCCAGACCCAGCAACATCCCTTCATCTGAAAGCTCAGCGAGCAGCTCTGGCATTCCTTCTCGAAGCTCGAAGTCTCCTCGCGATTCATTTCGCTGCGGCACCGTGTCTATTAGCTCCGACTCAACTCGCTCAATCAGCTCCATATCGCCTTGAGCGATCTTCCATATGATCGAGTGATAGGTTTTGGCTGCAAAAACGTCGATCGCCCACCGATTTACAGCCTGGTATTTCTCAGTGGAAATAGCGACTCCGTTGGCCCTGAACGATGCGGTGATCTGTTCATCGATCTGTCTATCCATGATTGTTTCGGTGTCGAGAGGTCCCCCAACATCGAATAAAACGGCTTTGATTTGATGAGGCAATCTAAACCAAGTACTTCTTAGCTACCTTCGCAATGTACGTGTAGCTAGGGTTTACGAACTGGGTAACTCGCGCTTCTAAACACTGTGACAGGAATATATACGCCTCGCCTTGGCTCATACCATAGCTAGCTTCGAGCCAAAGAATCATTTCCGACAGGGCGATTCGGAAAGCGTCTTCCGCTGGCTTCTCGCAAGCGGTGGTCATGATGTATTCATGGTTCTCTATCCGCGGCCAAATCATCTCTGCTGGCTTCTCGCCGAGCGATACTCTGAGCGTTACAATGCCGCTGGTTTCAATACCGCCGCCGCCGCAGATTTCTCCATCGCCTTGGCGTGCATGCATATCTCCGACGTGTAGTAGGGCGCCTTCGTGGTTGACTGGAATGCTTAGCTTTGCACCATTGGTAACTTCTTGAATATCGAAGTTTCCACCCCATTCGCCAGCCCAACCGTTGTGGCGTGCTTCACGTTCAGGAGCCACGCCAATCACGCCCATCATCGGTTCAACCGGGAATCGCAACTTGTCGTTCCAGATAACTTCGTCTTTTTCGATTCGGCATATACGGAACTGTTCTCCGATGTTTGACGGTCCGAGGTAACCAGGCATGGC
This sequence comes from uncultured Dehalococcoidales bacterium, assembly GCA_905614375.1. The sequence goes on along the minus strand of CAJQSP010000015.1, from coordinate 8,943 downwards.
GCCTGTCGACCCTCCGTATCGAGTCCAGCCAACTGGATGAACCTTTATTTCACCTATTTCGACAGTCAATAAATCTCCTGGCTTTGCTCCCTCGACGTAGATGCAACCCGATGCGGGGTTGCCACGATCGTTGGGTTGGCTATCGGATCGATATTGGTTGTACAGTTCGCGAATATCGTCGGGAACCCGATCTGAGTCAGGCCCGCGGTTCATCTGAGTTTCGACTTCGAACCATTCGTTCGCCTTCACAGTCATGGTGACTGGGTTGCTGGCTGAGTGTTCGTAGTAGAGAGTTTCGGTCGTGGCTTTCAGCATCGAGTTATCACCGTGTTCGCTTTTGGAAAATTCGCTGAACGGCAGTGTAGCTGCGGGAGCGGTTGGTGCAACCGGTTGCATGCTCAATATTCGTGACTCACAGAAGACCCGAGGAAAAATACTCGGGTTTGAAATATCTAATTATTAGTTAGAACTTATGCAGTCTTAAGTGCTGCCGTAGATCGAGAATCCCGCTTTTTGGTTAAAGTTCTATTCTTTGCTGGTACATCAGTGAACTCAACAGGTTCTGCCTGTAGAAATTGAGCGGTTAGGCTCGATGATAATGCAGTAATTCGTGCGGTATAGGTAAGCAACCACTGTGCTTCTAACTCATCTTGGGCAGCAGCGGGGCCTACCTCGATAAGCGAGAATCTTGCGAATGTCTTCGGTTGAATCCGTTCGCATACGAGTAGCCAATTCCTAGGCATCGGATCGGGTCTGATCCATCAGAACATCCGAATCGTCACGAGCCATCGACTCGAGTTTTGCTGCATATGTCCGTCAGTTCTTTCTCTTGTGTTTAGCATCTGAGAGGCGTATTTGAATTTCTTTTTCCATGGACGAAACCCATTCGACCGCGCCTGACCTAGTTTTCTCCGCTTTAGTCAGGGTTAAATCTGCCTGCAGGAGTCTTAAATCAGATTCAGAATGTGCGTCTACCCATGCCGCTTCTGCCGACGTATTGTCGGAAGTTGGCAGATTTAAATTCGAAATGGTCGACATAGGCCAATGCACTTCGAGATGTCACTATCACCATGCGTTGTCTTTTTAAAACTAGTAACTAATTAAGCTCCCTTGTGATTTGAAGTTAGTTTAGAGCTCTCGAAGGAGCGATGCCTGTCGCCACGTATGCTCAGCCGATACATTGTCGGTTGTGAGCGAGCTTAAGTTTGAAAACAGAGAGCCTTTTTAGATCGCTGGGCCATGATTCTCCTTGTTTATCTTTTATGTGACCTTAGTTGCACGTTCGTGACGCCCGGGCCAGTCGACATCATATTGAAGACCTTTACATGCTTATTTCGTTATTCACACCTGACGCTTAGTACCGTAGCCTTGCGCCTAGCAGCGATACATGTTGCTAACAACGAGTAGGCGTGTGTGTCCACACACAATTGCAACCTGCCTCTAATAAAACTCCAGCGTAATTTCGCATGGGCATTTCAAACCAAAATGAACGAGAACTTCGAAAATTTTGCCAATTCACTTTCGATAATCGGTAATAGGGTTTCTCACCTCGAATCAACTACGTCGACAATGGACGTTGCATGGGAACTTGCATCTGAAGGCGCACCGGATGGAACGGTTATAATCGCTGATCACCAATCGGCAGGTCGTGGACGGTACGATCGCTCCTGGGTATCTAGGCAGGCAGAAGATATTCTTTGCTCCGTACTACTCCGACCCCGGGTTGCGTTAGCAGGCGAGTTGCTGATGCTTGCGGCGCTGGCTGTGGCGAATGTGGCTGAGGAGTTTGGGGTTGTTGTTGACATCAAATGGCCTAACGATATCCAAGTGGAAGGAAAGAAGCTCGCTGGAGTGATCGCTGAATCAAAAACTGGCCCAGAGCTTGCTGGCGGCGATTATGCACTTGATTCGGATTCACCTGAAGCTGGGGTAGATCGAATCACAGCTGTGATCGGAATTGGTTTGAACATAAATTTCGACCCAGAATCATCTTCCGGAATGCCCCCCAACTCTACAAGCCTCTCTGCTGAACTTGGTCGACAGCTTGATCGTCTTGAAGTGTTCGAGATGCTCATGCAGTCTCTCGATAATCACTACAGAGCCATCATTGCGGGTGGCACGGTGCTTCCGGAATGGCGAGAGCGGCTAATGACTCTAGGAAAGGAAGTTACGGTGCTTGGCGGTAAGACGGGCAGTTCGCCAGAGCTGATCGGGATTGCCCACGATGTTGATTTAGTCGGACGTTTGATCGTGCGCGACGAAAATGGACGCGACTGGACAGTGTCGGCCGGTGAAGTAACGTTGAAGGACATTAGGTAGCAATATGGCTATGAACGCACAGCGAATCACTGTGCGAGTTCAACCCCGTGCTTCTCGTGACGAAATTCTGGGGTTAAATGAACTGGGTGCGTTACGCGTGCGAGTGAAGGCTCCACCTGTTGACGATGCTGCCAACGAAGCACTGGTTCAGTTACTCGCCAAGACACTAGGCGTACGCAAAAGTAGTGTCACCTTGGTTTCGGGCGAGAGAGCACGCAATAAGATCATCGAAGTTGAAGGACTAACGGGCGACGAACTTAGAACTCGGCTTCAGCCGCCTTTAAGTTTATCCGACACGTAGAACAGTGTAAGAAGTACTACCATCGGACTGATATCGATCATGCCGATTCGTGGAATCAGTCTGGACGCGGGAATCATTACTGGATCAGTGATTTGGTACAGCAATTGAACAATTGGGTGGCGACGCGCGTTGGGAAACCACGATGACATAGCTCTGGCGAAAATTACATACCCAAACATTTGAAGCAGCCAGCCTATGTATCCAAGTAGTCCATCACTCATTTGCCACTCGCCAGTTCTTCACCACGTTCGTAAGCAGAACGAACAGCATCGGCGATAGTCGACCTAAAGCCACCGTTTTCAAGTGCAGCCAAGCCAGCAGCCGTCGTGCCGCCTGGTGAGGTAACCATATTGCGAAGTTCCGCAGGGTGTTTGCCCGACTCGCGTTGAAGAGCAGCACTGCCGAGCACTGTTTGCGAAGCCAAATGACGTGCTACGTGAACCGGAAGTCCAAGTTCAACACCGGCATCGGCAAGCGCTTCCATCATCACGAAAACGTAGCCAGGTCCACTTCCGCTAAGCGCCGTAGCGATATCAATATTCTTTTCGTCACTGAACTTCAGCTCATCGCCGATGGCTTGAAGCATGCTGGATACAAAGTCGAGAGTTGTCTGATCGACTTCGTCAGAAGCATGCCACGCCGAGATTCCCTTACGAATCTGAGCAGGTGTGTTCGGCATAACTCGAATTAGCTTGGTGTGGCCGAGCTTCAAGCCGATCGAATGCATCTTCACTCCTGCCATGATCGACACGATCGTTTGCTGTGATTTAAGCACGCCCTTGAGTTCTGCGGCTACAGAATCGAGCTGCTGAGGTTTCACCGCAAGCACGATGATATCGGCGCCAGTCACGGCTTCCTTGTTGCTCGCAGTCGCCTCTACGCCGAGATCGTGGACCAACGGCTTACGTCGAACCTCGAAAGGTTCGCCGACGATGATGCTGGCACCAAGGCCTGCATCTTTAACTCCAGAGATGATGGCCTGTGCCATCACTCCGCCACCTATGAATGCAATTCGCATATTCGAAAGTTTTCTCTTGCTCTCAATTCGGTTCCCGAAAGACTGAGAGTATCCAGCTTGAGTCTCAATTATACGTACGACTTTGCGTAGATAGCCCGCGAAGTTCGTACTAACTTTTAGTGTCTCGCCGTTCTTGTACCTACGCCGACAGACCTTTTTTCGATGCAAGTGAAGCGCCCAGCTTCAAAGCCTCGATCATGCTGATCTCGCTAGCAATTCCTGTTCCAGCAATGTCGAAAGCGGTTCCGTGGTCCACGGATGTTCGCAAGAACGGAAGCCCGAGATTCACGGTTACGGACTCTTCAACGCCGTACACCTTAATAGGGATGTGCCCTTGATCGTGGTACATCACGACTACTACGTCGTACTTGCCCGCTGAAGCACTGTTGAACACCGTATCGGCAGGATGCGGACCGCTGGCATCGATACCCTCTGCTATCGCCTGTGCAATGGCCGGAGTGATCTCATCAGCTTCCTCGCTGCCGATAAGCCCGTTGTCAGAAGCGTGCGGGTTTAATCCGGCGATGGCGATTCGAGGGTTATCAAATCCCCACGCTTTAAACATCTTTTGAGTAAGACGGATTGCCGTCATGATGTTCTTGGTGGTTACATACTTCACCGCTTCACTTAACGACATGTGGGTAGATAAATGCATGCATCGCATCTGACCACTAACGAGCATCGTCGCAACGTAGCTCGATCCCGATAGGCGCCGGAACACTTCCATGTGCCCGGTGTCTTTGCTGCCGCCCATGAACCACGACTCTTTGTTGACCGGGGCGGTGACCATGCCCTCAACATCGCCAGCTATACACATCTTTGCGGCTTCTTCTACCCAGAGATGGCTTGCAGTTCCCGATCCGGCGTCGTGCTTGCCTACGGGAAACTCAGTGCCTTCCCAATCGGCAGGGGAGATGACTTCGATTGTTCCCGGCTCGCACTTGGCGTCGGCTGCTTTATCGACTCCGATAACGGTGTCAGAAGATTTGATCTCATCGATCGCTTTTTGCACAACGCCAACGGTTCCGACAAGTACGGGTCGCATGATGGCGTACATCGATCGATCCTGAAGTGCTTTGACTACTACTTCGGGTCCGATTCCTGAAGGATCGCCGATGGTCACTGCGAGAAGAGGTTTGTCTTTCATGGAGATTTTGCCAAATAAAAGTGGTGGAAGATGGATAGTGCTTAGGAACGTTAACGAAAAAGTGCCGAGCAGGATACCCCGCTCGGCACTTTTAGCAATTCGAAAACTAAGTATTTAGCACTTGCTGTAGCCGCACGAGAAGCACTTCAAGCAGCCTTCTACGTGAGCGACCGTTGATGAGCATTCAGGACAAAGCTCGCCCGTCATTGCACCAACCGGAACGGCAACCTTTTGCTCCTGTCCCATCATCGGAACCGCCTGAGCTGTGGGCAAACCAATCTCAACTGGTGACGGACGGTTGAACATGCCAGACTGACTGGACTCGGCTTCACCGAGTTGCTCTTGAGTAGGCATAGCTGCGGCTTCGTTGTTGATACGGTCGAGCACAGATGCGATTGCATCCGGAACCGATCGAATCATTTCGCCTTCGTCCCATGCAGGAACATCGGTGATACCACGAAGCTGCTCAGATACATCGACAGGGTCGATACCTGATCGAAGTGAAAGCGAAGCCATTCGAGAAACGGCTTCAGCCATCGCAGCATCGTTACCACCGGCCTTACCGTGGGTAGCGAACACTTCGAACGGGCGGTTGTCGTTAGACATGTTGACTGTGACGAACAGGTTTCCACGACCTGTACGTACCCGACGTGTAATTCCATTGAGCATTGCAGGTCGTTCGGCTGGAGTGATGTACTGCGGAATACCCTGAGGCTCGAAAGTCGAAGCGTCGTCACTCTTAGCGCTGTCGGTTGTACCGGCAGTGAGCACTTCCTTTTCACGTGAACCAGCTCTGTAGACAGTGATTCCCTTGCAGGCAGTTTCCCACGCAAGCAAGTACGCATCTTCAACATCTTCAACAGTCGCTTCGTTAGGGAAGTTGACCGTCTTGGAAATTCCAGCGTCGGTAGCTTCTTGGAAAGCAGCCTGCATCATCACGTGGTCACGAGGCGAAATGTCGGAAGCAACGTGGAACAGTCGTTTGATGTCAGCTGGCACATCGTCACGTTCTTGCAGTGAACCACCATCGGAAAGGAACTCCAACAAGTCTTCACTGTAGAACCCACGTTCCTTTGAAATTCGTTCAAAGTTCTTGTCGACATAGAACAGGGTCTTGCCTTCAAGGATGTTCTGCTTGCGGAACGCGAGTGCGAATATTGGCTCGATACCGCTGGACGCGTTAGCGATCATCGAGATTGTTCCAGTAGGCGCAACCGTTAGTCGGCAGGCGTTGCGGTAAGGCTTGTCACCTCGCTTCGCTGCTTCTGAGTCGTGCCAAGCTGGGAACGCTCCGCGCTCTTCAGCCATCGCCAGCGACTCTTGGTCTGCGTTGTCGCGAATGAACGCCATCAACTTGCGACCAAGTTCAACGGCCTCTTCGGTGTCGTAAGGAATGCCGAGCTGAACAAGCATGTCGGCGAAGCCCATCAGGCCAAGACCGAGCTTACGAGTCGACTGAGTCATCGTCTCGATGTCCTCGACTGCATACTTATTGGCGTCGATAACGTTGTCGAGCATGCGAGTTGCAGTTCGGACCGTCTCACCAAGTCGATCCCAGTTGAGGTCGGTCATGCCGGCTTCGTCAGATTCTAGGAACTTCGCAACGTCGATCGAACCTAGGTTGCAAGATTCGTTCGGAAGAAGCGGCTGCTCACCACATGGGTTTGTGGCAGTGATTCGTCCAAGGTGAAGAACTGGGCTGTTCCGGTTTACTTCATCTAGGAAGATCATTCCTGGCTCACCGTTTCTCCAAGCGCCGTATACGATCTTGCTGAAGACGTCACGAGCCTGGAGCCGTTCAACCTCGACCATTCCACTATCAAGATCGGAAGGGTCTCGCAGCGCACGCAACGCGTACGTTGCGTTGTCCTTTACGGCCTGCATGAACTCGTCAGATGCGCCGACAGAGATGTTGAAGTTGTGGATTTCACCTTCAACCTGTTTGCACTCGATGAATTCGAGAATATCTGGGTGGTGAACATCCATCACCGCCATGTTTGCACCGTCTCGCTTGCCACCCTGAGTTACCAGAGTTGAAACCGAAGAAAGATGGCGCAGTACTTGGATAGGACCACATGCCCTGCCGTGAGTCGTTGCGATGCCTGCACCGGTGGGACGTAGTTCTGAAAGTGCGAAACCAGTTCCGCCACCAAATTTCTGAACCATTGCAGCATCGTGAGCTGCACCCATTATGCCTTCCATGCTGTCTGTAAGCGGAAGTACGAAACATGCTGAAAGAGTTCCTGCACCTGTGCCAGCGTTCATCATTGTTGGCGAGTTAGGAAGGTACTCGAGGCTTGCCATCATCTGGAAGAAGTTCTCTTCAATCGCAGCAACTTCGTCTGGAGTCTTTTCGTACTTGAACTCTGGTTCAGCGAGAGCCTTAGCGACACGGCGGAACATGCGTTCTGGGTCTTCGATAATGTCGCCTGCGTCATTCTTTTGCAAATAGCGTTTATCCAGAACCACACGTGCGTTGTCTGAAATCACCGCTGGTGTGAATTCTTCCGTTGGGGTAGTGCCGTTCGTGCTCATGTGTGTGTCCTGCGTAGTTGTCATCTATCTTCTTTTCGTGCGTCTATGTGGTTATGTCGTCGTCGCCAACTCTGGCAGTTCTGCTGTAACTGCCGCCGATGAGCCTGGAGTGTTGGAGAGTGGGATTAGCTCTGTCTAACACTCCGGCGGCGGCCTCTTTGAGATAGCCGGGGGACATCATCGTCTATAAGCCGTAATTGGCTTTTTGACCCAGGGCCATCGGGTTTAGTATCGGTCAGTGCCTCTACCTCTTTAGTAAAGGAATCGACGTCTTGGAAATCTCGATATACCGAGGCGAACCTTATATATGCGACTCGATCGAGAACTTTTAGACGTTCCACGCACATTTCTCCGAGAACTCTCGCTTCCACTTCAGCTTTCGAGAGTTTGTGCAACTCGTTTTCTATATCGACAACCATCTTCGAAATGGCGCCAACCTCCAAGGGCCTCTTGGCACAAGCTGTCTGTAACGACCGCTCCAGCTTATCGGGCGAGAACGCTTCACGGCGGCCATCCCGCTTAGCGATCATCAACGGCAATGAATGCACTCGTTCGTAAGTGGTGAACCGTAGTTCGCACCTTAGGCATTCACGCCTACGTCGCACGCCATCAGGCGCCTCACGCGAGTCAATTACGCGTGATTCATTGTTTCCACAGAAGGGACAATGCATTGCCTGAAATGTGCCTTGTCAAGTAATTCCGAACAGCCGCGAGGTACTAGATCCGTCTGGATAAAATCTTGCGATCTGAGGCCAGTTGACGGAGCAGGGTGTAAAACAAATTGTTGAACACGCCACCTTGCAGCTGCGGACACAGCCAAACCCCACATTTAGTGGTGTGTAATGCACCATACCACTAGACGTAGAGGTACTGTCAATCCTTGGTGTCAGCAGGATATGTCAACTTCTACTCAGATATTGGTCGTTTCAACTGCCAATATTGACTCGATTGGATTGTGATAAATCACACGATGTTGCTGACGTTTTTCGTAGTTAAGGCAGGGGGGCAGTTCAAGAAATCCATTTCCCTGATTGTTGGGAATTGAGCAACATGACCGGTGTCATACAAAAATAATGGCGTAATGTTCGATGCGGATCCGCGATTGATCATTGATTAGCCATTATGACCGACAATCGCACGTTCAGTGCAATCAAGCAAATAGCAGCAGTGGGGTATGACGGGATGAAGAACGCTTGGGCAATTAGAAACGCCACCGACGAAGTACTACAAACATCTGTACAGCTCGGCGTGAAAAATATTATTTTCTACGGCGGCCCGGGTGTCGACGTGCTTCCGGCAAGCGACGTGCCGCATGGCAAAGAACGGAACACCTACGAAGATTATGTGACGTTCAGAGAACGAATTGAATCGTACGAACTCACAGTCTCCGGCTGCGAAAACGGATTCATTTCAACTCCTAAGTTCTACGATATTGCCTTCGGCGGTCCGATGCGTGATGAACTTATCGATCTATTGGCTGCCGAAATTACCGACATGGGTAGAGCCGGAATTCCGATTCTCGCTTACAACTGGATGCCCAATTCAGTTTGGCGTTCTGGTGGAAGCCAGATTCGCGGTGGTACCGACGTTACGGCGTGGGATAGCGCAGCTGGCGATCAGAGT
>CAJQSP010000014.1 GCA_905614375.1 uncultured Dehalococcoidales bacterium | reverse complement strand
AAGATTGCTTGTCGATGACGGCTCGAAGCTCGACATTAATCGGAAGCCGTTTGGTGAGTGGCTTTCGATCGATTTGAGGGCTTGCCTCGACGTTTCGAGTATTTTCTCAGAACTCCACAGTTCTCGTTGCGACATTGCGACGCTCGGGGCAATGCTGGCCGCAAACGGACTTTCTTGTACCTCATATTCAACGATAGAAGTATTTTCAGTACCCTCTAACGTTGATTTCCGCGTCGCTGCCTGAAGTTGTTTTGATGTTCCAGACACTATGTGAATGTGAGCATGCGGTTGGCTCTGATGCGCTTCTAGTCCGAAGTTAGAGATGGTGCGGTAACCTTCATCGCCACAGTGCTTGTCGCCCGTTTCGATCGCGAGACGAGTAGCGTCGATCAAAACGTCAGATGACCACAACTCTTCTTGGGTGAGGTGCTGCATTGGGACGATCAGCAGCATGACACGCGTCCATTTCAGTTGATTGTGGAAGCAAACGACACGCGAGTCGTCAGTTGGACGTGACTCCCAATTTGCCTCAGTATCGCCTGCGATGATCGAGCAAAACGTGCAGCCGTCGATACCTTGGTTCGGAAGTTCAAAACTCACTTGCGAGGTTTTTTTCTATTGGTTGATTGAGGTCGGGGCGTAGCGCCGCGATGGCGGAAGTCAGGCGCTGTTAGATATCGCTCGGCGACAACGTTTGCATCGCTAAGTCGAGAGATGATCGCGTCTGAATACCGAGAAGTTGAGCGTGAGTCAGATGCGGTCATGGTTTCAATAGCTGTTCGACTTGTGAACACCGTAGGCATCATCGAGTCATGTCGATGAACGATCAACTGGTAAAGCTTCTCTTCTGCCCATGCAGTTGAAGCTTCTGCACCGAAATCGTCGAGGACCAAAATGTCGACATCGCGTACCTGCCGGAACGCGTTGTCGAAGGAGTTGGCGACGCCTGATCCGTACGATCGTCGAAGATCATCGAGCAGGTCTGGCACAAAACGGAACAGTACTTCTCGACCTTGAGCGATATTGTCGCTGACGATAGCCGCTGCCAGATGAGTCTTGCCAACGCCGGTAGGCCCTGCGAGATAGAGCCATCCCGCCGGCTGCGCGGCAAAGACCGTCGCTGCGGCGTGCGCTTCCGACAGCGAGCGTTTCTGAGATGCTGTAGAGCCGGCGGCGCCTCTAGGAGTGAAGCTGTCGAACGTCATTGCTTCAGAAAGCCTAGTTTGGAGCCCTGAATCTCGAATATCCGGCATACCGCTGCCAGCTTTGATGTTCACTACATTGGAGAAATACGGATCTCCAAGACGCGTTCTGAGACGGTCACCCAATTCTTCGAACTGGGTTCCAGTAGTGACTAATGTTGGAAGTCGACGGTTGAAGCGATGAGTGAGAATCTGATCGAGCTTTTCGTCTGCCCACGCCGTGGACGACTGTGCGCCTAGATCGTCGAGGATCAAGATAGGTGCTTCGATTGCTTGCAAGAAGATTTCATCGTATTGCGCACCGACTGCAGGATCGAACGCCGAACGCAAGTGATCTAACAGGTCGGGCACTGACACAAATCGAACGGGCTGATGCGCTTCTACAAGCGCATTGCCGACTGCAGCAGCTAGATGCGTTTTTCCTGTACCCGAAGATCCGCAGAGAACCAACCAACCTTGCATGTCGGTGACGAATCGTTGGGCAGCGTGGTAAGCCTCACGGAAGCTCGATGGCTCAGAGAATGTGTCGCGAGTGCCGAGTTCGACCGTGTCGAAAGTGAGACGTTCTAGTGGTCCCAGGTCGGAGTACTGCCTGATGCGATCGGATGATTTGACACCCCATACCCGTTCCTGGCACTGGCACGCGATAACCGTCCGGGCTGAAGCCGGAGCATTTTCACTCGGAGCAGCTACGAACCACCGTCTGTCGTCACAGATGTCGCAGTGGATTTCGGCGCTAGTTTGCTCCTCGAGCTCGTTGTCGTTTGAGGTATTCCTCGTAGAACTGGTCTGACCGATCCTCTTGAAGATCTCGTTCAGTGGTTCCATCCGATCCATCGTCAAGCTCCTTAGGTCTTCCTTCTGTCGCCCATCGGCGAAGAATTACGGCTATATAGTTCCAGCTACGTGCATTGGCTTCGGCTGCGTATCGAATTGCCAGAACCACCTCATCTTCAGGATGTTGTTCTAGCGCTGCGTGAATGTTTTCAGCAACTATTGGCGTTACCGAAGCTATGTTCTGTTCGTAGAACGTTACTGCATCTTGCTTAGTCTTTGCAGATTCAGTGTTTGCCCACGTTTCAAAAGGTTTACGTGTCTTGATCGCTAGGTCGACGCCCTGACGAAAGAGTGCTCTTCTTACTGGCTCAGTGTTTAGTAGTATCCGTCTTTGCCCATTTGCTTGATCGACAACCAGCAATATCCCTCGTTCAACTGCTGAATTTATCGACTGTTCAACAATCTCTTCAAGCTGAGTTTCAGAGGATTTGAGCATCGATGCTACTGTCCTGTCAGACAACAAATCATCAAAGCCTATCGACGCTGGTAATTTGCGAAGCTTGTGCAATCCATGAATTACTCTCAGTACCACCTTCAGTTCGTCTAGAGAATCGATCTCTTCCAAAAGCGAGGCTAAGAGTGGATTAGGAACTGGTGTGAACTGAACCCCGTGTGGGAATCCGTCCTTCACCGAACTGCTCCTGATCTCGGTGCGTATGACTGTGAATTTTGTGGGGCGAACGATAGTTCTTCGAACACTCCGACTGAGTCACGTACGCGCATTTCGACTTCGTCTGTTGGACCATTTCGGTGCTTTGCGATGATTAACGAAGCACGGTCGCGTGGGAACGGCTGGGTTGGATTGGCCTTGTTCCATTCATCTTCAGTGGTGAACTTGTCTTCCCGGTGGATAAACATAACGACATCGGCGTCCTGCTCAATCGAACCAGACTCTCGAAGGTCGGAAAGCATCGGTCGATGAGACGTACGGTGCTCGATGGCTCGACTCAGCTGTGAAATGGCTACGACCGGAATGTGCAGGTCACGTGCCATCCCTTTCATATGCCTCGAAATCTCGGATACTTCTTGAGCACGGTTGCCTTCGCGACCTACAGTGGATCCACCATTAATCAACTGCATATAGTCGACGATCAATAGGTCGAGACCGTGCGTCATTTGTAAACGTCGTGCCTTACCGCGCATTTCAGCCACGGTCTGGAACGGGGTGTCGTCGACGTAGATCGTTAAGTCAGAAAGCAAACCGATCGAGTTGATGACTTGGTCTTCTTCGCTGGGTGACTGAATCCTGTTTCGGATCTGCTGCATATTTACTCGAGACTGGGCAGCTAACAATCGCATTGCGATCTGGTCACGTCCCATTTCAAGAGAGAAGATGCCTACCTTGAAACCCGCCTTTGCGGCACTCAACGTGAAGTTGAGACCCATCATCGATTTACCAACAGATGGCCGAGCCGCAAGCACAACCATGTCAGATCGTTGTAACCCACCGACTAGAAGTTCATCGAGGCGTTTGTACCCGGTGACGATTGGGGAAGTGTTCTGTTCGCCGTCGACTTGATCGAGCGGAGAAGATTCTTCGAGGTACGGTGTAAGCGAATCGGCTAGTGGAACGAAGTCACGGTTCTGAGAACCTTGCCTGATGCTAAATAGGGCGTCCTCAGCGGCCGAAAGAGCGACGTCAACGTCGGGATCATCGTCATAGCCAATGTCTGAGATCTCGCCTGCGGCGGCGATGAGCCGACGCATCGTCGCGGTGCGGTGCACCAAGTTGGCGTAGTGCTCGATGTGAACCGATGTTGGCGTAACTTCGACTAGGTGTGAAAGATAAGAGGCTCCTCCGACTGATTCGAGCAGATCTTTGTGATCGAGTTCGTGGGTGACGGTTACCTGGTTAATTGCTTCGTCACGTTGGAAGAGGTCGTAGCAGACCTCGAACGTTTGGCGATTGATCTCTCTGTAGAAATCATCGACCGAAAGAAAGCCTGCGATCTGGGTGATCGTCATGCCGTCGATGAGGATCGACCCTAGGACGGATTCCTCGGCGTGTAAATCATGTGGTGGGAGACGGTCTGCTTGCATTTAGTGACGAATGTAGTTGCCGTAGCGGCTATCTAGGAAACTTCTGGGTAACTGGCGAAAGTGAGATTGGAATATACAGTCAATTGACTGGGAAATAGAAGCCCAAACACCTGTTAAATCGCCCTGAAGATATCAACAATATTCCACACCTTATCCACAACCTAGTTCAACCTCAGAATTTGAATGGCAATTCGGTCGGTTAAAAACAATCGCCCGGAGCATGTAGCCCCGGGCGATTTTGCAATCATTATGTTGTGGCAGGTTTACTCTTCGGACTTCTCTTCCGAATCGTCGTCGTCTGTAGCTGCTTCGTCTTCAGTATCATCAGATTTTTCGGAACTGCTCGAAGCACTAGCATCTATCTCAGCTTCCGCAGCTGCAAGAACATCCTCGAATGATGGGTCGAGAACGTCAGTATCCGCTTCAGTCATCTGAGCCTGAGCTTCTTCCATCTGGCGGTTGAGTTCGATGGAGGCCTCATCGGGAACCACTTCAATAACGAGAGTAGCTGTAACGCCCTCAACGAATCGAGCTGGAACCTTGTGTTCACCAACCGTGCGAATCGGGGCAGGAATCTGAATTCCCCTTCGATCGATCTCTCGCTCGGTCATTTCTGAAACCTTGGCGGCGATCATCGTGTTTGTAACAGAACCGTAAAGACGACCAGTTGGTCCCGTTCGCACGTCAATTCGGACCTTCCTATCCTTGAGTGCGTCCGCAATGTCCTGCCATTCCTTGGCTTCAACGAGCCGTCGGTCTTCAGCCTGTGTTCGAAGAGCTGATGCTCGTCGGAGTTCGTGCTCGGTAGCCTGAACGGCCAGACCTTGCGGGATCAAGAAGTTACGTGCGAAGCCAGCTTTGACATCTTTTACGTCTCCGGCTCGTGCGGTAGGACGTACATCCTTAAGAAATAGAATTTTCAATTGTTCATGACCTTGGAGTACAACGGTAGGTTTTGCACTGATAAACAGCGGATCGGCATGCCGACCCAGTCTCGTATTACGCTACGCGACTGCCGTCACACTCACTGTGATAGATGTTGGTTATTCGAACAAATCAAGTCGAGCTAATGCCCGGATGCTCGTGAGCCAACCTATTAAAAGTACAACATCAAAGAGGTATGGGCTAGCTGTGTATTCCCGTTAACTACGATGTTTTGTCCGTGTCGGTATCGTCGATCGGTGATCTATATTCTTTGCATACCTGAACGCACCGCTGTGTTCGGGGTACTTTGAAAGGCCTGTAAACGTGACCTCTGACTTGATATTTCATAGGGGGCTTGGCGATCCTGAAGGTCCTGTGTTACTTCCTTCGGGCGAGTGGGGCGTTGTTGAAATGTCACCCGAAACAGGTTGTGTTTCGGTTATTTCTTCCGATGGTACGTCGAAGCGAGTCATTGTGAAAACCGGACGCCCTAACGGCATGGTTCAAGATCGGTCGGGATCCCTATGGATTGCTGAATCTATGAATCCACCGTCGTTGATCAAGGTCGAATTGAGCGGCAACAGCGAAGTTGTGATGACCGAGGTAGGCGGCGTCGAGTTCATGTTTCCAAACGATTTGGCGTTCGGACCCGACGGCGCAATGTACTTGACCGATTCTGGCGTTCACCTGGAGCCTTTCGTGAAAGCTCGCGAGGAAGGCCGTACTGACTTTCCAATTGACGGTAAACTATTCCGAATCGACCTTGAAAGCATGGGCGCTACTGTGCTGGACGACGGTCTGCAGTTCGCAAACGGGCTGGCGTTCGGTGCTGATCGATCACTTTACGTAACAGCGACCGTTACGGGCATGCTCTACCGATACGAGTGGAATGCCGATGGCACGTTAGGCCCAAGAGAAGATTTTGCCGATCTTGTTGATCGTTCACAAATGCCAGGATTCAAAGGCGGCGACGGACTGGCGGTTGGCGAGAACGGTTACTTCTACTGCGCCGTAGTGGGGCAAGGTGACCTGACAGTGGTCGACACAGGCGGACATATTGTCGAGCGAATTAGCGTTGGTGGAGATCAACCGACAAACGTTGCGTTCGGTCCAAAAGGAAGTGGGGATATTTACGTCACGGTCAAAGACGCGGGAACGGTGGAGCGGCATCATGTCGGCGTTGACGGACTGGCACTTCTACCTTCGAAGTAAGCCGTCGGCTACTCGCCGATTACGCCTTAGGATCGATCGGGTCACCTTCCGATTCTTCATCGAAACTGCCGCTTGCACCGGCGAGGAACATGTTGATCGCTGACGCAGCGGCATTTGGATTGTCCTTTGCAGGGAAGTCCCCACAATTCTCCGGCTCGATTAGCGTCGAATGTTTTAGCAACTCATGCATCTTCACGGCCGCTGGGTGCGAAAGGGTTTTACCCTGTCGACCTCGTAACACCAAAGTCAAAATTTCGTGCATTTCGTCTGCTTGGTCGGGACTGATTTCACCGTCACATACGATGATTCCGGATGCGGCCGCAGGAGCTGTAGCAATGAGACCGCTGGCGATATCTACCGCTGGTTGTCCTTGAGCCAGAACCAAAACCGGTTCGCCTATCTCCCAGATCAGCATCAACAATTCAAGGCTTGATGAAACGTTTGCCAAAATAGGCGAGTGCGAAGAGGGCAGAAACGAGATGAAATCGTCCCAGTCGTTAGCCGAGCTATTCGGTGCAACTATCACTAGCGGTTGAGCGTCGCCGTGACTCTGCCAGGTACGGATCTTGACTTCCAATCCCGATTGTAATTTCACACAGACTTCTTTGAAGTCGGGCATTTTCCGCTTGTCCTGTACACGCATACATTGATTTCTTGGGTGCGAATAATCTCTCTCTGGTATATGAACTAGCTAAAAGAGATCAATCCGATGCTAACTGGGTACGAGTGTCGATCACTAAGGGTATATTGACTCGGCAACCGAAAGAGAATTGTAATGCGAACCAATGTGAGGGCTTGCGAGCCTTAAGCTTGAGAAGGACGTAACTAAACGTGACTACCAACTATTGGGGATCGATCTACAAAGAAATGGGCGCTAAGCCAGTAATAAATGCTACTGGCAGCGTTACGTTGCTCGGCGGATCGACTCCTGTTCCAGAAGTTAAAGCCGCTATGGATGCCGCAGATTCTGCTTACATTCCATTGATTGAACTTGAACAGGTTGCCGGCGACCGAATTGCTGAAATGCTTGGCGTTCCTGCGGCGTACATAACGTCGGGTGCGGGTTCTGCACTAACACTTGCAACGGCAGCATTTATGGCGGGTACTGACGATGCAAAAGTCGAACAGCTACCTGACACGACAGGCATGCCGAACGAAATTCTGATTCAGAAGCGTCAACGCTACTGGTACGACCGGTGTCTCGAACTTGCCGGTGCAAAGCTGGTTGAGTTTGGCGATGAGGATGGTACAACTGAGGAAGACCTCAAAAACGCCGTCAACGAACGTACCGCAGCTGTTCACTATGTTGTGTACGAACAGAAGCCAACCGATCCTAATGTGCTAACCCTCGAGCAGGTACTCGAAATCACCCACGCAGCCGGAAAGCCTGTTTCCGTTGATGCGGCAGGTCAGATTTATCCTCTAGAAAATTTCGGTAAGTACGTGAAGATGGGCGCCGACTTCCAATGCATTGCTGCGAAGTACATGGGTGCTCCGCATTCGACGGGATTTGCTCTCGGCACCAAGAAAGTTATCGACGCTATTAGCCGACATTCATTTGTGGGCTATGAGGGCAGGCGAATTCGTGGAATCGGTCGTCCGCAGAAGATCGACCGACAGGAAATCATGGGAGTAGTCGCTGCTGTAGATCGCTGGCTCACCATAAACCACGAAGATCGATTGGCATTTGCCGAAAATCAGTCGCAAGCGATATTGAAGCCGCTTCAGGGTATTCCTGGAGTTAGTGCAAAGATCAACACCAACATCATAGGACACCAGCCGTTCGGTGTGATTCTGAGTCTTGACTCTGCCATTGTTGGGTTTACCAATGATGATCTAGTCGAGAAACTTCAAAACGGCGATCCTTCCATCTGGATGCGTGTTTCAATGGACGCACCGCAGATTGAAATTCATGTGTTTGGTATGAGCGAAGGTCAGCCTGAACTGGTCGGCAATGCAATTGCCGACGCAGTGAAGGGCTAGCGTGAGTTTCGATCGATTATTAATGATGCGCCGGGTCGGTATACCCGGGCGTGTTTTTCGTTTAGAAGGATGATAATTATGCTTCCAATTGGCAGGCTATCGTTGTACTAAAGCAGTAGAAGGAGATTAGCCAGTGACAGTCGAAACCGTTGGAGTGATGAGCCCCGGAGACATGGGAAGTGGTGTCGGTGGAGTCCTGAAAAAGAACGGTCTGAGGGTCATTACAGCACTCAGCGGTCGAAGTGATGACTCGAAGCAACGGGCATCTGAACAGGGATTCGAGGATGTCGGTTCACTTGATGAATTGGTAATCCAGTCCGATATCGTTCTATCAATACTTGTCCCATCCGAAGCACGGTCGTTCGCTCAAAATATTTCCGAGGCTATTGTTCGCACCGACGCTAAAGTCGCGGTTGCCGACTGCAATGCTGTTTCGCCGGCGACCGGTATGAACATAGGCGAAGTAATAACTGTTGCCGGTGGTAAATTTATAGATGCTGGGATTATTGGCGGATCACCCCGTACCGGAGCAGTTCCACGTTTTTACGCCTCTGGTGAGCACGCCAATATTCTCGGTGAGCTAGACGGCAAGGGAATTTCCGTGCCGATAATGAACGGTCCAATTGGTAGCGCTTCGGGACTCAAAATGGTCTACGCTGCACTTACAAAAGGCACCGCTGCTCTTTACGCATCGACGCTTATGACAGCTAAATCCCTTGATCTGTATGAAGATTTGATTAGCGAATTGGAGCAGAGTCAGGCGGGTACGCTTGCTGGAATGGATAGCTTGAAGACTGTTTCTACTAAGGCCTTTAGGTGGATCGGTGAGATGGACGAGATAGCTAAGACTTTTGGAGATGCAGGAACTACGTCCAAGATCCACGAGGGAGCTTCGGAAACGTTCCAGACAATCGCTGATTCATCGATTGGCCATGAACGGGTCGATTCAGTAGACAAAAAACGTTCGCTAGAGGATTCGATAGTCGCAGTGCTGAAGAGAGCCGATTAGCTGGAAAATATGTGACTACCAAAACTTGTACTCGCTGTCTTCTTCGGGTCAGTTGTAATCAATGCTGCACTCGGAATCTTTTAGTGGTTCGCCGGAGAATTTGTCTGAACTATGGCGATGCTGGCATCGATCTGGCAAAGGATGGCACGTGCGGATGCGAGTTGTGCGACCCTAGATTCTAGGTCTAAATACCCGGGCAAGTGCGCCAGTTCTGAACTAATCAGCTAGTGGAAGCGAACAGCAAAGCTGTGCGAATCAAACGCTACTTCTTGCCAGCTTCGATCTGAGCCTTCAGGTTATCGGTAATTACTTTGAACTCTGCCGCAACTTCGTCAGATTCTAGTGAAGCTGGTCCCTGTGAATTCGTGTATTCGGCGCTCATCGTGAGGGCGCCCAAGAACGGAAGTTCCATCTCTTCGGCGAGAGCCTGCCCCCCGCCGGTACCGAACACGCCGCCTGAAAGGTTTTCGACAACTCCGAAGACTTTCAGATTCATCTTCTTGATCATGTTGATCGAGCGCTTAGCGTCGAGAACTGCAAGCTCGTGCGGAGTCGTGACGATCACAAATCCATCGAGGTTTAAAGTCTGCATGACCGTAAGCGGAGCGTCAGACGTTCCCGGGGGAAGATCAACAATCATGTAATTAGGATCTCCCCACTCGGTCGAGTGGAGGAACTGGTTGATGGCGTTGTGAATCATCGGACCGCGCCAGACAATCGCTTCATCTTCGTTGTCCTGGAAGAACGCCATCGACATGACCTTCACACCAAAACGAGAAGGTGGAATGAGCTTTTCACCGTTCTGAATCGGACCTTCGGAAATTCTTAGGACACGGGTCACGTTGGGGCAGTCGATATCGGTGTCAAACAGCGCAACATCGTTATCCTGCCCAGCAAGTGTCACTGCAAGGTTCGTGGCAACGGTCGTTTTGCCGACTCCGCCTTTACCCGAGTAGACCCCAACTCTAATGCCAATTCCTTCTAGTGACTCAGAAACTTTTCGTCGTTCCTGAAAGTTTGCACGCACCTGTGCAAGACGTGCTTCTTCTTGTGGAGTTAGTTTTCGAGGTGACGACATATTGTTAGCTCAGAATACTTTTGGTCGCGGCGAACCACAGAATAATAGATACGTGTACAGCGAACTGGCTTAGTCAATTCCCAAAAGACGCTTACCGTCTTCGGTAATCATGTCGGGAGTCCATGGCGGGTCGAACACAACGTCAACCTGCACATCTTCGACATCGTCGATCTCAGCAATTCGCCATTCGGCCTGCTGAGCGATGTAAGGACCCATACCGCAACCGGGAGCTGTCAGAGTCATCTCAACGTGAACATCACCATCGGCTACCTCAATGGTATAAATAAGCCCAAGATCAACGACGTTGACCGGGATTTCTGGGTCGTAAACATCGCGCAGAGCCTCTAGAACAGTGTCCTGCTGTAGTACTTCAACGTCGGCCATTATTATCTCCGTCAGCCATGCGAAATTGAGTTCAACATGGGAACTAAATCAGAATCGTATGCATATTAGTTTACCAGAGAGGTAAGGAATTATTGCGGTTTGCACAGATAGACCGTGTATGCAAACCGCAATAAATACCGTATCTCGCTGTCTGCGCCACACATGTGTTTATCCTGTGGTCACCAGAAAGCACTGCAAACCTGATAGACCAATTGAACTTAACGTCATTCTTCGAGAGGACGGAATTGGTGGATCATTTGGCCCCGTGACCTGAGTTTTGTCAAAACTGATCTATGCTTCTTGATCTCTTCTGATGTTCATCTCTAATTTGAGTTGGACGGAGGCGTCCTCATCAATCTCTGTTCCCTGTTCAGAAATAACGATCCCATACTCGGTTCTGGCCGCCTCGACCGAAACTCTGCTATCAATTACATCTTCCAGAACTGCGTATGCTTCTCTCTCGAGCGGGTCGCCCCATCCACCAGCACCGGCCATCTCGTGACGAATGACATCGTCGTGACCAAGTTGGACTTGCGCCAATGTAGGAAGAAGTTTTTCGTTCGATCCCGGATTCAGGATGTTCAATGAGGGTGATCCAGGCGATCCACTCTGTAATCCGTAGGGTGGAAATTTCCGCTTATCTGATCTAAGTTGAAGTATTGCCGGGTCACCAAGGTTGGTGATCTGTTTGGCATATGATTGCGTACCTCGGAACTTCCCTGCACCACCTGAATCCTGAATTAGCGCGTATTCGTCAACGATTATTGGATTCTCGACTTCCAGGATTTCGACAGGAGAACCCGCAAGGTTGGACGCGGGATGAGAAACACCCTCGGCGCCATCGCTATTTGGTCCTCCGCCACGTGCGCCACCGAAGAAATCCACTAATGCGTATTGGCTACCATCAGGCCTTGTACCTCCAATACTGATCAGCGTGTTGCCACCTTCGCCATCGGCTGGAACTCGGTCTGGGACGGCCTGCGCCAGCGCCCCCAGAACGGCATCCATAGTTGGGAACCCCGTCTCACATCATTCTGCCAATAATCCCTAGGTGATTTTTTGGTAAAGATATGTCGTTTTACTAGCGCTACATATCGGTTACGGTGGTGGTGGGGCCCGTTAGATAAGAATTCAATGTGAATCTAAACGGGTCTTTTGTGTACACGCGTTAAGAATAACGGGGTCGCCCGTTGACGAGAACAGTTGATTGAAATGTTAAACGTGCGTGGTCGTTAGTCGGCTCCGACCAGTTCTTCGGGAATGCCGTCAGTGGTTGTGGGGGCCAGTTCTACTATTTTCTCTGGCTCAGGATCTAACGACTTCGAGTCACCTAAGTCGACGAGTACTTTGCGTATGTCGACTACCTGATCGCGGAGCAACGCCGCTTTTTCGAACTCGAGGTTTCGAGCAGCTTTTTTCATCTGTTTTTCGAGATCTTTCAAGAGCCTTACCAGATCGTTCTTCGGCAATGCAGATGGCGTGACATATGGCGTCTTGGATTCAGCGGTTTGTCTGACCTGCGTTGTAATATCTTTGACTGCCTTAACAATGGAAGTCGGGATGATCGAATTGGCGTCGTTGTGCGCCCGCTGAATCTCGCGACGTCGAGATGTTTCGTCTATGGCGTACTTCATCGACTTAGTGATCTTGTCGGCGTACATCACGACCTTGCCTTCGACGTGTCGTGCGGCTCGACCGATTGTCTGAACCAGAGAAGTACTGGAACGTAGATAGCCTTCTTTGTCAGCGTCGAGAATTGCCACTAACGAAACCTCTGGTAGGTCCAGGCCTTCACGGAGTAGGTTGATTCCAACTACTACGTCGTAAACACCCAGCCGCAAGTCTCGTAGAATCTCTGTGCGCTCCAGAGTCTGAATATCAGAGTGGAGGTACTGTACCCGTACTCCGAGTTCTCGCAGATAGTCCGAGAGCTCTTCCGACATACGTTTAGTCAGCGTCGTTACAAGCACTCGTTCGTGCTTTGCCGTTGTTGCCTGAATCCGTTCCATTAGGTTGTCGATCTGGCCTTCGGTGGGCTCCAATATGATCTCTGGATCTATCAGTCCGGTCGGGCGAATCACCTGTTCCACACGACGCTCTTCGTGTGACGCTTCATAAGGACCTGGAGTCGCAGATACATAAACGATCTGGTTGACTCGATCTTCAAATTCCTGGAAGGAGAGAGGGCGGTTATCAATTGCAGAAGGCAGTCGGAACCCGTAATCGACGAGACTAGTCTTGCGGGCGAAATCGCCCTTGTACATGCCGTTGATCTGTGGGAGGGTGATGTGCGATTCGTCAATAAATATCAGGAAATCGTCAGGGAAGTAATCCAATAACGTCCACGGTGCGGAACCCGGTGAGCGTCTCCCAAGAGGACGAGAATAGTTTTCGATTCCCGGGCATGAACCGGTTTCTTTCAGCATTTCTAAGTCGAAGTTCGTCCGTTGTTCGAGCCGTTGTGCTTCGACGAGTTTTCCGTTCGAACGCAGTACATCAAGTCGTTCGCAAAGTTCGTTTTCGATATCGTTTAGAGCCTCTTTCAGCTCGTCTTCAGGTGTTATGAAGTGCTTGCCGGGGAAGATATCGACGTGGTCTAGTTCAGCAAGAATTTCGCCAGTGAGCGGGTCTAGCTCGATGATGCGTTCGATCTCATCACCGAAAAATTGAACTCGAATTGCCAGCTCTTCGTAAGCCGGCATGATTTCGAGTGTATCGCCACGAAGCCGGAAGCGACCTCGCACCATCTCTATGTCATTTCGTTCGTAGTACATGTCGATGAGCTTGCGAACGACTTTGCGAAGTCCGGGCTCTTCACCTTTGCGCAGGCTTAGTACGACTGAACGATATTCTTCAGGAGAACCGAGACCGTAGATACACGAAACACTAGCTACAATTAGCGTGTCGCGACGGGTAAGCAACGCTCGTGTTGCTGCGTGCCGGAGACGGTCGATCTCTTCGTTTACGTCGGATTCTTTCTCGATGTAGGTGTCCGACTGCGGGATATATGCCTCGGGCTGATAGTAGTCGTAGTAGCTGACGAAATACTGCACCGAGTTATTCGGGAAGAAATCTTGGAATTCCGACGACAATTGAGCCGCCAGAGTTTTGTTGTGCGCAATGACGAGGGTAGGGCGCTGAACTTCTTCAACGATTTTTGCCATTGTGAAAGTCTTGCCTGAGCCGGTTACTCCGAGTAGGGTCTGATGTTTCAGATGGTCGTTGAGTCCACCAGCGAGATCGCTAATTGCCTCGGGCTGGTCACCTGTCGGCTGAAAATCAGCTTCAAGTTCGAATCGACCTTCAATTTTCGGATTAGGCATTCCTGAATTCTACCGCGGGAACGGTCGACGCTGAATCGTGAATGTCATAGCGGTGTGAGGTAGCCTGCCTACGATGACATTTTGGCGGAACTAAACCTCTTCCCAGTCTTTAGGAATCTGCGGAATGTCCCAAAGAATGTCTGGTCGCCAATCGCCCCACGCATTGTTGAACGGCTTCCGGTTTCGGCAACGATTTGCAGAGCGTGTGCTGCGGCATCACGAACCTCTTGCGCCTCGAACTCGGTGAATATTCCTGTTTCGATCACCTCGGCGAATTCATCTTCATCTTTGTATCGCCACGTCTTGCGATCTGGCTGAACCACAACGTCTAGGAACATATCCCACGTATCGAATCCGATACTCGTTCGCTTATACGTGGCGTCGATATTGATGTACCAGCTTCGAACTTCAGTCATCTCGGGGTCCCAGAACACCCAGAGCGACCACATCAATCGTGGGTTCTTTATGCGGAGCGTTCCCGAGGTGTGCCAATTTCGTTCTGCCATGTTCCATTGTTTGGCGGCCATTGTTTCGGCGCTCATATGCCCCTTTCCACCGTCATACTCGGCGGACGGGTCGGTCACTCCGTTAAGTACAGGCGTTTCGAGTGGCAACCATGTGACCACCAGTTCTGGAGAATCGACCACCACGATCGATGGGAAAACGGTCTGTACGCGACCTTGGAACACATTGCGAATCACAATGTGTTCTCCAGGCTCGAATCGGGTTGGGGGAATCATGAGTTCTTGAATATATCTATCTTTGCACCATCAGGGAGACCATTGGCGCATTATGCCTGTTGTGACAACATGCTCATCTGCAAATTACTGAGCGGAGTTTATAGATGACGAACCTAAAAGTTGTAATCGGAACCGACCACGTGGGCACTCACTACGCCGACGAACTGATCGATTCCTTCCCTGATATCGATTTCGTCGTTGCCTACGACCCTGCTGATCATGTTGAGGCTGTCAAAGGCGCTGATGCTTTCTTTGGTTGGCCTAACGACGAGGCTTTCGCTGCAGCAGATCAGCTGAAGTGGATCGCTTGCCCCGGCATGGGAATCGACAAGATTATTGCCTACCAGAACATCGTCGATTCCGAGGTGCCGATCACCAACGCCCCAGGCACGCACGTGACCTCGATGGGTGACCATGTGATAGGAGCTATGGTCGGTCTGACCCACCGTTTTCAGGAAGCTTTTGAAGATCGTCAGAAGAAGACATGGGATACCGAGAAGTACGCTTCACGCATTACTGAAATTACCGGTACAACCGTGGGTATTTTTGGACTAGGTGCGATAGGCAGAGCGGTTGCTGAACGGGTATCAACTTTCGGTACAACGACATATGCAATCGACCCGGCGCCATCGAACGTTCCAGCAACCGTTAAAGAATGTTGGGACTTAGATCGTCTCGACGATCTGGCGAAAATATCTGACTTCCTCGCGATCGCAGCGCCGGTGCTCGATAGCACTCGGAATTCCATCGATGCCCGGCGAATAGCAATGATGCCCAAAGGCAGCTACATCATCGTGATCTCGCGTGGCGAAATTGTCGATGAAGATGCGATGTGCGATGCGCTCGAATCAGGTCATTTGGCAGGCGCTGCGCTCGATGCGACCGCCGTCGAACCGTTGGCTGACGACTCACGACTGTGGACTCTGCCAAACGTAATTTTGACCCCGCACTCGTCGGCGCTGACGCCTGAATTATATGAAATGCGGCGACAGGCGTTCAAGTCGAACCTGCGCCGATTTGCTGCCGGTGAAGAGCTTGAGAACATCTGCAATAAGACTGCAGGATTCTAGGTTCTGGCTGATAAGAACGAACTGAGGTGACTGATCCGTTGATTGGTCACCTTATTCGTTAAGTTCAAATCTGGTCCGATACTTTGTGTCGGGCCAGCACGACGATCTCATCACTTTCTTCGTCAAGCTCGCCGCCTTCGAAATCACCCCACATTTCGATCACTTCCAGCCCGACTCGGTCGCACAACGCGATGATCTGTTCGGGGTAGAGATAACGAACCACAACTTTGAGTTCTTGCCGTCTAAGAATCTCACCTTTGGGATCGAGCTCTTCAGCAATCTGAACGCCGTGGTTTAGTTGCGATACGACATCGAAGCGATTCCTTGCCGTAAGCACATATCGGCCACCGTCAGGCTTATCGACAACCTCAAGAAGAAACTCTTCGTCAGGATCATCGGCGAGCATTTCAGGGTCTGGGTAAAACAGATTGAACGCCATTGTTCCGTCTGACGCCAGATGCTTTGCGGCGCAACAGAGCGTGTCGATTTGTTCTGCCTCAGTGGTAGCTAATAGCAGCGTACGCGCCGGAATAGTCACAATTGGAAACTGTCGCTTCAGGTCGAAATCGCGCATGTCGGCCTGGATTAGGCGAAAGCTGCCATCGAGCGGAGCCACGTCGAGAGCGTTCTGATGGGCGACCTTGAGCATTGGCTCGAATAAATCGATCCCGACAATCTCCATACCTTGCTGAGCGAGCGGTAGGGCAATACGTCCCGTGCCTACACCGATCTCCAAAATTGGTCCGCCCGACGCTTTGCTGAGACCGTGGTAGAAATCGATATCTCCAGGGTCAGCTGCCGCATAGAAAATGTCGTACCACTCGGCCCACGCCACGTAATCCATCGTCACTTGAAATTGAATCCATATCCGGCTAAAAAGCCTCTAAGCCCGTCCTACGGTTTCCATGAAGTGTTGGCCGTAGCTGCTCATGAAGGTTGGAATGTGGGTGTAGTGGTATTGAATACCGGCCTCGGTGTTCTTCAGCGCTTGCTCGGCTGCACTCGGTGTGCCTGAAGCGTGCCCTGCTGCATGAATTCTGTCGAAGGTTTCCTTCACGACTTTCTGCACGTCGGGGTGACTGTTGTCACCCGGATGACCCATCGATTGCGCCAGATCGGTTGGTCCTATGAAAAACACATCAATGTCGGGAACGGCAAGTATCTCGTCGAGATTTTCGACCGCAACGATATCTTCGATCTGAATGCACACGAGCATCTCTTTGTTGGCGTTTGTGACGTATTCAGAAGTTGGCGATCCCCAACCGAAATCTGCCATGCGGCCGCCGCCAAGTCCCCTCATCCCGTTTGGGTGGTACAGGCACGCTTCAACAACGGCGCTGGCTTCGTCGGCCGTATTTACGTGAGGGACTTGAACACCCATAGCGCCGCGGTCGAGGTACTTATTGATGATTGCTGGATCGTTTTTCTCGGGTCGAACGATTGGCGTTATCCCGCGAATCTCAGCAGCCATAATCATCGGACCGATGTTGTCAGGGGTAATCGATCCGTGTTCGGCATCGAACATCACCCAGTCGAAATCGAGTTCGCCAATCATTTCGACGATTTCAGCCGATGGGAATTGGACTGAAACCCCATAAGCCGGTTTTCCCGATTTTATGAGATTTTTCATTCGATTCTGTCTGATTCGTTTGGAGGCTGACTGCGTCATGGTGATTTCTGTCTCTTTGCTCAATGCGATTTTCGTGCGAGGGGTTGATACGGGAACTGGTGTCCTTAAGACGATAAACTGTCAAATCGTCGTGAAGATTTCAAATTACCTAACGTACTGGCTATGTCATTGTCTCATCAGATGTTGACATGCCTACTGTGCGGGAAGAAAATTTTCACCTAGTTGCGAATTTCATAATTCCCGAAGTCGACTCACTTTAGCGATTATCGGAAGCGAATTCGTTTTGGTTCTCACATCTTCAATAGTTGAATAGGCCTCGCCACAGTGACACAGCTCGCATCTCGACAGGCAAATCTAGGTACCGAAACCGCGTTCGAAACCCTCGCCAAGGCCAAAGAGCTCGAACGCCAGGGAAAATCGATCATTCACCTAGAAATTGGTGAACCTGATTTCGACACTCCGGTGCACATTAGAGACGCCGCCAAAAAGGCGCTCGATGATGGGTTCACTCACTACGGTGCATCCGCCGGTCAGCTCGAAACTCGACAGGCTATTGCCAAGCACCAGACCGAACGACAGGGCTACGACGTATCGTCAGACAGCGTGATCGTCACTCCCGGTGGTAAGCCGGTTATGTTCTTCACTATCATGGCGCTCATCGAAGAGGGCGACGAGGTTATCTACCCGAATCCCGGGTTCCCGATCTACGAATCGATGATCAAATATATGGGCGGCACTGCCATTCCAATGCAGTTGAACGAAGAGACCGACTACAACGCCGATATCGACAAGCTGCGATCGCTGATCACACCTCGCACTAAGTTGATGATTATCAACTCACCTAACAATCCGTGCGGAAGTGTTATTCCTGAAGCTGATCTCGAGAAGATCGCTCAGATGGCTGTTGAAAATGACATCACTGTCATGGCAGATGAAATTTACAAAGACATGTACTACGGTGACGATGTAGAGCATGTTTCTATTACTAAATTCCCCGGCATGCGCGAGCGCACCGTAATCCTTGATGGATTCTCGAAGAGCTACGCGATGACCGGCTGGCGCTTGGGCTACGGTATATTCCCAGACTTACTCGTTGAGCCTGTGACCCGCCTCATGACCAACAGCGTGTCTTGCACATCAGTTCACACGCAGATGGCCGGTATTGCAGCGCTTGAAGGTTCTCAGGAATCGGTGAAGGAAATGATGAAAGAGTTCACCGTTCGACGAGACATCATCGTCGAGGGACTTAATTCACTTCCTGGGGTCACCTGCCCGACACCTAAAGGTGCTTTCTATGCGTTCCCGAACATCAAGGGAACGGGTTTGAGTTCTCAGGAGTTTGCTGAAAAGGCAATGTACGAGGGTGGCGTGGCGCTGCTTTCGGGAACTGCATTCGGTGTGTTCGGCGATGGCTACATTCGAGTGTCATTTGCGAACTCCCGAGAGAAACTCAAAGAGGCAGTCGAGCGACTCCGTAAGATTCTGTAGATTTTTCATTTTCGGGTCCGAGTCATATTTCATTTCGTTCGCTGAACGCCGACTTCGGATGACTTCATTAGGTATTTAGATAACGAATTGGGCTTCTTACCTGCAAACAGGTGAATTAGCACGGGTGTTCCGAATGAGTGTTCTAAAAGGCTTTCAATTGATAGAACAAGTGTGCTAATTTGTACTGACGGCAGCGATGGAGACAACTAATTGATCTCTGCCAAATGCAGATAAGGCAGGGTTCGGATGATGAAGGTAAAAGAGTTGCCCAGAGCAGCCACTATTGAAGTAAAAATTATCGGTGTAGGTGGGGCTGGATGTTCCTCACTGAATCGATTGGCAGAAACAGTTTCAGGTCACGTAAGTATGCTCGGTCTCGATACCGGATCAGCTACTGTGCATCTCAACGATAGCGTCGAAGCTTTGGCCATCGGAAACAGCTTTGGTAGCGGTGGCAATCCTGAAACTGCAGTTGATTTGTTCAACGAATATGAATCAAAGGTGGTTGATTTCATCGACGGCGCCGATGTGGTGATTCTGCTTGCTGGTCTAGGCCGTGGCACAGGGTCAGGGCTTGCACCAGAGATTGCCCGAATCACACGACAGTCGGGTGCGCTGACCATTGCGGCTGTGAACATGCCGTTTGAGTTTGAAGGTCGTTTCCGAAACCAATCTGCTGCCCATGCACATGAACTTTTAAAATCCTCCGCTGATGCCGTGATGACGATGTGCAACGATGATTTATTGGCTGGTGGTGCGATGGGTGGATCGTTGAAGGATGCCTTTATGAACGCCGACATGAATATCTCAGCCGCGGTAAATGCAGTTGCGCTCGCACTCGAATCTTCACCTGAACGGGCTATCTCAGTGCAGGATTCGCTAACCAATGCTGGCGAGTCAGCTGTTGTCTCAGGTATTTCTACGGGGCTTCATGCCGGTAGGAAGGCGGTTGTTGAAGCGTTTGCTTCCACTTCGTACGAGTTGGTTGGTGCCCGATCAGCTGTCGTACACGTCGAGGGCGGTATTGGACTGTCGCTTGGGCAGGTTGCAGATGCTGTCGCCAAGGTGCGTGAGGAAATCGGCATGAACGCGATTATTCACGTTTCGAGTGAACGCTTGATCGGGATGGGCCAAGAGATCAGCGTGACGATAGTTCTAGCAGGAATCGATATTGAGCAAAATAGTGAAGGCATGTTTACTCCGATCATTCCAATACGACGTGAATTGGCGATCCCTCCGGTGGTGTCGGTGTTCGACACGCCAGCACCTTGTCGTACACGGGGTCCGGTTCTTCTACCAACTGGCTAATTTGTGATGGTCGTTGCGACACACAATGACTACATATAGCGGACCCGGTCCTAAGACCGGTTGGCGTAACGTCGCACCAAGCGCCTCGGTGCGACGTTCACTTTTAAGAGAGAAGAGTTTCAGTCGGGGACTAGGAATTTAGTCGGCGATTGCGGGCGAAGTTGCAGTCGAAGTCGGCGGAATGAACATGTAACCAATGCCTCGAACCGTCTTGATAAGCCCCTTGGCAGAAGCCGTTCTATTCAACTTCTTGCGCAACCGGAATATGGCGACATCGACTGCGTTGTCGGCAGGTCGGGCATTCTTCGACCAGCAACTGCTTATGAGAACTGCGGGTGAAACAGGCTTGTCGGGCGATGAAGCTAATGCGTGCATTAGTAAGAATTCGGTTGGAGATAGGGAAATTAACATGCCGTTCATCTCTATTCTTTCCGACTCTGGATTCAGCGCGAAGCCTTCCATGCGAATTGGCTGAGTGGCAGAAGAGGAATAGTCAGCCTTCGCTGTGGCAGGTTTTTCTACGACTCGGAACGGCTGAGTTTGACCTGCTGCACTGTCTGGCCCAGATGCCAACGCACCATATGAACTGAAACTCACAATCAATTCAAGTTGTTCAATTTCTTTGAGCGTGGGAAGTTTGTCTGATTTGCTCAACACATAAATCACGCCGACTGTATCTAGTCCACGACTGATCGGTGCGACGATCCCCTGTAAGAAACCAGCATTCTCTGCCCAGATCGGTAACCTTTCAACTCGTTCATCGGTATTTGAAATTACGATGACGGATCCCTGTCGCGCTGCTAACGCTCCTGGATCATCATCATCGATTCTTACAAACTGGTCTCTGATGTGTGAAAGCTGGCCCTCATAGCTCCAATTCGAAGGAGCAAGAACTTCATGAACATCACGTAGATTGAAGACGATTGCGGCCGGGTACTCGGTCGCCATTCGGGCCGCTACCGTAAGACGTGCGTTTGTACTAAGTGCGTCGTTTGCTCGGAGAGTGCGAATTCCGCTTAGAATTCTGCTGGAACTAGCCTCGTTTGCCAATTTGTCTTCAGCTTTAGCGAGTTCGTTGCTGATAATCCGTATTCGATTCGACAAACGCAAGTGAAAACCAATCGCACCGGCCGTTAGCGTTGCGCCAATTAGCATCAATTCAAGCGCACCTACGGTAAACAATCCAATGGAAATCACGACCAACAAAGCTACGGCTGAAGCCACTGAATACTTGATCCGATTGTCGCTATAAACGTCCCTCCACTCTTGGAAAGAAGAGTGCGGTGGCGAGGCGGAATCGTTGATCAGCGGGCTGATGTTGGTTGTGCTCATAATAGCCACACTATCGAAAAATCAGACCTAACAACCTGTTTGCGACTGAACCGAGTTTGATCGAATTGAAAGCTAAATCGAAGTTTATTGTCAGAAATGCTCAATCAAGAAGTACACTAGAAGTAAGAAATTCAGAAATACTTACTGAAACCACTCCTACCATCAGAAGGGCACCAGAACACTGGGCACTCTAGGCCGACTGAAAAGTCTGATCGGCGGCGGCAACAAGAACGACGATTCGGCATCAACTGAATCGAATTCACGAACTAACAAGCGTACAGCCGCGAACCGCACTCCAAACTCCGAAGAATCTACCGACTCCCGATCTGGCGAATCCCAAGCGGGATCACGCAGGGAATCAGAACGCTCTCGCAAATCGAATCGACGCTCACGGGACCGTTCGGAACGGCGAGAGGATACACGGCGTAGCGAAACACGTAACGATGACAAAGGTCCTGAACTGGCCGATTCACGACACAGCAGTCGACGTAACCGAGATGATCGCGACAACAGTCGAGACGGAAGACGCCCTAGTAATCGTGCTAGACGTAATGGTCAACCCGATGCACATTTATCCGAACAGCGTGATGAGCAGCGTTCAGGCGCTCAACGCCGTGGACGAAACGTAGATTCACGACCAGTCATCGATGGGCGAGGAAGTCGGGACGCTGACGCCGCGTTCTCGAACAAAGACGGTCGTGGTGACGATCGTAAGCGCGATGACAGATCGGAACGAGAAGATTTCCGTGATCGACGTTACGATCGACCAGCGCGCCAACCGAGAAGCGAATCGCCAAATACATCTGCTGCAGAACGTACCCCACGCCGACCTAGGAACGAAGGTCGCTACGCAAAACCTGAATACAGCGAAACTCGTGAAGAGGCTAAAGCACCCGCAGCGCCAATATCAGATCGTACGCCGGTCCGTGGTAAGCCAGTCCGACGACGTG
Source organism: uncultured Dehalococcoidales bacterium (assembly GCA_905614375.1). The sequence goes on along the minus strand of CAJQSP010000014.1, from coordinate 91,473 downwards.
ATCAAGAACGTCAACCAGACAAGGAAATCCTGACTCAGATTCGTACCGATCTTGTCGGCATAGAAGATTGGGGTGGACTCAAACTCGAAAAGACCATTGTCAATTCGATTTCCAACATGGGTTACGAATCTCCTTCAGATATTCAAGAAGCGTCCATTCCTTGGCAGCTTGAAGGGCGTGACGTGGTTGCGCAAGCGGTCACTGGATCAGGTAAAACAGCTGCATTCGGAATTCCGATGTGTAACCAGATCGATCCTGACTCGCGGGACGTACAAGGTCTCGTGCTTGTTCCAACTCGGGAACTTGCCCAGCAAGTGCAACGAGAACTGGCGCTTATCGGTCGTGACCGTGGAATCAGCGTTGTTGCTGTTTACGGCGGTGAGCCGATCGCCAAGCAGATTCGAGCGCTAGAGAAGAGCGCTACGATCGTCGTCGGTACGCCGGGTCGACTCAAAGACTTGATGAACCGTCGGATTATCGATTTGGGTTATATACGGTACGCGGTGCTCGACGAAGCCGACGAAATGCTCGATATCGGATTCGCCGACGACATGGAGTTCATCCTCAAGCGAACGCCGAGTACGCGCCAAACCGCGCTGTTCTCAGCGACGATACCCGGATTCATCCGTGGACTCATCCGCCGATACCTCGACGACCCTCGCTGGATTCAGCTGGTCAATGATTCAAAGGGCATAGAAACGGTCGATGAAGTCGATCAGATCTTCTATGACGTTGCATCGCAAGACAAGGCTGATGGGATCTTAGAAATTCTCGATGACTTAACGCAAGGGTCTCAGGTCCTGATTTTCAGAAAGATGCAGGTTGGAGTAGACCGTCTTGCTAAGGGACTCGCTGGCGAAGGTTTCGCAATCAAGGGTATTCACGGTGGGATGTCGCAATCAGAGCGTAACCGTGTGATGAACGCATTCCGAGACGGAAGTCTGAGAATGTTGGTTGCGACCAACCTCGCAGCACGTGGACTCGACATTCCGACGATCTCTCATGTCATCAATTACGACATGCCTGAGAATATCGAAGAGTACGTTCACCGAATCGGTCGCACGGCTCGAATGGGTAAACGTGGCACGGCAGTCAGCTTCATCGGTGAATGGGACTTCGAACTGCATGAGCAGATCGTCGCCAAGATCGGTGAAGATAAGATGATTCGTCGCAAGTTCTCGTTTTACTAGGTGCGGCGTTAGTCGCGCTTGTCATCGGATGACTAGAATCGCGTCGTAGTTTCCCACCCTATAACTCCATCCTACTTTGGGAGGGAGGACCGAATGTTCAGGCTGTACGCTACATCCAACGCCCGCTAAATCCCGACTTTTCCGCCTCGTATGTTTGTACCTTCGCCGGTGATTAATTGGGCTATATCTTGTGAGTAAATCACTTCGGTGTCGTCTTCCGGTTGGTAGTCGAGATACTTCCTCGCAGTCTCTAGCGACCAGAAGCGTCGAGTATTGTCGCTACAGCCGTACGCAACAACGAACGGCACGCCGTATTCATTTTCGATATTCGGCGCTTCGACCGCTCTGGTGAATAACTGCGTTATGTCCCGAGGACTGATGTAAGCGCCCAAATTCCGCTTGAACTCCTCAAGACCGCCCCGAGTTTGTTCCGACATCGGATCGGCCGATAAATATTGAGCAGCTTGAATGGGACGGGTGAAGCCGATTCGTAGCATCACGGTTTCGAGCTTTCGACCAAAAATGCCACATGCGTACGGATATGACAACAGCTCATACGCAGCCTTCGCCCAGCCGTAGAAATTATCGGAAATCGGAAAATCTGTTGGACGAACCATGTCCATCTTGCGATCGTGTATCAGCGAATGCTCGTACCAGTCGGCAGCGTGATTCGAACTTGCCACAGCAATTCGTCGTACGCCAGCATCGTATGCAGAACGATAGATATTGTTAGCCATCTGAACATTTTCATGCTCGTTATCGAATCGATCAATCGGTGCTTTTTCGGATTCGGATCCGCGGACAGTGTGTGGTTTGAATGCTAAGTGAATCACAGCGTCGACACCTTTGAACAGATGCGAGTATTTCGATCGATCGCTGTCGATGAAATCGGCTATATGTACTCCCGCGACTTTATTGCCAGTGCGGTCGGTGTCCGAAACGTCGGCAAGAATCAAATCGAAATGGTTTCGCATCGTTGGTAACATCAGAGAAGCGATGTATCCGCTCGCACCTGTAACTAGCACCTTTAGTTTCGCCATATTGAAAAATTCCTAGAAATGATTTGCAGTGGGATTTCAGTTGTAAGTCGATAAATAAAGTTCGCAATTGCGGTCGATTCGAACAAGCGAACGAAGATATTTGCGGAGTCTCTCGTCATGTTTGGTCACTGTCAACGACATTCGACCGCTCCGTCACTTCAAATGATCTGTAAAATCTGGGTATGACTACAAAAAGCTGGCTCAAAGGTAATCTTCACACCCACACGACCAACAGTGACGGCGACGAATCGCCGGAACACGTTGCGGAGTGGTATCACGAGCAGGGCTACGACTGGCTGTGTTTATCGGATCACAATCATCTAACGATTCTTGAAGGTTCCGACGCCGAGAAAGCTAATTGGCCGTTAATTGTAACCGGTGAAGAAGTCACCTCTCGGAATTCTGATGGACCCGTTCATGTAAATGGATACGGAGTGACTGAGGTTGTTGAGGCGTCTGACTCAACCGATATCGTCACTGCTATGCGAGAGAACGTTGAACGGATAATCGCAGCTGGCGGTATGGCGTCGATCAATCACCCTAACTTTCGCTGGGCGTTCGATGACGGCGCAATGATGCAGGTTGAGGGCTACAAGTTCATGGAAGTGTTCAACGGGCACCCTGAAGCCCATAACGCCGGTGGTGGAGGCAAGGCAAGCACCGATGGCATTTGGGATCGACTTCTGAGTCATGGTCGACGAGTGTGGGGAATCGCCGTTGACGATTCGCATCACTACACCGGCGAGTTCAGTGCCAACCGCTCGAATCCCGGTAGGGGATGGGTACAGGTCAAGGCAGCCAAGCTGGCACAGCAAGATATCTACGAAGCGATGTCGAATGGCGAGTTCTACGCATCGACCGGAGTGACTATTGGAGACATGGTTGCGGGTTTTCGGCAGATCAAGCTCGATATCGATCCTGAAACGACCCAGAATGACGGTATTCAGGCAAAGTACACGACTCTGTTCACTGGGATGAACGGTCGGTTGCTTTACGAATCGACGAGTCTTTCTCCCTCGTACTCACCAACCCGACTCGATGGCTACGTGCGAGCGACCGTTTATTCGTCGCGGGGCACTCGAGCATGGTCTCAACCAGTGTTCATTGGCGAGTAGATCGTTCGATATGCTGATGAAAATCTGCACTAGCTGTGAATTACGGGCAAAGTCAGGTCAAATAATTGTCCACTCAAGAATTTTCTGGCAATGCTAGTTGGGGGTCACGATTGACCATAAAGTACGAAGGCACGATCCACGCTCCGCAGTTTCCGGAAGGGCTTGAATGGTGCAACACCAAAGCCCCGTTAACGTTGGAAGACCTACGTGGTCGACTTGTCATTCTGCATTTCTGGACCTACTGCTGAATTAACTGCATGCATGTACTTCCGCAGTTGCGGAAGCTGGAAGAAAAGTACTCAGATATTCTCACTGTCGTCGGTGTTCACTCGGCGAAATTCAACGCAGAAAAATCGTCGGAGAATGTTCGTGAAGCAGTGCGTCGTTATGGAATTGGTCATCCAGTCGTGAACGATGCTGACTTCGAGATTTGGAAATCGTTTGCAGCTCGAGCCTGGCCGACTCTGATGTTTCTGGATCCGACAGGCAAAGTAATTGGTCGACACGAAGGCGAATTCCCCGTCGATGCTCTCGATCAGGTGCTGGCTGGAATGATCGAAGAACACGAGCCGTTGGGCAATTTTGTACGTGGAAAACGAGACCTTCTTCCTGAGACTCGACCCGAAACGCAACTGTCGTTCCCCGGCAAAATTACCGCTGACGCCGAACGTGAGATTTTGATTATTTCCGACTCTAACCACCGCCGTCTTGTCATCAGCGATCTCGACGGTAAGGTTGAGGCCGTCATTGGCAATGGCGAATCTCCGCTGGCAGATATTGAACATCCTGGCGTCTTTTCCGAACGCACTCTAGATCAGCCATTATTCGATAATCCACAGGGTGTCGTTATTGATGGTGAAACTCTGTATGTTGCCGATGCTGGTACCCACACAATCGTGAGGATTGGTCTTGTTAGGGGAACGGCTGAAACTATTGCAGGCACCGGCGCACAATCCATGTATCGGCATCAGGGTGGGGATGCTCGAGCCATGCCACTCAATTCGCCATACGACCTTTCTCTTCACGAAGGAGTGCTGTACGTGGCGATGGCGGGATTCCACCAGCTTTGGTCGTTGGACTTAGCTGAAAACACCGTGAACCCATTCGCAGGGGATGGCGCCGAAGACATACACGACGATCTCAAATCAAACGCTAGGCTCGCTCAGCCGTACGGAATCGAAGTTTCGAACAACGCAGTCTTTTTCATCGATAGTGAAACTAGCGCTCTCAGGGTTTCAGCAATCGCAGATGAGGGTCGGGTGGTAACTCTGGTGGGCAAAGGCCTGTTTGAATTTGGTGATATAGATGGAGCCGGCAAGGACGCCCTGTTTCAGCACCCTCAAGGACTCGCTGTCAGCAAAGATGTCATCTACATTGCCGATTCATATAACAACAAAATTAAGTCGGTAGCTATTGGGTCATTGCAGGTAAACACCGTTGCTGGTTCGGGGAAAGCTGGCGATATGGACGGGTTCAGCACCATCGCCCAGTTTAGTGAGCCTGCTGGGGTGGCGGTTTCAGGAAACTGTGTCTACATCGCCGATACCAATAACCACAAAATTAAGGTGATGGGGTTAGACACCAAAGAGGTTTATATGTTGAAATTGACCGGTCTTTAGCGTCCCGCCGAGTCACCCTTCTGTTTGGTGTGTCACCAACAGATCAAAGCGCATCGAATTCACATAATTCAACCTGGCACGAGTACATAGAAAATCATAAGAACATGCCCAATCGACTGGCCAACGAAACAAGCCCTTACTTGCTCCAACACAAGGACAATCCGGTCGATTGGTATCCGTGGGGCGAAGAGGCATTGGCTGCGGCAAGATTGCTCGATAAACCGATATTGCTTTCTATCGGGTACTCGTCGTGTCATTGGTGCCACGTGATGGCGCACGAGTCTTTCGAAGACGAGTCGATAGCGGCAGTGATGAATGCTGGGTTCATCAACATCAAGGTAGACCGAGAAGAGCTACCCGACGTCGATTCGATCTACATGACCGCAGTCCAAGCGATGACCGGATCAGGCGGATGGCCTCTGACCGTATTTATTAGCCCAGATGGTCAGCCATTTTTTGGTGGAACGTACTTCCCGCCGGAAGATCGACCCAACATGGCAGGATTCCCACGTGTGCTTGCGGCGATCTCGGATGCCTACGCGAACAAACGTCAGGAAATACTCGACAACTCAAAACAGGTCGTTGACACTATTCGGGAGCAAGCAACGCCGAAGAAAATCGAAGGATCAGTTGATGAATCGCTGATATTCGGAAGTTTTACGCAACTGGTCGGTAACGCCGATCTGGAGCATGGTGGGTCGCGAGGTGCTCCCAAGTTTCCGCAACCGATGATCTACGAACTATTGCTTCGGTACTGGAAGCGAACCGATAGCTCTCAATTGCTCGACATAGTGACTCTGACTTTGGAAAAAATGGCGCATGGTGGCATCTACGATCAGATAGGCGGTGGTTTCGCTCGCTACTCGGTAGATGATCGCTGGCTGGTACCTCATTTCGAGAAAATGTTGTACGACAACGCCCAACTCGTATCGCTGTATATCCACGCGTATCAAGCCACGAAAAAACCTCTGTTCAAGCGGGTCATTGAGGAAACGCTCGAATATGTGACCAAAGAGATGACTCACGCCACCGGAGGTTTCTACTCAGCCTCTGACGCCGATTCTGAGGGAGTCGAAGGTAAATTCTTTGTATGGACCTCGGACGAGATCGATTCCGTACTCGATTATTCTGATGCAGAGTTAGCTAAGGCTTACTGGGGCATATCGGAGGAAGGAAACTTCGAAGGATCGAACATCCTGAATCTGTCAATGTCACAACCGGACTTCATATCCCGAACTGCTCAAAAACCTGCAGACGTTATCGCCGATATCGAACGGGTTCGCGGAATTCTTTATCAGGAGCGGTTGAAACGAATAGCACCGGGAATCGACGACAAAATTCTTGTCTCGTGGAACGCCTTGATGCTCAAGGCGTTTGCAGAAGCAGGTGCTGTATTTGAAAACGATGAGTGGATTGGCACAGCGGAAAAGAACGCTCGCCTACTGTTAGACCAATTGCGTGACGATAATGGTCTATTGCTTCACACATGGAAGGCGACTAGCGACTCGGAGGGCGACGCACGGATTCTTGGATACCTCGACGATCACTCTTATTTGGTCGACGCTCTTCTGACGCTGTACGAGGCGACGTTCGACTTCTCGTATGTGCGCGAGGCACAGGCCATTGCCGATCAGATGATCAAACGTTTCTGGGACAAAGACTGGGGTGTGTTCTATGACACATCACTCGAACACTCGAAGTTATTGGTTCGTCCACGTGATGTCCTGGATAACGCCGTGCCGTCGGGTGGAGCGATTGCAGCGATTGCATTGCAACGTCTTAGCGTATTCACCGGCAGCACCGAGTACTCCGAGAAAGCCGAAACGTCGATGAAGACGTTGATTCCGCACATGGAGCAAGCGCCGTCAGCAGTTACGTCCTGGCTTGCTGCCGTCGATTTCCTACACACGAACTCGCAAGAAGTGGTGCTTATCGGCGACGAATCGGATTCCGTTATTTCAGAAATGAAACGTGAACTTCGAAAAGCGTTTGAACCGAATCGCGTATTGGCGGGTGCTGCTGCGGGATCTAGTGAATTCGGTGGTTCTCCATTGCTGGAGGGGCGAAGTCAGGTGAACGGCAAGGCAACAGCATACGTGTGCGAAAACTACGCCTGCAAACTACCGGTTACAAGTCCAGCGGAGATGCGTGAACAGCTAGGACTTATTTGAGTCAGCAGAATCGGTCGAGCGAGGTGATTCGGAGTTGTTGGCCTCTTGCTCTTCCTCTGCTTGTTTGGAAGCGCGGGCATCTGACCTTCGATCGATTCGTTCGCGAACAACGGCCAATCCGACCCCTGCTACAGTTCCGGCCACGCCCATTATCGCGAGCAGTGGACCGGCGGTCATTCTACACATCTGGTTCTAGCGTCCGATCTATCTCAAAAAAAAAGCGACAGTACAAATAGAAAGTGTACTGCCGCATGATTTCTAACGGAACAAAATAGCTGGGATAAAAGGGTCGAATCTATTCGTTCTCCACCTCGTTACTCAGCTTCTGCGTACTTCTCTAGAACTTCGTCGGAGAAGTCGCCGTTCGAGTAAACCTTAGATACATCATCGAGTTCTTCAAGCGAATCCAAAAGTCTTAGCGTCTGAATTGCGCCCTTGTCATCGAGTGGAACCAATGAGGTCGGAACGAGGGCAACATCGCCGCTTTCGACTGTGATCCCAGCGAGCGATTCAACACTGGTCTTCACCTGTGCGAACTCTTCGTATGGCGCGGTTACCTGAACCAGATTGCCATCGACTTCAACATCTTCCGCTCCGGCATCAACAATTTCCAGAGCTATGTCGTCAGGGTCACCGTCGGTTACTTCGACAGTGATGAGTCCCTTGTTTTCGAAATTCCATGAAACAGCGCCAGCTCCGGCCAGATTTCCACCGGCTCTGGTGATTTTGGCTCGAACTTCGGCAGCGGTGCGGTTCTTGTTGTCGGTTAGTGTCTGTACGATAATGCCAGCGCCACCGGGTCCGTACGCTTCGTAGCTTATTTCTTCGAGTATGACCGTGTCATCACCGACACCGGATCCGCGGGCGATCGCTCGGTCGATGTTGTCTTTTGGCATGTTCAGCGACTTTGCGTTATCTACTGCAAGTCGAAGCCGAAAGTTCATCTCAGGATTGGGGTCACCGGCGCGAGCTGCGACCATGATTTCTCGAGCAAGCTTTGTGAAAAGTTGGCCGCGCTTAGCGTCGGCGGCACCTTTTTTATGCTTGATCGTGCTCCATTTAGAGTGACCTGACATTCAGATATTTCCTATTGGACTCTACGTGACGATTGGTACTGGTTCCGATTGAACCAAACGAATTGAGCACACAGTTTATCGAAGAAAATGGTGTTAGAGAATGCCGTCGGGCGGATCTATCTTCATCGTTCCTGCATTTTTGTCGACATCAACGATTACACCTTCAAGAACAGGAACGAGAATTTCATCACCCTTCTTTTTCTGCAGGGTTGGCTTGCCAGTTATGATCAAAACGTCGTTACTGCCCGTTTCGAGGATTTCAGTCAAGGTTCCTAAATGCTGACCGCCGACGGTCATTACGTCGGAACCGAGAATCTCGTAGTGGTAGTAGACGCCGGGAGGGTTCTCTGGAAGGTCTTCAGCTGGAACTGAGAGTTCGAGATCTCGAAAGAAACTGGCCTTTTCTATCGAGTTGATCGTCTCAAAACGAAGCTTCGCTGAATTGCCAGATTTACCGGTTTCCGCTATCACATATTCTTTGCCGTCAGCAATGACAGTGTCGCCAACAACGAACCGATCGGGAATGCCTGAGTAGATCTCAACAAGAAGTGCCCCCTTGATGCCGGTGGGGCGGCGGACTCGACCAACTACAACTAATTCGTTCAGCTCTTCGCCCGGTGTGTCGGGTTGACTGGTTGAATCGGTCATGGGAGGTTTAGAGGGTGTACACGTGCTAGTCGATTTCGAGGCTGACACGGGTGTCGGCTTTTACCGCTGCAACTCGCAAGAGCGAGCGCATCGACTGGGCAACTCGACCGTCACGACCGATTACTTTGCCCTTGTCCTGATCGTCTACTGACAGGTGAAGTAAGGTGCGTTCGCCATCGACCTCTTCGGTTACGGATACTGCATCCGGATTCGAGGCAAGCGCACGTGCGATGTACTCGATCATCTCTCGCATCGAGTCGATCGGCGACAAGTTGTCGCCGTCGGACTGTTGAGCTTGGACGTCGTCGTCACGCTCAGGCATTAGGAGTTACTGCCTTAGGTAGGATACCTGCGGTTCGCAGAAGCGAGGTAACTGATTCGGATGGCTGTGCACCCTTACCAATCCACTCGTTGACCTTCTCTTCGTTGAGCTTGATCTCAGGTGGGTTTGGGAACGGATCGTATGTACCGATCTGTTCGATGAAAGCACCATCGCGAGCTGCACGCTGATCAGCGACAACTACTCGGTAGAACGGGTGCTTCTTAGCACCAACGCGTTTAAGACGTATTCGAACCATTCGTGAACTCACTCCGTGCCGTAATTAAGGAGACGGCGGAAAAGATATTTGTGAGACTCCAACCCATTGCGAGAGTTCAAACATAATCGACCTAAAATTGTATTGCCCATTACGTTGCAGGTCAAAGGGGCTTGAAGCCGGAATTTGAACTACTTTTGGCTTTCAACTACTAATAATGATCGTTTATCGACGAGACGGCTATGCATCTTCGGGTATCTGATGCAACGTTCCGAGATCTGACGGCAAGTCGGTACCGGTCGTGAAATCGGGCGCTGGAACTGGATTGCGGATACCGCTGACTATTGGAAATGCGCCTACCGATATACGGTAAAGGGTCAAAGCGTCGGCAGAATACTAGGTCCGTTATCGGATTCGTACGCTAAGTGGCACAGGTAGCCAACATCCACTGCCGAATAGATTGATGATTTACCGTGCGCACCACGTTCGGGAACGTGTGAAATTTTGACCGATGGACTAACAGACTTGCTCATTATTGTTCCTTTAGGAAGCCTTCTTACCTATTTGAAATAGATACTCAAAATGCTACCCCACATAGTTGAGTAACATCGAAACCTACCTACTTTTGATGACCCGTCTGATACCCAATAGGGGAGGTTCAGCAGTAACCTGATGTACATCTATCTCGATCAATGACAACGGCTCCCAAACGATCTTCTTTGACTAATTCTGAACAACAAATATCAGTCTTGTTCTTCGCCGTTCTGCGTGAGCGAGCCGGAACTCGGAGCGTCGTTATTCAAGCCTTTGAAGGCATGACTGTCGATGAAGCGGTGGTAGCTGCCCGAAAAACAGCACCGAACGATCCTCAGCCGGGAACTAGCGTGATGATGGCTCTCAACAGCGAGTACGTAAAAGGCGATCAGGTCGTGAAAGCCGGAGACGAAATCGCCCTTATTCCACCCGTAAGTGGTGGCTCGGGTGATATTAAGACAGATTTAGACTGGGTTTTCATCACTCCCAACCAGCTAGACGAAAAGCCTCTAACGGAGTTCGTTACAACTGGCATCGACGGCGCTGTTGTGACTTTCTTGGGGGTGACGCGTGACCATAACGAGGGTCGGAACGTCGAGTATCTGGACTACGAGGCGTACCAGCCGATGGCCGAAAACAAGATCGCCGAGATCATTGCGGAAATGCGTACAAAGTGGGAACTAGGGAAAATCGCTATCGCCCACCGTACCGGCAGAGTCGATATTGGCGAAACGAGCATGGTTGTCGTAGTTGGATCGGCTCACCGGAGACCAGCTTTCGAATCGACTTTGTACTTCGTCGACCGATTAAAAGAGATCGTTCCAGTATGGAAAAAAGAACTGTTTGTGGGAGGAGAAGTGTGGATCGGTGATACTCCGGGCTCTGGAAAACCTGTGGAGTCAGGTGACTAAACCGCTTTATCAATGAATCGTACGAACTCGAATGCACTGCAACGACTTGTGCTTGAAGAAGTAATTTGACCAACGAACCGCAACAAAATAGGAGCGCCACGCTAAATCCTGACGGATCGGTGATTAGGGCCAAGAAGATTCGTAAGATCTATGGCGATACTCCAGCGGTTGATGGCATTTCGTTCGCTGTAGAACCCGGTGAAACCTATGGTCTGCTTGGCCCGAACGGCGCGGGTAAAACTACCACCATGCGGATGCTCAGCGGGCTGTCGCCGGCAAACTCCGGGGCGATCACCGTTTCGGGAATCGACGTCGTGAAGGACAATCGTGCCGTTCGTGAAATTATGGGTGTCGTGACCCAGCACGATGGACTCGATGGCGGTCTAACCGTATTTCAAAACCTTTTTCTTCACGGGTTCTTAGCGGGGCTTTCACGAAAAGCTTCGAAGAGTCGAGCGCATGAGGTGCTTGAGTTCTTCGGACTGAGAGATCGCTCAAAGGCGAACGTTTACGAACTTTCTGGCGGTATGAAACGTCGTTTGGCGATTGCACGGTCGATGATGACGAGTCCGAGCGTGATCGTAATGGACGAACCATCGACCGGACTCGATCCACAGAGTCGAAACCGGGTTTGGGAAGAGCTGGCCGTTCTCAAGGACGCTGGTGTGACTGTGCTTCTATCGACTCATTACATGGAAGAAGCCACGATTCTGTGTGATCGACTCTCGATCATGGACCACGGCAAGATCCTCGATGAGGGCACGCCTGATCAAATGATCGAACGACACGCACCGAAAGAAGTTGCGCAGTTACGAGTATCCCCAGTTTCTATACGTACGGTTCGGGGATATCTGACGGAACAGAATATTACGTTCCGAGAAGTCGGAGCCTTGGTCAGCGTGACGGGCGCAAATGGAGATCGCCCTGACCTATCTGGACTCAAAGATGTTGAAGGCGTACGAACTTCGTATCGTGCTGGCAATTTAGAAGATGTGTTCCTCGCGATAACAGGACGAGAACTGAGAGACGGATAGTGAACCTCGCAATTCCAACCCCTGGCATCCGCCGTAGAAGCATCACCGGACTGTGGTTCCGACACGCGGTATCGTTCGTTCGATATTGGAAATTCGTGATCACATGGGTTCTGATCGAACCAGTTATCATTCTTGTGGCCGTCGGGTTCGGAGTCGGCAAACTTATCGACGAGATCGATGGTGCTCCTTCTTATGCTGAGTTCGTAACTCCGGGGTTAATTATGGGAAACGCGATGTTCCACGCTCTGTTTGAGACGTCGTGGAACGCGTACAACCGCATTGATAACGACGTATATGAAACTGCGTTGACAACGCCGATAACTATCACCGAAATCACAATGGGCGATATTCTGTGGGCTGTCACTAGATCGATCATGACGGTGGTCGGAACGGCGACAGTCGCAGCGTTGTTCGGTTGGTTGAATCAGTGGGAAGCGATTGGAATTATTATTCCGGCCATAATGGTTGGAATTACTTTTGGTGCACTCGGGTTCCTGTTCTCTGCGGTGGCTCCTCATACAACATTCTTAACGCTTGTGTTTACGTTGGTCGCATCGCCAATGTTCTTCTTCTCAGGGTCATTCTTCCCAATATCGATACTTCCCGACTGGGTAGAGCCGGTCGCATGGTTCATGCCGCTTACCTCCGCGGTGCACATCGCACGAGGTTTCGCACTTGGAAGTCTCGACATCACCCACCTCTGGGCGGGTCTGTACATGATTGCGCTGACGGCAGTTATTTGGCCTGTTGCGATTTTTCTGTTGAGGCGCCGGCTGATCAAATAAGGAAACGGCTTTTCGAAGCGTTTGTGAATTTGGTTCGATATATCAAAAGATTCATGCAGAACTCCTTTGCCGATCCAGGAGTGTGAAGCTATATTGAATTGGTTAGCACCTGCATATCTTTCGCGGAGGGTTCGCATAGTGGCCTAGTGCGCCCGCCTGCTAAGCGGGTTGGGGGGTAAACCTCCTCGCGGGTTCGAATCCCGCACCCTCCGCCACTTTTACTTATTGAAGATGTGCCAGCGCCGTATACGGCGGGTAGGTTGCGCACGGGTCAAGCCACCATGCCAATCCAGTAGTTATTGCTGAAAACCCGCGTCTAAGTCCCGATGCGTAGGCCTGGTTCGCAGATCGAACGCAATGTTTCGATCGCTGCCAGCACCGCCAAGAAGCTGGTCTTAGGATTCGTCTCATGCGGCATGTTTTCGAAGCGGAACGAGAACTTTCCCGCCTTGCTGATCGCATTGATCTCGTGGACATTGCCCGGTGAGTCAGGATCGGCAACCACTCGGACTTTCGTTGCATCAGGTCCGATGCCCGCCATGCTGATAGTTGCCGCCACGTTAACGTTTGCAGGGAACAACCCAACTGCGTCAGCCGCTGATCCCTCGAAAATAACGGTTGGCTCGTTAATTACTTTGTCTTCCCAATCGGCGAAACCGGGTGCTCCGCTCAGTGATATCGGTTTCTTTGTCGAAACGATCATAACTTCTTCGAGCAATGCCTTCGAAGCTCGAAGTGCGTCGATTCCCCCAACTGCACCCGAGGGAATGTATATAGATGCACCCGACTTTTTAGCAGCAGTCGAAACAGTTCTCATGAAGTCGGGCAAAATCATCGCTCCAGAGCTCATTATGAGCATCGATGTACCGGAACTGAGCACCGTTTCAGCGTGAGCAATGACAGCAGCTTGCGACGCACATTCGATGATGAGATCGATATCAGGCAGGTTTACGAGCTCAGTAACCGTTTCGACTCGTGCGGGTTCGGGAGTGTTTTCGGACCTGAGTTCTCTGGCAAGCGCTTCACGTCCGGGCTGATATTCGTCGAACAGACCAATGATCCGTGCCGACCCTGCTTCGCCTCTTTGGACTGCTCTGGCTAGTTCGGATCCCATCGATCCGCATCCGATCAGTCCTACATTTACTTGTGCGTGTTCAGCCACTGGTTCTCCTACTCTTCTCGCCGCTTCGTTTGGAAGTTATTCACTACATTCGCTAATTTTAGTCGATACCGCTTAGGCTACCGGGTCAACATCGCCGATAGATGATAACCGCCAAACGGGAAATTTCGCTTCGCGCTTTGTGTGTGGTCGGCAGTCAAGATATCCTTATGTGTCTATCGTTGGATAAATAATTCATAAAGTCGAGTTCTCACTGGTTAGGCTGCAATGCCGATAGTAAGAATTTCGACCACCCTAACAGCCTCAAAATTGCCTAGCTATCACGTATGGACCGTCGGTTGCCAGATGAATACATCTGACTCTGATCGTCTGTCCCGCGGGTTCTTAAATATGGGATTCGATTCGACAGACGACATGGCGAACGCCGATGTAGTTGTGTTGAATACCTGTGTAGTACGCCAGTCTGCCGAAGATTCTGCCACAGGCGTGTTGGGCCGGCTTGGCAAGCGAACGAAGGGCAACGACGATCGTATGATCGCTGTAATGGGTTGCATGGTTGGCCCAGAGCAAAAAGAGCTAAAGCGCCGATTTCCGTATGTAGACGTTTGGGCGCGACCTCAGGAATTCGAGCCAATTCTTGAAACAGCTGGACTGCGACACGGGCTTGATCCCGAAGGATGTCTTGCCGGGGCAATTCCTGAAAATCCGAACGTAGCTTCGTTTATTCCAATCGTTCACGGTTGCGATAAATTCTGTACTTTCTGCATCATTCCTTATCGCCGAGGACGAGAAATTAGTCGATCGGTTGTCGATATTGTTCATGATGCCAAGATGATGGTAGACCGTGGAGTGAAAGACATCACTCTGCTCGGCCAGAACGTCGATTCGTATGGTCACGACATTCGGCCTCGAATCGACCTTGCCGACCTGTTCGAGACGGTTCACGAGATCGATGGGCTCGAACGAATCAGATTTATGACTTCGCACCCGAACGATATGTCGTTACGAATAATCGAATCGATTCGGGATCTTCCAAAGGTTTGCGAGATGGTCAATCTGCCATACCAAGCGGGAGATGACACGATGCTGGCGAACATGCGGCGAGGATACACGATCGGCCAGTTCCTCGATAAAATTGCCCAAATCAAAGATATTATCCCTAACGTCACGTTAACCACCGACCTAATCGTCGGCTTCAGTGGCGAAACTGAGGAGCAGTTTGAACGTTCGATGGATGTTCTACGGGCTGTCGAATTCTCGAAGGTTCACACATCTGAATATTCATATCGTGAAGGTACGTTCGCATCTCGCAAGATGACGGATGACGTTACTAGGGCTGTGAAGAAGGCGAGAAAAGTCGCTGTCGACGAGTTTCAGCAGATAGTTCAACTTAAAAATAACGCTCTTCTTGTTGGTACCCAATTCGATGTACTTATCGAAGGTCGGAAGCGGGGTAGGCTGCACGGACGTAGTAGAGGCGATAAACTAATCTACTTAAACGCTCCAGTCGACGGCAACAAGCCTGAGCCACAGCCTGGGCAGACTGTTCAAGTTGAAATAACTGATAGTTCACCGTGGTCTCTGGAGTCGGAGTTGGTTTCAACTGCGGTCATCACCACGGGAAATAAGGAAAAGGTACCGGTCGTATGACGACTGCGTTCACAAGGCAGACAACGATTCCGATTACGGAGTTGGAGCAGTCTGCTTTTTGCCAGACTGATGGCAACCTACGAACAAAAACCCTCGAAGAAGAATTCCAGGCTGGCGTGCGTTGGCAAAAAGTGCCGACTCGCTACTTGAAACTGACGCCTGAAGAAATTGCCGAAGGTATCGATTTTGCTCGCAAAGAAATTGATACAAAAGTGGTTATTCTGGGTCACCACTATCAGCGAGACGATGTGATCAAGTACGCCGATTTCACTGGTGATTCCTACAAGCTGTCGAAAATGGCTGCTCAGACAAAAGACGCCAAGTGGATTATTTTCTGTGGTGTTCACTTCATGGCTGAAACAGCCGACATCCTTACGTCTCCGGACCAGAACGTGCTGTTGCCGAATATGGCTGCTGGATGTTCCATGGCCGACATGGCGAAGTCATCGGATGTGACTGACTGCTGGGACGATCTTGAATCAGTTCTCGGTTCAACCGAAAGTGTTATACCGATCACATATATGAACTCTGCCGCAGCTATCAAAGCTCATTGCGGGAAGAATGGCGGACTCGTCTGCACATCTTCAAACGCTGACAAGGCATTTGATTGGGCGT
The DNA here is from genome assembly GCA_905614375.1 of uncultured Dehalococcoidales bacterium. The sequence continues at coordinate 75,429 of CAJQSP010000014.1, read as the reverse complement.
TGGAACGAGGCGAAAAAATCCTGTTCCTTCCTGACCAGCATCTTGGCCGTAACACCGCAATCGCAAAGGGAATTTCTGAAGACGAAATGGCTCTTTGGAATCCCTTCTTGCCGATGGGTGGTCTTTCAGAAAACAAAATCAAGAGTGCCAAAGTATTGCTTTGGCAGGGTCACTGCTCGGTTCACACCCGTTTCACAGTCGACCAGGTCAAGGCGGCTCGAGAACGCAATTCAGAAACGACGATCATTGTCCACCCTGAGTGCACTCAGGAAGTTGTTGCGGCAGCGGATATGTACGGTTCGACTGAACTGATCCTCGAAACCATCGCTAACGCTCCTACGGGTTCGTCATGGGGAGTTGGAACCGAGATCAGCATGGTTCGTCGATTGGCAGCTGAGAATCCCGACAAGGATATTTTCTGTCTTGATCCGATAGTTTGCCCATGTGCAACGATGTACCGAATCCACCCGGCATACGTGCTGTGGGTGCTTGAAGGCATCATGGCTGGTCTAGCGATTAACCGCATCGAAGTTGAACCTGAGACCCAGCGTAACTCTCTGGTGGCACTCGAGCGCATGCTCGAAGTCGCCGGGTAGTTTACAACCAATTAATCACGACTAATTTTCGAATATAAAAATGCTCCTAACACCACGTGAATTAGAAATTATTATTGATCGTGCGCTGGAAGAGGATTCAGTTAGTACCGATGTTACTACGTCGGCACTAATTCCCTCTCATCTTGAAGCTCGTGCCTCCCTAATTCCAAAAGAACCGGGAATTCTTTCAGGACTCGACGTGGCGGCGGCTACATTCAAGCGAGTAAACCCCGATCTGGTATTTACACAGAAATTGCTTGATGGCGATCGAGTTCAAGGTGGCGAAGTTGTCGCCACAATTTCAGGCTCGATCGCGTCGATCCTTACGGCCGAACGAACTGCACTTAACTTCCTGCAGCGTATGAGCGGTATAGCAACGCTGACCGACCTGTACGTTAAGGCTGTTGATGGCACCACAGCGTCTATCGCTGATACGCGCAAGACTGCTCCGGGATTGCGGTTGCTCGACAAATATTCGGTCTCTATTGGTGGCGGTCGTAATCACCGGATGAATCTCACCGACGGGGTGCTGATAAAGGACAACCACCTAGCCGCTTTGTCGGGTGAGGGTGTGAGTTTGAGCCAAGCGATTAAACGAGCGAGGGCAAAAGCGCCACATACTGTGAAGATTGAAGTCGAAGTCGAAACGGTCGGGGCTGCACTCGCCGCGACTGCAGCCGGTGCAGATATCGTCATGCTCGACAATATGTCTCCGGCTGAAATGCGAAACGCAGTCGATCAAATCGCCGCCGAGTGTTTCGTTGAGGCGTCAGGAAATGTCACACTTGAAAACGTGACAGAAGTCGCTCAGAGCGGAGTCGATATTATTTCGGTAGGTGCGCTCACTCATTCGGTGCGAGCGTTAGACATTTCCCTCGATTACGAAACGCATAACGCATAAAACCTGCGTGACCACTCTGCGTTTAGTTTTTACAGTGTGAACCCAAAACGGGGTCACACACGTAACACCGCCAGGTAATGCATTATCGACAATGATGGTCGCCTAATAGTGAATCGAGATAATTGGCCTTTTGGTCGCCGAATCAGCACGGTAATTCTAATCGGTGCATTAATTGCACTGGCTATCGCGGCTTGCTCGGAGTCGTCTCCGACGGCAACTGAAGTCCTAGAAACAACACCGACGTTCTCTCCTGCCGATGCAACAGCAACTTGGATTGCGTTTAAGCCGGAACGTGATCGAATGGCGTTAGAGATACTCGAGCAAAAGTCACCGCAAGCCACGGCGATAGCATCCACTCAACTTGCGATGGAAGCCGCGCTCACTCTCGAAGCAACAGTGAAGCGATCATCGGAAATTGGACCACAGCCAACTCAGGCAGTACTACCTGAACGGGCTATAGCGACGGGGCCCATAAATCGAATAGCGTTTAGCGATGGCAAGGGCTCAGTGTTCACGGTTAGACCTGATGGTAGTGACCGAACGACGATCGGCAATGGTGGATTGCGAAACGGAGAGTTTCGATACACGTTTCCTGTGTGATCTCGCGATGGCGGTAGCGTTTCATTTTCCTCATTCCTTATTGTTGAAGAAACGGTGAGCCAGAGTTCACTGCACCGGGCCGATGCTGACGGCGAAGGCATCATCGTTAGGCTGGCTGTCGATACTACCTCCCAGAGCGGCGTAGGGCCCGGTGTTCCGCATTTCACCACGTGGTGTCACCTAACGGCGATCGGATAGCGCTTACGACAAGTGGAGAGTTCGGTATCGGTTCGATGATTTTAGGATCGTATTCGAGAGAAGTTCCGAAGGGCCTAGCGATTGGTGCTCCGTTGTATATCAATTGGGCGCCAGACGGATCGGCGATCCTGATTCATCAGGATGCGGGGCTTCACATCATGACGGTGGATGGGAAGACGAGTGGGACCCTTCGTTCGATAGGCACGGGATCGATTTCGTTTAACTCCCCAACATGGTCGCCCGACAGTCAACAATTTGCGCACGTAGAATCTATAGGTGGGAAAACTTCAGTTGTCATCACCAACGTTGATGAAATTGCGACAAATGAAATCATCGCTGAATGCGACAATCAAGTCGCCCTCGGCTGGTCGCCCGACGGCAAGAACATTGCCATAGGTCGTTCGTCGGGAACATCGTTCCACACACTGTCGATTTACGACCTGAATTCCGGTGAAGAGCGAATTCTTCACGAAGGTAATGCTCGCTCGTTTTGGTGGTCGCCCGACGGAAATAAACTAGCGATTATCGAGGACTCGCCAGTAATCGATTTTGCCCACAAGTGGTCGATTATCGATGTTGAGAGTGGGGACCTGACGCCGCTTGTGACACAGGTCACTTCGGACGAATTTTTGTTCGTTCAGGTGTTCTTCGATCAATATGCGGATTCACACAACGTATGGTCGCCAGATAGCTCGCAGATCGTTATTTCCGGTACCGTGCTAGATCTCGACAATGTCGTATCATCAATCGGTGACATCGGCCTGCCAGAAGAGTTCGATTCACAAGTGTGGGTGCTCGACGCAAGCGGGGTAGAAGAGCCTGTCAGCGTCGGGGAAGGCACGATTGCTAGCTGGTCACCCCAATAAATTCGCCGCAGTAGACTAGCTGCGGCGCGGGTTGTTGCCGTCTTCAGAGTCGAGGATGATAGTCACCGGACCTGCGTTTTCGATTTCGACTTGCATAGAGGCCCCGAACACGCCTGTTTCCACTCGTAAGCCACTATTTATCTTGAATGACTTGACTAGATCGTTGAACATCGGCTCCGCTTGCTCAAGACGTGCTGCATCTGTGAAACCAGGCCGCCGACCTTTGCGGGTGCTTGCGTAGAGAGTGAACTGGCTGACCAGAAGAATGCCGCCAGTGATATCCTGCACCGACTGGTCGAATCCTGAATTACCTGATTCTTCCGGGAAGATTCGCATGTTGAGGGTCTTCTCGACGATGTATTTGAGATCGTCTTGGGTGTCGTCGTGAGTGATGCCGATCAGCAGACAAAGACCACGTTCAATCGAACCAGTTGTTTCGCCAGCGACGCTGACTGATGCTCGGTTTACTCGTTGAATAACAGCGCGCATGTTGGCCGAACTGACTAGTGAGTGTGGCTTCCAGCGCCGTGGGAGTGACTCGATCCGCCACCATCGGATTTTGAACTGCTGTCGGAACTATTGCTGCTGCTGTTATCGGATGATTTTGATTCCGAAGAGGATGAACTCGAAGAGTCGGAGTCTGATGACGAGCTCTCGCTGCTCGAAGAGCTGCCATTGGACTTACTGCCTGATGATGATCCTGAACCGTAGTCGGTGGAGTAAAAGCCAGAGCCTTTGTAGATAACCGTCGGAGCGGATATCTGTCGTTTCGACTCGCTGCCGCAGGTTGGACAGTCGGCGCCAGGTTCATCGCTGAACTTCTGAATCAATTCGAAAACATGCTTGTTTTCAATACATTTGTAAACGTAAGTTGGCATCTTTTGTGAAAGTGGGAACTATATGAAAACGCGAGAGCCGAAGCACTCGCGTGGATTTTTATAACCGATATATCTACTGATTTTATACGAGCGACGCAAGAATATACCGCGGAGTTAGCTCATCCGGTACATCTCCGAACTCGTCTGCTGTAGATCGACGGTTGATTCCTGTCGTTACGACTGCCGAATCTATGCCTGCTGAATTAGCTCCAGAAATGTCGGTTTCAAGTTGGTCACCGATCATCACTGCGTTAGCTGTGCCGGCTCGATCTATCGCTGCATTGAATATGGGTGCGTACGGTTTACCGAGCTTGGTAGCGATTAGTGAATCATTCGGGCCGTGAATTCGTTCGAGCGCTTGCTCCAGCGCATTCACGAACACAGCTGCACCAAATCCAAAGACACCGGGGCCGTTTGGATAGATGAAATCAGGATTCGGTAAGACGAGGCGTACAGGATTATTCTGTTGGAATCTTCGACTGAATAACGTTAATAAATCTTCCAGTGTCGATTCCCAGTCATACGGCCCGCTGTGCCCGAGCACAACGATATCTGGCTCTTCGCCGCTATCCAGACTCACCAGTTTTGCACCGGCACTGGTCACGTAGTCCTTTGCGTCTTGCGTGCCGAGAACGAGAGTTGGAGCGCCTTGAAGGCCGTTCTCCGAGATGTAGTCCGTTATCTGCGAACCTGAGTTGATAATCTGCTCCTTCGTAATGCTGAATCCCTTTGATACCAAAGTTTTTATTCGAGAGTCGAGAGAAGCAGAAGCGTCATTAGTGACCACAAAATAGTTCGTCTGGTCAGCGTTCATACGGTCAACTAAATCGACCGCACCCGGAAGAGCATTCACACCGTCGACGAGCACTCCAAAAGAGTCAAAGAACAGCGCGTCGTACTGTTCGGTCAGGGCTGAAATCGTCGTTTGAGTTGGAATCGTCAAAGATTAGGTATCGAGTCCGTGATTAGTCGGATGTAGCCCGGCTGAAACCGTTCTTCCATGCGTCGTCGACATCAGCTAGCGGCAACGAAATTGCATCGCCAAACGTCAGTGTGTCGCCGCCTACGGAGCCGATGACTATCGACGGAACGTTGTTTGCAGTAGTAATCGCTTTAAGGGCAGGTAAGTTCTCGGTTTTCACGCTGACGATAATCCTCGATTGGGTTTCACCGAACATTGCAGCATCCCAACGTTCTCCGGGGGCTGAATTGATCGAAGCACCGATCTCACCAATTACAGCACTCTCTGCGATAGCGACGGCAACGCCGCCATCGGATAGGTCGTGCGCGGATACGATCAGTTCTTGGTTTATCGCTTCTCGGCAAGCTGCTTGCGTACGAATTTCAAGATCGATATCGAGTTTGGGCTGACCTTCGACTTTGCCATGAATGAAGTCGAGGTATTCGCTACCTGCGAGACCATCGATATCGTCCCAAGTTGAATCGGTTCCAAGTAGAACGATCACATCGCCTTTTGACTTGAATCCGGCTGTCGAGTTCTTCTCGACATCTTCAAGAAGTCCGAGCGAACCAATGATGGGAGTCGGGAATATGTCAGTGCCCTGAGACTGGTTGTACAAACTGGCATTACCGCTAACAATTGGAATTTTGAATGCTTCGGCTGCACGGCTCATTCCGGCAATCGACTCTGTCAGCTGGAACTGTACGTCCGGCGTCTCTGGGTTACCGAAGTTGAGTCCGTCTGTAAGTGCCACAGGCGTTGCACCGGTGACAGAGAGATTCCGGCATGCTTCAGCGACTGCTATTGCGGTGCCGATCTTGGGGTCGAGATAACAAATTCTGCCGTTACAGTCGGTTGATAATGCGATTCCTCGTTTTGAGCCTTTGAGCCGCAATACAGCAGCGTCCCCACCCGGTTCTACAACCGTGTTCGTCTGCACGTGATAATCGTACTGACGATAGATCGGGAATCGCGATGCGATGTTTGGAGACGCAAGTATCTTCAGCAGCATATCGGCAGGGGACTCGGTCGGAATCGGATTCGCAGAGAGATCGGCGTTCTGAAGCTTCGTTAGCCATTCAGGCTTCACTCCGGTGAACTTGTACTCAGGTGCGTCGGTGAGAGTAATTACGGGTGTAGAAGTTATCTCAGCGCCCTCTTCGTAGATTCTTACGTTCTCTCCGAGTTCAAAATTACCGATGATCGTTGCATCGAGATCCCATTTCTCGAACAGCTCAAATACTGGCATTTCTTGTCCGGGCGTCACGGCAAGAAGCATTCGCTCTTGAGATTCAGAGAGCATCACTTCGTAAGGGGTCATGCCTTCTTCCCGTCGTGGTACTTCATCGATGAGCAGCTTCAGACCCATCCCGGATCGTTCGGCCATCTCGATGGCAGCAGACGTTATTCCTGCAGCTCCACAATCTTGCAGACCAACGACGCCGGGCAGATCAAGTGCTTCTAGACAGGCTTCGATTAGCACTTTTTCAAGGAAAGGGTTCCCGACCTGAACAGCTGAACGCATCTCGGCCTGTTCTTCAAATGCTCGTGAAGCTAGCCCGGACGCGCCGTGAATTCCGTCTCGACCGGTATCGGCTCCAACGAGCAGTAGCAAATCGCCAGGCTCTTTAGCCGATGCGCTTGCGATCTTGCCATCTTCGATCAGGCCAACGCACATTGCATTTACAAGTGGATTGCCTTTGTAGTTGTCGGAGAAAAATATTTCGCCGCCGACGTCGGGAATGCCGATGCAGTTTCCGTACGAGGAAATCCCGCCGATTACACCGTTGAGGAGATATCGAGTTCGGGCGTTGTCGGGCTGCCCGAATCGCAGAGAGTTGAGCAATGCGATGGGGCGGGCGCCCATAGCGAAGATGTCACGAATGATCCCGCCAACACCTGTGGCTGCACCTTCGAAGGGCTCCACTGCAGATGGGTGGTTGTGCGATTCGATCTTGAAGCAAACGGAAAGTCCATCTCCAAGGTCGACGACTCCGGCGTTCTCTGCTCCGGGGGCTACCAATAATCGCTCGGAAGACGAAGGAAGGGTGCGGAGCAGGGATTTCGTGTGCTTGTAGCCACAGTGCTCAGACCACAACGCCCCGAAGAGTCCTAGCTCAAGCGGCTCTGGCTCTCTGCCGAGTCGATCTACAATCGCTTCGTATTCGTCGCGACTGAGAGCGATTTCGTCGAGTGTTTCCTGGCTAACCGGCATGTGGAATTTTCATTTCGTTTGTTGAAGTACTTGTAAAGATTGTGATCGGTTTGGACTAAGCTAGAGAAGCTGCGAAACTTTCGATCATCGAACTGAAAATTACGTTCCCGTCGTCCCCGCCAATGAGCTTCTCACTGGCCTTTTCTGGGTGAGGCATCATGCCCATCACATTGCCGCGTTCGTTCACTATTCCGGCGATGTTGTTGATCGACCCGTTCGGGTTGATGTCGGGCGTTACGTTGCCTGAGTAATCGGCGTAGCGAAGAACGATCTGTCCGTTGCCTTCGAGTCGGTCTATTGTGGCATTGTCGGCTTGGTAGTTACCTTCGCCGTGTGACATCGGTATGTGGAGAGTTTCGCCAGCTGTCGCTTTCGACGTAAAGATCGTTGAATCATTTTCAACCTTGAGGTCGGTCCAAATACAGCGGAACTCAAGATGATCGTTGCGCATGAGAACTCCGGGCAGTAGACCTGATTCGCAGAGAACTTGGAAGCCGTTGCAGATGCCAAGAACTGGCCTGCCGTTGTCGGCGAACTGTTGGACAGCTTCCATCACTGGCGAAAATCGAGCGATCGCACCTGATCGAAGGAAATCACCGTAGGAGAATCCGCCGGGGATTATGATCGCATCGTACTGGCCGAGTGCTTCGTCACCGTGCCAGATGTACTCCGCTGCCTGACCCAGAACACCGTTCAACGCGTGGTGCGTGTCTCTTTCACTCCAAGTACCGGGGAAAACGATAATCCCGAACTTCAATTTAGATGCTCCCTTGAGGCGTTCGTCCCAACCAAATCCTTGCTCCGCAAGTCGAGTTTCTATTGTCGCCTCTCCCGGCTAGAAAATCACGGAACTAAAACATATTTTTGTTAACCGGATGTGAAATGTCGTCACGTGAACATAGCTGAGCAGAGCCGGTGAAATTTGGACAAACAAAAGCACCTCGTAACAAATTACCGAGGTGCTGGCGCAATCGAAGTAAGATCTACTTAAAAGATCTTCGCGTGTGATTACATGGCTTTCAGAGTTGCTTTGACGCTCTTGCGGTGCTTAGCAGCTGCGGTCTTCTTGCGAGTAATGCTAGGTGGCTCGAAGTGCTGACGACGTCGGGCTTCTGAAATAATCGATTCCTGCTGTACGCGCTTGGTGAAGCGTCGGAGGAAGCCTTCGAAGCTCTCGCCTTCGTTGATTCGTAGTTCTACCAACGGTGATCCTGATTCGTAGTTTGAGCCACGAATGATCGTGACCTGTCGAAATTCATCTGAAAAGCAGATGCTCTACATTCCAGTATAGGTAGTAGCCCGACGTAAGGTCAATCTAAGTTTTGGCCTTGAACTGCTACTCAGCGGTGGTAGATTCACCTGAACGGATAATTGAGAGCGCTTTTTCCATTCTCTCGACACAACGGACCTGCCCAATTGCAGCCATTGTGTCGAATAACGGCGGAGCGAACGCTTTGCCTGTAATTGCGACTCGTATCGGCGAAAACAACTGACCCGGCTTCATCTCGATCTTCTCGGCTAACGCTCGGTACTCAGCTTCAAGATGCTCTGGTTGGAACGAGGAGACAGTCTTGCACAGTCCGAGTGCTGATTCGAGAGCAGTCTCTGTCATCGCTATGTCCATCTTTCGACCCGGCAGGTCTTCAGCGGCAGGGTTCACGTTGTCAGCAAAGAAGAAATCGAGAGTCTCGGTTCCTTCGGTCAGTAGCTTTAGGCGCTCGTGGACAAGTGGGATAAGTTTCTTCAGATACACGCGGTCGATAGGACGTTCTACCGTGTCGGGCAGGCCGCCATCTGCTTCAGGTCGCTCCATGAACGGCAGCAACATTTCTATCAGAGAGTCTTCGTCCATGCTTCGAATGTAGACGCCGTTCATCCATTCCAGTTTTTCGGCGTCGAAAGTCGCTGGGGAATCGTTGATCCGATCGATGCTGAATTGACGCACGATCTGCTCGCGGGTCATTACTTCGGTGTCGTCGCCGGGCGACCAACCAAGCAGGCACATGAAATTGAACACAGCGTCGGCCAAGAATCCTTGGTCACGATATTCAAGTGCGGAAGTAGAACCATGGCGCTTACTGAGTTTCGAATTGTCCTTGCCGAGAATCAGCGGCACGTGAACGTATTCCGGTGGCTCGATTCCAAGCGCTTGATGAATCAATAGATGGCGAGGCGTGCTTGATATCCACTCATCACCACGTATGACGTGCGTGACCCCCATCGCTTTATCATCGACTATGTGGGCAAGGTGGTAAGTCGGCATTTCATCCGACTTCAAGATTACGAAATCATCGAGTTCTTTCAGCTCGAATGTGATTTTGCCGCGAACAGCATCATTGAACGAAACCGATCCGAACTCGGGAACCTTTAGGCGAATCGTAATTGGCAATCCTGCCTGCCGCGACTCTTCGATTTCCTCAGCGCTGCGGTGTCGACCACGACCGTCGTACCGTGGCGGCTGCTTTGCGGCGCGCTGTCGCTCTCGCAAAGAGTGGAGTTGTTCCGGAGTGGTGTCATCGAAGTAAGCGTATCCCGATTCAACAAGACTATGCGCCACTTCGATATACGTCTGCTGACGCTCTGACTGCACATATGGGCCAACCGGACCGCCCTTGCCGGGTCCTTCGTCCCAAGTAAGTCCCAACCAATCTAAAGATTCAAAAATCGCCTTTTCCGCGGCCGCGTCATATCGAGACCTGTCGGTGTCTTCGATACGGACGATGAACTGACCTTTGGTCTGTTGAGCGAGTACCCAGCAGAAAAGAGCGGTGCGAATGTTTCCGATATGCGGGATGCCTGTAGGGCTGGGCGCGTATCGAACTCGGACGGGAGAAGTTGGATTATTCATTCATAAAACTTTAGCAGCGCCTAAGCCGGGAAGGAAGGAATAAACGGTAACAAGCGGATCGAGTGAAAGACAAGCTATTGCAGCGCCTCGAGCGCGCGTGTCAGATCAGCAGGAAGTTCGGACGTTACCGATAATCGTTTACCGGTGACCGGATGATCGAGTTCAAGCTTTGATGCATGAAGAAATTGACGGTTTAGATTCGGCAGATTTTTTTGTCGTCCGTAAGTCTGGTCACCAATAACCGGGTGACCAATAGCGTCCATGTGAACCCTGATCTGGTGCATCCGACCCGTTTCGAGTCGTATCTCGAGAAAAGCGAAATCTCCGAACTGGTAATCGACTCTGTAATGGGTTCGCGAATGTCGACCATTTTCGTCGATTGCCTGTCTTTTGCGGTAGTACGGAGATCGTCCAATCGGTGCGTCGACTACACCTTTTTGCGATTTCGGAATACCGTGCACGAGTGCGGAGTAAATGCGTGTAATCTCATGATTTCGGATCATCTCTGAAAGGCGGGTGTACGCCGGTTCGGTGAGCGCAATGACCATCAAACCGCTTGTGTCTTTGTCGAGCCGGTGAACTATGCCGGGGCGATCAGGTTCACCGATTTCAACGATTTTCGGCCACTTGTACGCGGCGGCGTTAGCCACCGTGTCGTCGATATGCCCAGAACCGGGATGAGCGGTCATACCTACGACTTTGTTGATAACGGCGATGTGCTCGTCTTCGTAGGCAATGTCTAGCGGGATATTGCTTTTGATGATCGAAGTTGATGCTACGGTTCCGTCGGAGCTTGCTTGTATGACTTGCCCTTCGGTGAGTTTTGCCGAAACCCGTGAGATTGTTATCCCATCGATCGAAACTTCACCTGCTTTGATAGCGCGCTGAGCGACTGATCGAGATTCTGCGTCATCCCAGTGCTCGCTTAGGAACACGTCCAAACGTTTTCCCGATTGCTCTTCGGTAATTGCAAACTCAGTCAAAGTAAAACTACCGAAATCTAATCTGAAGAATCAGAGGTTATGTTGGCGATTGCCTGTTCGGATGGTTCCGCAGCATCGATGCTGGAATCTACTTTTGATTTTCCACTTTCGTCGAGAAATAAGAAGTAGTAAATCATCAGGACAATGCCGATAACAATTGAGGAATCGGCGATATTGAAGATGGGCCAGGGTCCTACATCGAGAAAGTCTGTGACGTGACCGAGTCGAATGCGGTCGATGATGTTTCCGATCGCCCCACCGAATTGCATCCCGAAGGCGATTCGAAGAACCCAAGGCGGGTTATCGATCGAACGATAAATCCAAGTCAGCACGCCTACTGCGCCGAGCGAAACCCACGTAAGAATGTCGCCTTGACTCTCGAACAACGAGAACGCCGTGCCGGTGTTCCATGCATGGGTGAAGCGGAGGAACCCGGTCGCTGGCCACGACTCGCTAACGGCCAAGTTTTCGATCACAATCCACTTGGTGAGTTGATCGAGAATGAGCGCTGTAAACATCATTATCCACGGCAACGGATCAGTAAGTTTCGAGTTACGCTTCTCGTCTGTAGTATAAATTTGGTCGTTGGTCAAATTGATCGTTTGGGCTGTGTGCAGAGGATGATTGCGGCATTACGAGGGCTGTAATTGAGCTCGAACAACGCTGAAAGTCCTGTTTGAGTATACGTTGGGACCGTATGCCTGGAGTCATTGTAGAGATAGAATCTGCGGTCGATATCGATTAACAAAACTCAGCTTTGGTCTAATATCTTGCAACGGAGAACCAACGACATGATCCGAGTCGACTTACGGAGTGACACCGTTACTCACCCAAGCCCCGAAATGTATACGGCAATGTACGAAGCTGAACTCGGTGACGACGTTTATGGAGACGATCCGACAGTAAACGAACTTCAACAGCGCGCTGCCGATATGCTTGGCAAGGAAGCTGGACTTTTCGTTTCCTCAGGCACGCAGGGAAACTTGGTGTCGGTTCTCGCTCAGGCACAGCGTGGCGATGAAGTGCTGGTCGGCGATCAGTGCCACATCATGAATTCCGAAGCTGGTGGCACGATGGTGTTGGGCAGCGTCGTTCTCTATCCGATCAAGACCGACGACTTTGGATTTCTTGAACCTAATTTGATTCAAGAAGCGGTAAAGCCACGTGACTATCACAAGCCGCCGACTCGATTGCTAACAATCGAGAACACTCATAACGGCTCAAGCGGCCGAGCGCTGAGTCCCGAGCAGATGACGGCTATGGCTGACGCTGGGCACGAAAAAGGCCTGAACGTTCATCTCGATGGTGCTCGAATATTCAATGCTGCTGTAGCTCTTGGCGTTCCAGCTTCGGATCTTACTGAGAATGTGGATACAGCTACGTTCTGCCTATCTAAAGGACTTTCCTGCCCGATAGGTTCAATCGTAGTTGGTTCAGAAGATTTCATAGAAGAAGCTGATCGATGGCGCAAGATGCTTGGTTCCGGGATGCGCCAGGTTGGTATTGTCGCAGCAGCTGGGCTTGTGGCCCTAGATTCAATGATCGATCGTTTACAGGAAGATCATGATTCCGCTCGCCATATTGCGTCACGAATGGCTGAAATGAAGGGCATCTCGGTCGATCCTGAACATATCCAAACGAACATAATCAGGTTTGGTGTTCCAGAGCACACCGGCGATCAGATTGCCGCACGGATGAAAGAAGAAGGTGTGTACATTAATGGCGGAGATTCTGACCTTCGTATCGTTACTCATTATGGAGTATCGACAGAGGATTACGAATTCACGATTTCAGCTCTCGACAAAGTGATGAAAGAAATCGCTTCGTAGTCACTTCTTGCCTCTTTAGGTAAATTCGTCTTGTACTGCATTTATGGCATACGCACTCGCAATTGAAAGTCTGACCAAACGTTTTGGGAGCAAAACAGTAGCCGACGATATTTCGTTTTTGTGCACTCATCGCGTCTATCGGAGCCGCTTCAACAAGCGTGTGTGAGGTAAGCCATATTTCGGCGATAGTTTAGATTCCAGCCATCGTGCCGATCTATGTATCTGCCCTCATCATTCCGAATCTAGACGGAACCCTTATAAGGATTTTGACGTTCTTCCCGCTCACTGCGCCGACCGCATTGATGATGCGAATCGCTGGCGATAGGATCTCATGCAAGAGGTCGTACTCGGGTTGGTTGTAACTGCCTTTTCCGGAATATTTACTGTGGCTGAGCGATCGCGTGTTCAGGGCTGGACTGATTCTGTACGGACAGCGAATGAGCATTCGTTCCGTGTAGGGCGCACTAGTAAGTCGGGCTAAATTACGGGTTCGGACGATCTAGTCGTCCGATGATTTTCCGTATCGTTCGCCCCACCATTTGATGAGTCGCTCGCGGATGGCGTGCTCGGTTCCCAGATCAGCCGGTTCGTAGAATCGTTCGTTCTTTATCGCCTCGGGCAAGTTGTCCGCCTGCGAAAAATGCCCCGGCTTGTCGTGTGGGTACTCGTAACCCTTGCCATAGCCAAGTTCTTTCATGAGTTTCGTAGGCGCGTTCCGTAGGTGGTGCGGCACTGGTTCGTCTCGTGATCGCTTGACGAACTCAAGCGCTTTGTCAATCGCCTTGTACGCCGAGTTCGACTTTGGAGCGGTTGCCAGATAAATAGTCGCTTCAGCCAGCGGAATTCTTCCTTCAGGCATGCCGACGAAGCTGACTGCTTGTTGCGCTGCCATTGCGACCGCTAGACCGTTGGGATTGGCGAGTCCGATATCTTCGGCTGCCGAAATCACGAGCCTTCGAGCTATGAAAACGGGGTCTTCGCCTGCATCGATCATCCGAGCCAGATAATACAAAGCGGCGTCGGGGTCAGAACCACGTATCGTCTTGATGAACGCCGAGATCGTGTCGTAGTGCATGTCGCCGAGACGGTCGTAGCGCGACTGTCTTTGAACTGACTCTTCCATTGTTTCCACTTCAACAGAGATATTTCCCGACTTATCCCTCTCCGTAGATTCGACCGCCAACTCGAGTGTATTCAGAGCCGAACGAGCGTCGCCATTGGCAACTCGAATCAGGAAATGCATCGCGTCTTCGGAAAGTGAAACACCTTCTCGACCGAGCCCGTGGTCACCATCAGAGATCGCCCGTTCGATGATTTCTGTGATGTCTTCGTCGTGAAGCGGTTCGAGTGTGTAAACCCGAGTTCTCGAAAGAAGTGGAGATATAACTTCGAATGAAGGATTCTCGGTAGTCGCACCGATCAGAGTGACCGTGCCGTCTTCAACATGGGGTAGTAGGGCGTCCTGTTGCGATTTGGAGAATCGATGAATTTCGTCGATAAACAGGATTGTTTTTCGACCCATTTGACCAAGGCGGTCGCTTGCCGCCGCCACCACAGTTCGAACGTCTTTTACACCGGAAGTGACAGCGCTCAATTGCTCGAAGTGGGAATTGGTTTCACCGGCGACTAAACGGGCAAGTGTCGTTTTTCCGCTACCGGGCGGTCCCCAAAGAATCATCGAAGGCAGGCGGTCTTCGTCGATAGCCCTACGAAGAACTTTGCCGGGTGTCAGGATGTGCTGTTGACCGACATATTCATCAAGAGTTTGCGGACGCATTCGGGTCGCCAGGGGGGCGATGCTATCCTGAATTTCTTGTTTACGATGGTCGAACAACGTCATAGTCACAGGTTACGCCACGAATGTACTGTCAGGTCGAGATGAATGGCAATCGAGGGCAAGTCATCTATTCGGCAGCGGTGGTTGGATTTACTTTCGAGGTAATGCTTTCGGAACGATCTCGTTGTTGGAACGTCGGTTGAACGCCTTGTGCCCGCCGTAGTTCATTTCGGCAATCGTCACGCCATCGCCGCCATCGCCATATGAGGCTGCATAGTGGCGTACAACTAGGTCACTCTTAGTCAGAATATCTCGGCTCAAGTGCTTTAGCACGCCGGTGCCATGACCGTGATTGATTTTAGCGATATGTAAATGGGAATTGTGGCAGTGCTGAAGGTGAACCAAAATAGCAGTTTCAGCTTCATGTGCTCGCATGCCGTGAAGGTCGACCTCGATCTTCACCGCAACGTATCCGCTCGACGAAGCATTGGTGTTCGATTCCCATGATTGCTCTGAAGCTGGCTTCGGCCGTCTGCGTCTTTTAGGACTCATTGCGTCGACTGCCCCACAGCGAATTTGATTGCTTCGACCACTGCATGATCCTGAGTAGAGAGCACCGTGCGTGGATCTAACAAGATGTGGTCATTCTCGATTCTGGCAATAACTGCAACTGGCGCCCTGCGAAGTCTTGCAGCAAAACTGTCTGCGCTGACCGATGGGTCGATGGTCAATACCGTCGTCGGAAGGGTTTGGCCCGGCAGTGAACCGCCTCCAATAGCTGATCTGCCTCGGTGAACCTCTCCGATAGCACATTCTGTTTGCCACTTTTCAGCTCTGCGAGCGATCTCTGCTTCACTGGTGGAAATCATGTTCCAGATCGGAATTTCTTCTTCATGCGCACCTTTGAGATACGAAACCAAAGTCGAAGCGATCGCTGATAGTGACATCTTGTCGATTCGTACGGCGCGTGCGAGTGGGTACTTCGAAACCAAGTCTACCCACTGTTTATCGCCAGCGATCAGACCTGCTTGAGGACCACCTAAAAGCTTGTCGCCCGAGAACAGCGTCAACGCTGCACCATCTGACACTGAATCTTGCGCTTTAGGCTCTTGATCTAGTCCATATTTCCGAGTGTCGACCAAACAGCCCGATCCCAGATCATTGATTACAGGGATCCCATGCTTCTTGCCAACGGCGACCATTTCCGCCAGTTCTGGCACATGAGTGAATCCCTCAACGACAAAATTGCTTGGGTGAACTTTGAGAATTGCAGCCGTATTTGAAGTGATCGCGGTTTCATAGTCGGCAGCGTAAGTTCGGTTCGTCGTGCCTACTTCTACGAGCGTTGCACCTGATTGACGCATCACATCTGGTATCCGAAAGCCACCACCAATTTCTACAGCCTCACCACGAGAAACGATTATCTCGTTTTTCTCGCTGTTCGCACCAGCCACAGCAGCCAATGTGAGTAGTACAGCGGAAGCATTGTTGTTTACGGCGATTCCCGCTGGGGCACCTGTCGTTTGAGATAAAAGATCGGAAATATGGGCGTTTCTGGAGCCGCGTTTACCTGATCCAAGATCAAACTCTAAGTCGGAGTATCTAGATGCCGATTCAGCCGCCGCATGAGCCGCGTCGATGCTCAGCGGTGAACGTCCTAGATTCGTGTGAAGGACGACCCCGGTAGCATTGACGACAGGCTTAGGCCAGATTCCCCACGCGCGATTGGCGCGTTTCACGATTTCAGACACCATTGTCTCCATGACGGGCGCAGAACCGGTGTCTTTGATCACCGTACGAGCTTTTCTCAGTACTTCACGTGCGACCGTAGTAACGGCTTCATGGGAAAAATTTCGAACAAGGTTTGCGACTTCTTCTGATTGAAGAAGTGCGTCTACCGATGGCAGTGATCGGTATGCCGAGTCTATCAAATGGACACTCCCAGCTCGTTTCCACAATTCGCCTGTAGGTGGCAATAAGCGAGTCAGTCGAACAGTCAAAACGTAATTTAGTGATTACAAGTACAAAAGTTTACTACTCTCGAACTTGAATCTAGTTGAAAAAAGCACGGCGACGATGTTCATGCGGGCGTAAGATTACTCGGTTCGCCACTTATATAATTGGCTCTACTTGGAGTTCGAGTGTTAATTATCGGTCTTACCGGCGGTATTGGAACCGGAAAATCCGAGGTTTCTCACATTCTTCGTGATCTGGGAGCAGTGGTGATCGAGTCGGACAAGGTTGCCCACCAGTCCTACGAGCCGGGAACGAAGGCTCATGGGTTGATCGTAAACCAGTTTGGTGAAGACGTTCTGGACCGGTCCGGTTTTATCGATCGGAAAACTCTGGGCAAAATCGTTTTCTCGGATCCTGCCCGGCGTTTGGACCTTGAAAAGATTGTATGGCCAGCCGCGCGAGAGCTGACACTGGCCCTCTTGAAAAAAGAGACTGAACGCGGAACTGGAGTCGTTGTGGTTGAAGTCCCAAAACTATTCGAATCCGGATGGGACAAAGTCGCAGATGTCGTTTGGACTGTTGAAGCACCGCCAATTGTGGTTAGTCAACGGGTTGAACGACGGTCGGGAATGAGTGAATCCGACACGAAAGCCAGAGTTGCTGCTCAACTCACGATGCAAGACCGTGTCGATAGGGCTGACATCGCGATCGAAAACGACGCAACGCTTGAAGATCTGCGTAATCAAATATCGAAACTCTGGGAATCAATACCTTAGAGAATGTATCCGGATGTGAATTCAAAATAGTTCACCGCTAATCGGTGAGGAAATGCCTTCAGGGCGTGAGTAGTAATGGCCACAGAACAGAAATACAACGAGCAAAACATTGAAGACCATTACGTAACGGAGGAGCCGTTTTACGTACCAACTTCTGACGAAATCGACATTTTTGAATCGGCCTACCGACAGCGAGTACCTATTCTCCTAAAAGGACCTACCGGAACTGGTAAGACCCGTTTCGTAGAGCACATGGCATGGCGCCTGAATGAAGGCCTTACTGCGCGAAACCCTGGTGGTACCGCATTGAACGGCACGGGCACAAAGCTTCCGCTCATAACGGTTGCATGTCATGAAGACCTGACCGCTAGCGACCTTGTCGGTCGATACCTACTTGATGCGGATGGCACTCGTTGGATCGATGGACCACTGACTCGTGCTGTGAAAGCCGGTGGAATTTGCTACCTCGACGAAATCGTCGAAGCACGAAAAGACACCACCGTCATCATTCATCCGCTAACGGATCACCGTCGTTCGCTAACTATCGACAAGCTCGGATCGACCATCGAAGCTGCCGATGGATTCCTTTTGGTTGTTTCTTACAACCCTGGGTACCAGAACGCTCTAAAGGACTTGAAGCACAGCACGCGTCAGCGTTTCGTTGCGCTTGAATTCGACTTCCCAGAAGAAGAGCGAGAAGCACAGATTATCGCCCACGAATCGGGTTGTGATTCCGACACTGCTGAGCGATTGGCACGACTTGGTCTCAAAATTCGAAACCTTCGTGAGCATGGTCTTGAAGAAGGTGCTAGCACTCGAATGCTTATTTACGCTGGTCGCCTGATCAAAGAAGGCGTATCGCAGCGACGAGCCTGTCAGGTGTCTGTAACTTGGGGTATCACCGACGATCCACAGGTTCAGCGCAGCATCGATGAGGTTGTAACTTCGATCTTCGCGTGAACACCACCAAACTTACGATCAACCGGCTCGAAACTACTCTGAGACAGTACTCAGGCAAGAAGCATGAGGCATTGGGTAGAAGTTCTCTCGCGGCCGTAAGTGTGCTGTTCAACGTCACAAACGGTGAACCGTGCGTGTTGATGATTAGGCGAGCGGAAACTCTCAGAATCCACAGTGGTCAATGGGCGTTCCCGGGTGGGAGAATCGAAAAGTCTGACGATTCGCCAATGCACGCAGCATTGCGAGAGACAGATGAAGAACTTGGAATCAAGTCGAGTGATATCGATATTTGGTGTCAGATGCCACCTATTGATACCTCGACAGGATATGAAGTTTGGCCATTCGCAGGCAGGGTGATCGACGGCGTGAAAATCACGCCTGAAGAAGCTGAGGTTGCGGATGTAGTAAATGTACCTGTGAGGGTATTTGTAGATGCAGTATCTCGACGATCGATCACAGTTGTAAGGAAAAGTGGAGTACGCAAGCTAACCGCATACGCCTACGAGGATCGCATCATCTGGGGAGCATCTGCCCAGATCATTGCGAACACCATGAATATTGTGATGAATGCAGCATGAAACAGTCTGACAAAGGGCAAGACCAGAGTTGACCAGTTCCGACGACGCAAATCAAAACGCAATCGAGATTACCCGTAAGGAATTGGATCAGTTCCCCGCGCCAGTGCTCGAACGATACGAAGTTGCCCTCGAAAAACTAAACGGGCGATTAGCTGACGAAACCTGCCAGCTATGGGCCCAAGAAGGCCTAGAAATCGCCAGCAAGACGGTGAGATCGTGGGAAGCAGCAGCTGAGTTCTTCGATGCTTCAGTAGCAGTTCAACGACAGCTTCCTTCAGGTCAATTCCTGAGGTGGGCGAAGACTGGCACATCTCTATGTGAAGACTCGCCATCATTGGCAGTTGCATATTTTAAGTCGTCACCCAAAGCAATGCTTCGACTACGCCCTCGCTACATCGACGACTGGGCCAACGTGTGCCGTGCTCTCTATCGCGGCACTTGGAAATCGTCGGCTCTTGCTTGCCGACTATTCGAGGCAACTCCAGATCTGTTAGAAACACTTTCCTTTGAAGAATTCTGCCATTTCGGTGAGTTCCTCGAGATCCTATCCCGCCGATCCTACGATCAGGCTGGTGATGCTCTTGGAGCTGGAATTGACCTTTTCCCGAAAATTACCGGAGACGTCGATCGATTTATCAACCTTGCGCAGATCGTCGCTGAGAAATCTTGGCGAGAGACCGCCGTGCTGTTCGACTCCGCAACTGCCTCTCTTGTCGAACTCGGTGCTCCCCACAGAGCTCCACTGATTTCGCTCGCTCGCCGACTCGTAATCACTGGCGTAAGCGATGCCGCTGGAGTGCTAAGAGATGGCGCAAATACGGTCAATAGGATTCCTTCTGACAATCGCGACCGATTGCTCGAAATGACTGATGGCATCGCAGCCGTGTCGGCGCCTGCTGCCCCAGAGTTTTTGAAGATCGTTCCTGAAGTTCTCGAACGGGTGACGTTCGCCCAGATGGAGCAGTGGCAGGCCTCAGGTCTGCGTACGGCTCGTGAGAGTGATGAAGCTGCTGTCATGTACTTCAAACTTGAATCGCCGGCTTCGCAAGAGATGTTAGATTCGCTGTCATCTTCCATTGAACTTTCTCGAGTCCGTGACGTCATCCAGATGTACTGTCTCGCACTCACTGGCCGTTCTATCGACGTTCAGGCAGCCGCTGCGCTGGCTGAGAAGAATATAGGGTGGTTCCAAGGTGAACTGCCAACGACCGAAGGCACAACGATCTACATGCCATCGGTGATCAATCGATACACAACCAAAGGTGAAAACTTTGGCTTCTTCAAAGTAATTTCAACGCACCAGATCGGGCACATCGAATTTGGGTCATTCGCATTCGATTTTAATATTCCGTCGACTTTGTTTGATGATCTTCGTCCGCGCCTACCCGGAGCATCTGAATTGAAGGCTGCCAAAGCAGCTGATGAAGCTGTGCAGAAGGCTGCGGCCGAGCAAGTTGAGGTCGAGCCCCGAGAATTTCTAACAGATATGAGTCGATTCTTCGATCTTTTCCAGGAACGCCGATTGGCTCTCGATGCATTCACAGTGCTTGAAAGCTCACGTATCGACGGATATGTAGAAGAGCTTTACCCAGGTGTTATGACGATGTACGACATGGTTCGTACCGCTTCGCTCGAAGCACGTCCTGATGTAACCGATCTACCTGCCCGAGAAGCACTCGTTGAATTCATGATCCGAGTCAGCCTTGGTCAGGTAAACGAAATGCTCGTGCCATCGGAGCACCTTGATGTTGCTCGAAAATTGCGCAAGCTGATCCGACAGGTCACTTCCGTAGAAGCAATCGTAGAAGACGCCGCTGAAGCAGCGATTCGTGCCTACTCGATCTTGATAGACGTGAAGAACGAAGAAGTCGACGATGACGACTTTGAACAGATCGAACCGGAGGAAGAAGACGAGTCCGCTGAAGATGAGGACGATGTAGTCGACCCAGAAGAGGTGATTCAGCAGTTTATGGGTCAGTCTTCTCCAGACGGTGAGGGTGAAGGCGAGCCAGAGGAAGGCGATTCATCCGAACCAGATTTAGATAGTGAGGGTGAAGGCGAAGAAGACTACTCATCGCCTCAGGAAGTCGACTATCGTGGCGAGTTCAAGCCTGAGCTTTCACAGCTGCTATCCCAAATGCAGATGATGGAAAACGGCGAAATGTCGGAGTCCGGCGAAATGGAACCGATTACTCAGGAACAACTCGAAGAGATGATGAAGAACGCTCCAGAGATGGAAATGGAGCAGACCGAGGGTGAAGAGAATGGCGATCAAGAGGTTTCCGAGATGATCGAAAACCTGATGAAAGAGCTACAGAAACGCGATCCGGAGAACCAGCAGTTCCAACCCGGACCTTCACAGCACGTCGATGAAGATGGTGGTCCGCTTACAGCCGTAGAACCCGATACCTTCACATACCCCGAGTGGGATTTCAGGGCAAACGAATACAAGCCGAACTGGTGCATGGTTCACGAGAAGATCATGGCCGATGGAGAACCTAATTTCTTCCGCGAGACTCTCGCAGAGAACTCAGGACTGGTCGCACAGATCAAACGACAGTTTGAGTTGGTCATCCCAGAGATGTACCGCAAACAGAAGCGACTCGAAGACGGCGAAGAATATGATCTCGATTCCGTTTTGGAAGCGCTGATCGATCTAAAAATCGGTGTTTCTCCAGAAGAGAAGCTCTACTGGCGTCGTAACAAGAACGAACGGTCTGTTGCCGTCGCATTCTTGTTGGACCTTTCTGCATCTACAGCAGAAGCGATTGACGAAGCTAAGAAGCCGTCTGACGACTGGGGTGCGCCTGACGATCCCGTTGAATATATGGTCTGGCTGCGTTCACGCCGATCCGAAGGTCTTCGTCGCACTTACAAGCGAATCGTCGATGTTGAAAAAGAGGGAATTACCCTTTTGGTCAATTCGCTCGAAGCGCTTGGTGATATGTACGGAATTTACGGATTCTCCGGATATGGTCGGGAGAACGTGGAGTTCTACACCATCAAGGATATTGACGAGAATTTCTCTGACATGGTTCCTCGACGCATCGACCGAATCGCACCGCTTCACGCTACCCGTATGGGGCCTGCGATTCGTCACACAGCCGCTAAATTGGCTGAGGTAGAGGCACGGTCGAAATTCTTATTCCTCATCTCTGATGGGCGACCACAGGACCGTGGATACTCTCGTGAAGGCGTCGAGAAGGAATACGCGGTGCACGACACCCGTCAGTCACTTGTCGAAGCACGTAATATGGGTATTACACCGTTCTGTCTGACTGTCGACAAGGCTGGGCACGATTACATGAAGACGATGATGGAAGACTTCAGCTATGAAGTTCTACCGGATATCAGCTTGCTTCCGAAACGCCTACCGCAGCTGTATCGCAACCTGACTACGTAGTTCGCTCCCCCGTCGCCCTCACTGAGAGCGGGAGATCTGTGCGCTGGTACTTGATGCATTGAGTTGTTGTCTATGCTTCAGCGCGATTCGTCAACGTTAAAAGTTAGACTTGCAGCAGAGCATGCACCCGGTTACAGGACATTATCTAAGAACGAGTTGACTGTGAAGTGTGCTGTCGCCTTAGCCGTTGTCGACTAGAATGTCGCCGTAGAACAGTTCGAGGATTCGATCTGCCC
The DNA here is from genome assembly GCA_905614375.1 of uncultured Dehalococcoidales bacterium. The sequence continues at coordinate 52,868 of CAJQSP010000014.1, read as the reverse complement.
ATTCTGCGTCAATCTTGATCACGTCCGACGTTTCGTTCGCCACCGCGAAACGGTTTGCACCGTTATCGGTGAGGTCACCGATTGTCATGGTCAGGCGTCTTACTTCAATAACGTCGGTGTTTGGGTTTCGATTTTCAATTCGAACTGCGATGTACGGAGATTCAAAAATCGTGCCATAGGGGATGTAGTCAACGTCTTCTAAGAGATTCAATGCTACAGCTCCGCCAATCTGAGGGTTACCGAAGAACTCTATTTCAGTCATAAGGGCGTCGCCGTCAGCCAATACAGAGCCTGAGCATGGATTAGTCATTAGTGGAACGTCGCAGATTGTCCAGCTGTCGGTTTTGCGGTCGTAGCCATATGCACGAATCACTTCGTTATTGTCGAGAAGAAGTACTTCAGTGGGATCGCCCGTAAGCGAGTAGTACCAGTCGGGGTAAGGTGGGTCGTCTACCAAACGCTCAAGTACACGTCCCCAAGACGAGTTGACAAGAACGAGTTGCGGGAAACCGTTGATACGAGCGTAGTTATTCTCCCCGTCTGGAGTCTGGTTACCCAGAATGAGTTTTACAACAGAACCGTCACGTAAGGTGACTGCGAACTCGGCAGACGGGACGTCTAAGCCGTATAGCGTTAAGTCGTCGATCGATTGAGCCAAAACTCGCTGAGTCCGTGGCCCACCCAGCAGCTGGGTAATACCACCCCAACGGTAGAGGTCGGCAGGGATGTTCTCGATGCCGTCGAAGTACCATCTGCGTTGGTCTTCGCGCAGCGTCCAACTGGAGACTTTTTCGCCAGTGTTGATACTGATGTTTCGAAGATCATCAGGTGAGATTGTGTAAAAGAACGGTGGGTCTGGCTCTTTAAACTCTACGGGCGGGTTCGTCATGAACCGAGTGACACCGATTGACACAAAAGAGAGAACAGTTATTAGGACGAGCAGAAAACGCAGGTTCATATTTTTAGCGCCTTCTCCACCATGTCCAGAACCCAAACAGACTGATCAAGGATGGCATGAGAAGCCATCCTGACCATCGAACGAAGTCACGTTCGTTCTTGGTTAGGAACAGTTGCCTGTTTGCGTCAGTCTTCGCTCTAATCGAAATTAGCTCATAGTCCTTCGAAAGGTAGTTGACCGCATTGACGAATAGATCGGAGTTGTTCGCCGAACCAAAGTAGTTATTGGTAGCGAAATCAGTATCACCAATTACGATCATATTCATGGTAACGAGCTGTTCTCCGTCTGAATAAACACCGCCGGCAACTTCACCAACTGCCTCAATGACAACCGCTAATGGCAATGGTCCTGCAATTTCGGTCCCCATGTCGTAATCCAGAATGTCAGGATCTGTTTCCGACCAACTGCTTAAAGTGGTCGAAGCGAGAATTCCCTGTTTTACAAGTGGGGTTTGATCATCGACAAGAGGAATCGCCGCTGGGTCCATTGCCCAGCCGAAGTGGGTCGTTCCAGGCATGTAAAGAACTTCAAAACCGATAGTCACTGGGTGCACTGGCATCTGACCGTTGCTCTTCTTGACCTGAATGAACGTTGGGCTAGGAGCGACGAAGCTTGCCATATCGGCAGCTTCACCATCGCCAATTGCCACTGCGTAGCGAGAGAGGAACTGCTTGAAGGTATCTGGAGTTGAGAACGGCTCAAACAAGAACAAGATGCTTCCGCCGTACCGCGCGTAGTTCAATAACGCCTGCTGGTCGATCGGAAGTAAGTCTTGTGTTGGGTTTGCAAACACAATTGCAGCAGGAATTTCCTGCGGATCGGCTGAAGCCATCCGAGTGCCAAGTTCCTGAAGGGTTTCGTTCAGGATGACATAGTTCTCACGGTTAAGTGCACGCCCTGCGAGCCCGATGGCTGTCTTGGTTATGACGTCGGTTAGATCACGCTCGGAGTGCCCGGTGATGAATACAATTTTCTTTTGGGCTATCTGGTTGATTACCAGTAGTCCAGTTACAACCTGTTGCTCAGTAAATACATTAGGACCATCCGATGGGTTGGTACCTACGATAACTTCGGTTCGACGACTCTCAACGCCTTCGATGGCGAGGGCCGGGAACTGAGTAACACCTAGAGCAGTCGCAACGTTCGGGTTCAATTCAGGGTCGACCCGATCATACGTGAGGTCGAAGTCGCCAGATCGACGACGGAACTCACTGAGCATGTCGTCGGTGTCCCGCCACGCAGCCGCTTCAGCAGCTGTATCAGTCGTGAAGAACGCTGTAATTTTTACAGGTTCTTTCAGGTTTTCAAGCGTGTTCACTACCTGCTCTTCAAGTAAGAATTGCTTGGTAGCCGTAGTATCGATTCGCAACCAGCCTTCAGGGCTCGGCCGATCAGTTGCCCAGTGAAGAGTGAAGTTCACTACCACTGCGATCGCTAAAAAGACGATGAAGACGATTGCGGTGTTGAGACCGTATCTGCCACGTCGACCGAATACTGCCTGGCGGACCGTCGCTAGGGAAATAATAGCGTCGATGAGGAGAAGGATGAAACCTGCCCCGGCGACCATGAAGGCCGGACCTTCAAGACCTCGCAGGAATATCCAAATAAGTACTCCGAAAACGACTGCACCGACACCGACGAGCGCGAGCGCTTGCCTGATCGATTTCGTGTTGTTTTTCAGACTCTGGAAAATCGGAGTCTTTTCACGAAGAGAATCGGAAGTTGGTCGACTTTCGGGATTGTTCTGCTGATCTGTAGACATCTAATAATACTGGCCTAGCGCCATCGCCTTGCTTCCAACACAAGAACTGTGAGGAGCAAGAACACTGCTGTAATTGATGAGTAATAGGCAATATCTGTTAGAGAGATGATGCCTCGTGCGAAATCTGCGAAGTGGCCACCCTCGGCAACTCCGAAGCTATCAAGGTCGAAAACCGAGAATGAAGCACCAAGTTGGAATGCATCCAAAACTTGAGCTGCCGTTCCCGAAAGTCTTGCGCTCACGAAATCGATAATCGTGAGCGCCGTGAGAATTCCAGATCCAACGACGAGACCTACGATCTGGTTACTGCTAAGCGCTGAGGCGAACAGTCCAACCGCAAGAGTTGCCGATGCATACAACGTAAGCCCGACTAATCCAGTGAGTAACGGGCCGATGTCTGGATCGCCATAAACAAACAGCACAAGCACGAAGTAGAGTGAAAGCACCACCATTACCATTGTAGTAACTAAAGCTGCGATGAATTTTCCGAAAACAATTTCGAATTCGCGCAGGGGTGAGGTCAACAGCAATTCGAGCGTTCCCAATTTTTGCTCTTCAGCAAGGAGACGCATCGTAAGAGCTGGTGACATGAAAATCATGAAGAAAATCGCACCAGCTAAGTAACCACGGATACTTGCTTCAGCGAACGCATCGGAAACCGATGCGACGAAGAAGAAGCCAGTGATAGCAAGGAACGCTGCCGAGACCACATAGGCCATTGGCGAGGCGAAGTATGTGCGAATCTCTTTGATCGCTATGACGGATATGAAACGCAATTCCTACTCGCCTAAATTCTCTTCGGTTGTCAATTCGAGGAAGATCTCTTCAAGAGTCATCGGCAGAGGGGTCAAATTAGTCAGGCTCCAGCCGTTGTTGATGATGGTCTTCGCAATAGTTTCAGTTGCCTGAGCGTTAGGTCGGGCATCCACGATGAACGGAAGAAAGTCTTCTCGTTCAGCACGTTGTACGATCGACGCTCGCTGGTCAGAGCGGGCATCTACTACATCGGGAATATCTCGCATAGCGTTGATGAACGCTGGTGCTTCTGCTCCCCGTATGCTGATTTCGATTCGTTCAGCGTGCTGGAGCTTCTCGGAAAGATCGTCTGGCTTGTCGTCAGCGACGATTCGACCGTCGTTGATCACGAGCACTCGCTTACATATAGCGCTCACTTCAGGAAGAATGTGGGAACTGAGAAGCATGGTGTGTTCTTCACCCAGATTGCTTATCAATTCTCGAGTTTCGACTACCTGAATTGGGTCGATACCAATAGTTGGCTCGTCCATTACAAGCACGTCTGGTTCGTGAAGGATTGCCTGTGAGATACCTACTCGCTGTCGGTAGCCCTTTGAGAGCCGGCCCACTAGCGTGTTCCTGTATTCGCCGAGTTTTACCATGTCGATGACCTTGGGCAAACGTTCTTTCACCCAGGATTTATTCATGCCACGGATTTCACCCATATAGGTGAGATAGTCCATAACCGTCATATCTAAGTAGAGCGGAACGGTCTCTGGGAGGTATCCGATGTGTCGGCGAACGTCGAGCGAGTGGGAGACGACGTCGTAACCACCAACGGTTACATCGCCCTCGGTCGGAGGCGTGAATCCTGTGACGACCCGCATGGTTGTCGTCTTTCCTGCGCCGTTCGGGCCGAGGAATCCGACGATTTCACCCTTGAGCACTTCGAACGAGATGTCGATAACGGCCGGGTAGGGTCCGTAACTCTTCGACATGTGCTCAATTTTGATCAACTACTCACTCCGGTTTTCGGTTGAATGACGGCTATTTCCGCCACAACGCAACTATTGTGCCAAAATTAAATGAGTCGTGGGGCTCAGGGCACATAGATACGACACAATCGTTTTAGCAGATTTTAAATCCGGCAATATCTTATCCAAGCAAAATAGCCACGGCTACACGCTTTCGTTGCAACAAATAGTTCTTTAGCAAATACTTGAACAATGACTTCTAGTGATGAACGAATAAATTATCTTGATCACGCTGCGACCACCCCGGTCCGCCCTGAGGTGCTCGAAAAGATGCTCCCGTACTTTATTGAGAAGTTCGGCAACCCTTCAAGTTTGTACTCATTAGCAGGGGAAGCAAGATACGGACTCGACGAGTCGCGAGAGAAAGTAGCGGCGGTTCTGGGATGCCGTTCAGGTGAAATCGTCTTCACGGGCGGGGGCTCTGAATCGAATAACTTAGCTATAAAGGGAACCGCGGCGATGCGTTTGGCTGCCAGTGGGTTCACTGGACACAGAGGGCACATCGTCACCACGGCTATCGAGCATCACGCCATCATTCACCCTGTTGAGCAACTTGAAAAACTGGGATACGAGGCTACATACGTGGGTGTCGACAGCACCGGCAAGGTTGATCCCGACGAGTTTGCTGCTGCTGTCAGAGCCGATACGTTCCTTGCGAGCGTGATGCTGGTGAACAATGAAGTCGGCACGATTCAAGATGTGGCGACAATTGCTAAAAAAACCCGGGAAGCATCGAAATTCCTTGATGGAAGTGTGCTGATTCACACCGACGCTGTGCAAGGTGCAGGGAAGCTGTCGTTGAATGTGAATGATCTTGGAGTTGATCTTTTGAGCCTGTCAGCACACAAGATTTACGGTCCTAAGGGTGTAGGCGCACTGTATGTAAAGAGAGGTGTGGAACTAGAACCGCTCATTGCTGGTGGTGGTCAGGAACGTCAACGTCGTTCTGGAACTGAAAACGTCGCCAACATCGTCGGGTTTGGAGAGGCGATAACACTGGCCGAGTCCGAACGAGTCGAATCTCAAGAACAACTGAAGAAACTTGCAAACAAGCTCGTCGAAGGCGTAGCTGAAAGAATCCCAAACTCATCGTTCAATGGCAGTAAGACTGACCGAGTTCCCGAAATATCGAATTTCTCTTTCCCTGGAGTGGAGGGGGAACCGGTGCTGTTGGGGTTGGATTTCAAGGGAATAGCTGCTTCGAGCGGTAGTGCCTGTAGTAGCGCATCGCTTGAGCCGTCTCACGTGCTACTGGCTATGGGAATTGACGCTGATCTAGCAGTGGGCAGTATTCGAATATCTTTTGGTCGAGAAACAACAGAAAGTGATGTCGATGACGTACTCCAGGCATTAAAAGACGTTTTAGACCAACTGGCGACGTTTCCATCGGCGTAAAATGAGGCACCCACTGTTCAATCAATAGCGAATAAGAATTCGCTCATTCGCTGGCTCTTGGCAATAATTAGTAGCTCAATGATAAAAATAGTGTGTGATACCGACCGTACATCGTGTAGTCTCGCTTGTCGGTTCGGGGTATTCCCGGGCAGTGGAGCAACGGATGACTGAAGAGAATCGAACTGAACAGAACGTGGCTGAAGAATCTCAGGCAACTGAAGAACACACAACCGCATCAGCGAACACAGCACCGGCTGTAGAATCGGGTAGTTTCGAGTTTGGTGAGAAAGCTACAAAGAGCTTTCCAAGCCAAGTTACCGCCGCACTTAATTACGCTGGAGCAAACAAGTACGAGTACGGTCCGCGCCTGCGGAACGCTGAACTGACTTGGAACGTTGTTTCTGCCGAAAGAATGGCAGGCGGCATCGTCAGAGTTCGGCTCGAATTCATGCCAACTTCCGGTTTCCGGGGTAATCCTGGATCGGAGTACATGGATATCGACTCGGGTGGGGCAGTTCTGGCCCGTCGACAGATGAGCATTCCAAAAGAGAACAAACCATTCGTTCTTATGGGCATCGCAACATTTTCTGTCATATTGGCAGTGGTGACCATCAGCATGATGACGGTGTTCAAGAGCGAGGACCACGACCCGCTATACATTGCAGGTCGTACGCTGTGGATTCGAGCAGAAGAGCCGAAGCAACAGCAGTTCATCACCTACCAAGGCAGCGACACCAGTGGAACGGTCTACAACTGGGCAATGAAGCCTGAAGACGAGGCGAATAACGAGCTCGTTTATGTGAAGATAACCCTTATAAACCAGACTTCCGGAACGGTAAACCTTGTTGTGGACGAAAGCTCGTCGACTTTGCTGGATAGTAAAAGAACTTCGTACGAGCCGATCGATGCGATCGCTCGTGCTTACGCCGCTGAGCCAGCGCCCAAATATGCAGTCCCTGGGTTTGTTCCTATGTGGGGCACGGTGAAGCTGAACGCTAACGAGCAAGTTACTGGAATGATGGTTTACGAACTGCCGAGAGGGAGTTCGTTCTCAGAATTACGCTGGAGCGCATCTGATTCTGTGAGAATTCTGTACCAGTAACCTCTCGAAACTCAAAAAGCTGTCTCGAATACACGCTAGAATCGCGACACGATGTCAGCAACCTCAGATACCGCAAATTATGTAGAAAATGCCGAGCCTTCCGAACCCACGGGTGAAGCTGGTGCTAGCTTGAAGGCGCCTAAAAAGAAAACAGCTACTGGAAAGAAGCTGTCACCAGGCCGACGCCAGTTTCTTGAATTCAAAGCGGCTTATCATGACTCACTTTTGTTGATTCGGATGGGAGATTTTTACGAAGCATTCGATGAAGACGCCCATACGCTGTCTAAAGTCCTTGGCATTACGCTCACATCACGAGAATCTGGCGCAGGTGGCAAAGCTCCGCTCGCTGGCATTCCACATCACGCACTCGATAATCATCTTGGAACGCTCGTTTCTGCTGGCTTAAAGATCGCTATCGCAGAGCAAACAAGCGATCCTGCGAAATCAAAGGGATTAGTCGAACGTGCCGTAGTACGAGTCGTCACACCGGGAACGGTGATCGAACCGGCGCTGCTAGATCAGTCAATAAACAACTACCTTGCAGCGGCCGTAAGCGATGGTGAACGTGCTGGACTTGCGTACGTCGATATCTCGACAAGCGAATTTGTGACAGGGGAATTTCCCTTGGCAGATCTCAAAGACGAACTGTTTCGCCTTTCGCCGGCGGAATTGATCGCTGACACGCTTTCTCTCGAACTAATCGATTCCAATCAAGAATCCGGCATGGTGGTTCGCCCGCTGGATGAAACACGGCTCGATACTGATCTATCGGCGGCTCGTCTGCTCGAACAGTTCAAGGCAAAAACACTGGAAGCGTTCGGGTGCGAAAACATGCCGCTAGCGATTGTCGCTGCATCATCGATTCTCGATTTCGTGGCCGACACACAATTCGGCGCTATCCCGCAACTGACTTCGTTGCGTACTGAGTCGACCAGTTCTTATATGAAGCTCGACCAGAAGGCGCTGAGAGACCTTGAAGTCTTCACTTCGTCGATTGGCAAGAATGCCGCGCCCACTTTGTATCGAACGCTAAATTTTTCGAAAACAGCGATGGGCGCCCGAACCCTACGGGCTTGGCTCACTCGACCACTGCTCGAACCTGACGATATACAGCGAAGGCAGGAAGTTGTTACAGCTTTTGTTGGCGATCAAAGGGCCCGTTCGCGGGTTCAGAGGCTATTGGGTCAGGTGTCTGATCTCGAACGCCTCACAAATCGCGTAAGAACCAATACAGCCACTCCACGTGATCTAGCTTCGCTTCGAGCAGGTTTGGTTGTGATCCCTGAATTAATAGCATCGCTGCCTGATGGAGTGATTCCTGGAGGGTCAGTAATCGGTCGACTTCACTCGTCGTCCGAAGCCGTAGAACTGCTCAATGCTGCCATTCCCGACGATCCTTCGATCACGGTTGGGGAAGGTTCAGCTATCCGTGAAGGTTTTCATCAGGGTCTCGACAAAGTTAGAGCACTTTCGGGTGATGCTCGATCGAGTATCGCTGCTCTTGAAGCCGATCATCGAAAAACAACTGGGATCAAAAGTCTGAAAATAGGCTACAACCGAGTGTTCGGTTATTATCTCGAAGTTACGAAGAACAATGTTCATCTTGTACCTGAATCGTTCGAACGGCGCCAAACGCTAGTGAACGGAGAACGGTTTATCACCCCTCAGCTCAAAGAGCTTGAGTCAAAAATTCTTAACGCCCGTGATCGAATCAGTGAGTTAGAACGTGAAATATTCAGACGCGTTTGCGGAGAAGTCGTAGTTCATGGCGGCAGAATCATGGAGACCGCAAGTGCGCTCGGTGTTCTCGATGCACTGGTGTCTATGGCGCAGGCAGCCGCAGAGAACGGTTGGATTCGACCTCTAGTGGATAGCGGCACCGCTCTTGAAATCGAAGGCGGACGACATCCAGTTGTTGAATCATCGTTAGGCCCAGGTCGGTTCGTATCGAACGATCTCGATCTTTCGAACGATGAACGGCAGGTAATGATCATCACCGGCCCCAACATGTCAGGTAAGTCGACTTATATCCGGCAAGCGGCGGTCTTGGTGCTATTAGCACAGGTTGGAAGCTACATACCGGCTACCAAGGCAAGAATCGGCGTCGTGGACCGCATTTTTACTCGTGCCGGGCTCTCCGATGATATTTCCGGTGGGCAATCGACCTTCATGGTCGAGATGGTTGAAACGGCGTCGATATTAAATCAGGCGACGAGTCGTTCGCTTGCTGTACTCGACGAAATCGGTCGAGGTACATCTACGTACGATGGGCTGGCAATCGCTCGATCAGTCGCGGAGCATATTCACAATTCGCCTAAATTGGGTTGTAAAACACTGTTTGCCACGCACTATCACGAGATGACCGAACTGGCCGACCAACTGCCACGGACGCACAACTTACGAATTGCAGTCTCCGAAGAGGCGGGCGAAGTCGTGTTTCTACACCGCATAGTGCCAGGGGGAGCCGACCGCTCGTACGGAGTCCACGTTGCTCGATTGGCCGGGATGCCGGGAGCCGTCGTCAGCCGAGCGTGGGATCTTCTCGATGAGTTGGAGAACGGGGCAAAATTTACCGCTCGACAGGCAGGATTCCAGTTACAGATGCCTATTGGACATCAGCAGGTGGGTAACGAACTTGTCGATGAGCTGAAAGAACTCGATGTAGCCAACATGACGCCTATCGAGGCGATCAACACGCTGTTCAGGCTTAAAGAGCAGGTCAAACGAGAAGACGACTGATCTTCCCTGCGTCATTTATTACTAGGTTTATTGCTTAGAGGTTCGACTTAGGTTGAGATGACCGCGCAAGTGTCAGAGATTTCGTTGTAGCATGGCGCTGATACGTATAAGTCGCTATTTTTTTGGAAGTACTCCAACTCAATTCGGAGGGTGGAATGGAACTCGGTTTCTTCACGATGCCACTGCACCCACCGGGTGCGAATATCGCAGACACGCTCGAGGCAGATCTAAAGCAACTTATCTACCTCGATGAGCTGGGATACTCCGAAGCGTGGATAGGGGAACACTACACAGCTGAGTGGGAAAACATCCCTGCGCCCGATTTATTGATTGCACAGGCTCTCGGCGTTACCTCGCAGATTCGACTTGGGACGGGCGTCACGTGCATGCCCAATCACAACCCGTTCTATATTGCTCACCGAATCGCCCAACTCGACCAGATGTCTAAAGGGCGTCTGAACTGGGGCGTCGGTTCAGGCGGTTTCCCGGGTGATCTGCATGTGAACGGCTTCGATCCACGATCAGGTGATAATCGAGAAATGACTCGACAGGCGGTCGATTTAGTTCTGCAGTTGTGGAACGATCCAAAGCCGGGGAATTACAAGAGCAAATGGTGGGAATTCAATATCCCTGAACCAGAAGAAGATATCGCTCTCAGAGTTCATATGCGGACCTATCAGGATCCTCATCCACCAATTGGAGTGGCTGGCGTATCTCCGAACTCCGAGACGCTCACTCTCGCAGGGGAGCGAGGTTGGCTGCCGATGAGCATCAACTTCGTTCCTGAGCAGACGCTGTGTTCTCACTGGACTGCAGTTGAAGACGGAGCTACTAAGGTCGGGAGGATAGCGGATCGTTCGAACTGGAGAATTGCACGAGAAGTGATGGTTGCAGATTCGAGTGCCGAAGCCCGTAAGCAGGCTCTTAACGGGACGTTGGCACGAGACATGGAAGGCTATTTCCTCAAGTTGCTGCCACGATCAAAGATGATGGGGCTTCTCAAGATTGATCCGAACATGCCTGACTCCGACGTTACTGTCGAATACTTAGTGGACAACATATTCATAGTGGGCTCTCCAGAAGAGGTGACTGAAAAGCTGTCTTCACTCGAAGAGTCGGTTGGTGGGTTTGGAACGCTCATGGCTATGGGCCACGAGTGGGAACCCGAGGGTTTCTGGAAGACATCTATGGGCTTACTCAAGCAAGAGGTATTACCGAATGTTGGTGCGTGACTCGACACGTAACTCTAGGAACACAAGTAGACCATGGTTCAGATTCATGTAGTGCAGGTCGGCGTATTAGCAACGAACTGCTATCTGATTCACGCGGATGATGAGTCCGATTGCATTGTGATCGACCCCGGTGGTGAGTCGGAGAAAATCTTCGGATTTCTTAGTGAAAATAATCTGACGCCAAGTGCAATCGTTTCGACACACGCACATGCGGATCACACAGGAGCCGTGGCGCCGTTGGTTGAACGGTACGACTGCAAATTTCTAATCGGTCGTAAAGATGTCGCTGCAGCCGCTGAGCAGCTTGACTGGCTGAAGAGCATGCTCGATGACTTCGTGGAGCCTCCTGTGCCGTCTGAGACGCTCAAGCACGGCAATGTGGTGTCAGCGAACGGAATTGAGATTAATGTACTGGCCACTCCGGGTCATACTGAAGGCAGTAGCTCGTTCTACATCTCTGGGCATGTATTTACTGGCGACACGTTATTTCGAGAGTCAATCGGTCGATTTGATCTATCTGGTGGTGACGAACAGAAAGAAATTGCCAGTATTCAGAACGTTCTGTTCGCACTTCCTGAAGAAACAGTCGTATGGCCTGGTCATGGTCCTTCGACGTCGATTGGTCACGAAAAAGTCGCCAATCGCTTCGTTCGCTAGGTATCTGACATACACAGGCTAGTATGCCAAGATGCCCATCTAACTCAGATCGCAAAAACGCCCGGGTCAATTACGACCCAAGCGTTTTATTTTGCGATTTTAGGTTCGTCTGCTTCTCAGAAGATTCCTACTCGTTAGTTATTAGACGAACAGTGGCCCGAAGATTAGCGAAACGATTGCCATGAGCTTCAACAGAATGTTGATAGCAGGACCCGATGTGTCCTTGAAGGGATCACCAACGGTGTCACCGGTAACTGCAGCAGAGTGGGTGTCTGAACCCTTGCCGCCGAAGTTTCCGAGTTCAACAAACTTCTTAGCGTTGTCCCATGCTCCACCTGCGTTAGCCATGAAGATGGCGAGCAGAAAACCAGAAACAATCGAACCGGCCAGCATGCCACCGAGAGCGTGAGCTCCCATCAGCGTGCCAATGGCGATTGGAGCAATGATGGCGATTAGGCCAGGAACGATCATTGCCTTCAATGAACCTTCTGTGCTGATCGCAACTGCCCGAGCGGCATCCGGCTTTACGCCCGGTAGACCTTCTCGAAGACCAGGGATCTCTCTGAACTGACGTCGAACTTCTTCGATCATATCAGCAGCAGCTGTTCCAACCGCCTGCATCGTAAGACCTGAGAATACGAACGGAAGCAGACCACCGATGATCGTTCCCATTAGAACCTTAGGGTTCAGAAGGTCGAGTTCGGTGATTCCGGTGGCGAATGCGTATGCCACTAGAAGAGCCAGAGCAGTAAGCACAGCCGATCCGATGGCGAAACCCTTACCGGTTGCCGCTGTGGTGTTCCCGAGGGCGTCGAGGGCGTCTGTACGCTCTCGCACTTCAGGATCAAGGTGAGCCTGTTCGGCGATACCACCAGCGTTGTCGGCAACAGGTCCGTAAGCGTCAGTGGCAAGAGTGATACCCAGTGTTGAAAGCATTCCAACCGCAGCGAGACCGATTCCGTAGAGACCAGCGAGCTCGTTTGCGAAGTAGATACCAACGACAATTGCGATTGCCGGAATAACCGTGCTGTAAAGACCAACCGACAGACCAGCAATGATCGTCGATGAGTGACCAGTTTGAGACTGCTGGGCAATCCACTTCACTGGGTTGAATTCCTTACCGAAGAGCTTCAGCCCTTCATAGGAAGTGAACCATTCGGTAGAAGTTCCGATCACCTGACCAACGACGATACCCGTGACTACGACCCAGAACAGGTCGAAGTCAAGCGAATCATTCATATTGATGTAAACGGCAGTACCAATTAGCGATAGAGCGCCTGCGCTGAAGATTCCATAGCGGAGAGTCCACAGCAGCTTGCCCATGTCGGCATTGTCGCCAGTTCGAACTAAGAACATTCCTAGTATGGAAGCGATTATGCCAATACCGGCGATAACGAGAGGCAATAGTGCTTTCGAAGCATCGACTTCAAATGGGATTGCGGATACAACACCGGATACTGATACGAAGAAGGCGAGTGAGATGGTTGCTATGATCGAACCAACGTAGGATTCAAAAAGGTCGGCTCCCATTCCAGCAACGTCACCTACGTTGTCACCAACGTTATCGGCAATAACAGCAGGGTTGCGAGGGTCATCTTCGTCAAGTCCAGCTTCAACCTTACCTACAAGGTCGGCCCCAACGTCAGCAGCCTTCGTGAAGATGCCGCCTCCGACTCGAGCGAACAGTGCAATTGACGATGCGCCGAATCCGAATCCGGCAATCACGTTCGGGTTCTCAAAGAGAAGCCAGAGTGCCGATACGCCAATGATGCCGATTCCGACTACCGAGAGTCCCATAACTGCACCAGTGCTGAACGCAACCTGAAGTGCTTTGTTGAGTCCGGTTTGAGCTGCTGTTGCCGTTCGAGTGTTACCTCGAACAGCGATGCTCATGCCGACGAATCCGGCTAGAGCCGAGCCGATAGCACCCAAAATGTATGCGATGGCCGTCCACGGGCCCTCGGACGTCATAGCGCCGCCTTCACTTAGTGAGGCAATCTTGGCGTTATCCAGAATGTTGTAGTCGATAAACAGTGCCAGGATTACAAAAATGATTACGACGAATACGGCAAGGATTGAATATTCCTTGCGTAAAAACGCCGCTGATCCTTCCTGAATTAGATCACCAATCGCTCGAACTTCATCGTTGCCTTGAGGCTGCTTGAGCACTCGCATGGCGAGTAGGGCAGCGGCCACAAGACCAACAGCTCCCGCTGCAATTGCAAGAAAGATCGATTCCATTTACATATCTCCGCAAAAATAACCTTCCATTTCTCACTGCTTAGCTCAGTTGATACAGAAGGTACGTATTAAAGGTTGGGACTAGGGACAGCCGAGCATTTCCGTGTTTCGAACTCGATTCAGCTTCGCCCAGCCTTAAGTTGACCAATGAACGCTAGCATCGGCGTAATTTACAGTCAATGAATTGAACGGCTTATTGTGGCGATTGAAACAATTCCGAAAACAGAGTTTGACTATCACTTGAGTGTCGTAAAGAGGCAAATGTATGCCTATCACTGTGGGAATTAGGTGAGGCTCATGCGTATGACCGCTTCGATGACCTACTGGGGAATGAAAGATCGTTATAGATGCTAAGTTTCGGAAACAGCTCCCTACCAAGATAATTCGAGTAGGCCTAGTTTTCTCTCATATCTCAGGCTTGGGATTGGCAAACTAATCAAGACTTTGGGAAACATCTGAGTCTTACACATTTATGTAGTTTCGCTACGTCAACCGATCTGCTTGGCAACTCAAAGCAAATTTACGAGGCAGGCGGGCCGTTGGCTGGTCGTATTCGTATAACCTTCGCCGGAGTTCGTAGCTACTTAGAAATTGGCCTTGTGCCTAGGGAGCGATTCATTAATGAACGTCAATTGGCCTTCTCAAGACGATTTACTCAACTGGTTGAAGTCTGATCTCAATAATTGGGGCAGATGGGGTACAGCTGACCAAAAAGGGACACTGAACCATCTTTCGAAGGAGAAAACTCTCGATGCTCTAAGTTTGGTCAAAGAAGGCGTTACGGTCAGCTGTGCGCGTCCGATCGCGTTTGCTGCGTCGGTCGACGTGCCGAAGCCACCGCAGCATTTCATGGTGGCTGCGGGAGATCGCTACCGACCAGGTGAGGGCGTCGATCGCCAAGTAGCGATGGATTACTTTGGCCTGATCTTCCATGGTCATACTGTGACACATATCGATAGCCTCGCCCACTTCTTCTGGGATGGTCAAACGTACAATGGTCGCCCTTCAAGCGTTGTTTCAATTCAGGACGGTGCTACTGAGTTCGACGTGATGGCCGCTAGCGAAGGAATCGTCACGAAAGGGGTTCTTGTCGATGCACCATTACTACGCGGAGTCGACTTCATCGAGCGAGGAGACGGAGTTGGCGTAGCTGATATCGAAGCCGCAGAGCGTGAACACGGCGTAAAAGTCGAACAGGGCGACGTTTTACTGCTTAGAACGGGACAACTAGGACAGCGAGAGATAACGGGACCTGTTGATGTGAACGTTGGCGGCTCGTCCGGACCGTCTCCTGAAATATTGCCCCTTCTTCACGAACGAGGAGTAGCAGTGATGGGGTCTGACACTGGTAATGATATTGGTCCGAACCCCTACGAACGGTTCTCGAATCCAGTTCACCAAGTTGGAATCGTTGGTCTCGGGCTATGGATCCTTGATAACGCCTGGCTCGATGATCTTGCTGAAGAGTGCAAAAAGCGACGGAAATGGGAGTTCATGATTTCGATCCTGCCGTTGCA
Organism: uncultured Dehalococcoidales bacterium; assembly: GCA_905614375.1. The sequence continues at coordinate 37,496 of CAJQSP010000014.1, read as the reverse complement.
AATGCCCACTGTAACGGGATCGCCTGTGAACCCAATAGTGATTTTCTAGGACGCTGGCTTACAGAGAAACAAGTATGTATTGGAGTACACGCAAGTATTGACTGGTGGGCTTATTCTTCTATAGCGTTTTAGATGTGACCGACATCTAGGACTTGTCCAAATCTTGTCGTTTGAATGCTGAGTACATCGATGCGCTAATCGGCGTACAAGTCGCCTGTTTCCGCGTGCAGAGTTCAAAATAAATAAATATGGTCTACGTTCACAGAATATCCTTCACCGGCTTGAAGCTGCGTCTGTGGATCGGTGAAGCCCCTAGTTTTTGTAAAGCCGAAATGTGAATTACCGTGCCGTATCCCTTGTGGGCGGCGAATCCGTAACCGGGGTATTCCGAATCGAAAACGTTCGCCATCAACTGATCGCGTGTTACTTTCGCAATAATCGAAGCCGCAGCCACACTTTGACTCCGAGAGTCGGCCTTGATGATCGACGTCTGGGGAATCGTGATAGTTTCGAGATTGACAGCGTCGATGATCAGATGATCGGGTTGTGTCTCAAGTGATGCAATCGCACGCGACATCGCAAGTTTCGTCGCTGAGACAATCCCGATCGCATCAATCTCAGCAGCAGACGATGCTCCGACGCCATAACCAACGCACCAATCGACTAGCCAGGTGAATGCCCGCTCCCGTTGGGACTCTGACAGGACTTTGCTGTCATTGATGATGCATCGGTTTTCCTCCGGAACGGAACCTGGAAGAATTGCTGCTGCAGCCATAACCGGTCCTGCCAAAGTTCCACGACCGACCTCATCGACGCCGGCAATCAGTATTTGTGAGCCGTTTGCGATATCGGTTTCAATAGAAAAATCTGGCAGATTACGTGCTATTTTTGGCAACTGAGCGGACTAGGTAGAGTCAGAAGGGATAAGAAGGTTCAACCCATGAACCGACTCTCCTCTTAGAGGAAGAACCCGAAGCATATCGCCTACTTGGGAAAACTCAGACCGTTAGGGCAGACGTCTCGGCAGAATCGTTAGATTTGCCCGAACTATGCTTTGTTAGCTCAGGAAGTGAGGTTTCGATTAAACCACCACCAAGTACGACATCGTTCTCATAGAAGACGACAGCCTGACCGGGCGTGATCGCGCGTACTGGCTCATCGAATTCGATCTCGGCACCGCCGTCGACCGATCGCACCTTCGCAGGGGTATTCCGTCCGTTGTAGCGAATTCGAGCCTCAGCAGTAATTGATTCGACGGGGGCTGACCCTGAAATCCAGTTCACTCCAGAAGCGTATAAGCGAGTTTTCATTAAATTCTCAGCTGGGCCTACAGTGACCTGGCCTGATTCTGCATTTATATCTGTAACGTACATAGGGCGTGGAGTGCTGTTGAGGATCGGGATACGCTTGCGCTGCCCGATAGTAAATCCGTGAATTCCTTCGTGCTCACCGAGAATTGTGCCTTCGGCATCGACGATATCGCCTGGAGCCTTTCGCTTTAGGCGAGGCTCGACGAATCGGTTGTAGTCACCGTCAGGAATAAAACAAATGTCCTGTGAGTCGGGTTTATCGGCGATTGAGAGACCAAGCTCACGAGCTACCTCTCGGATTTCGTCCTTAGAGTAGTCGCCAATCGGCATAGCCAGCTTCGAGAGCTGTTCTTGGCTCAATGTGTACAGAACGTACGACTGATCCTTCATCGAGTCGATACCGGCGAGTAGCTTGTACTTACCGTTGTCTTCTCGAATTCGAGCGTAGTGTCCGGTGGCTACAACGTCGGCATCCATGAGCTCGGCACGTCGAACAAGGAATTCGAACTTCAGACGATCGTTGCAAGCGAGGCAGGGGTGCGGTGTTCGACCGCGTTCATATTCGCCAACAAAATAGTCGACAACGTGCTTCTGAAACTCCTCTTCAAAGTTTAAGAAGTAGTGTTTTGCCCCGATTTTGCGGCAAACGGCTCGAGCATCTTCGACATCTTCGAGTGAGCAGCACGACTTGTTCAGACGTGCAACATTCTCGTTCGGAGCGTTGAAAAGTCGCATGGTTACACCAACGACTTCATATCCGTCGCGGGCGAGGAGGGCGGCGGCTACTGACGAGTCGACTCCGCCACTCATAGCCACAACTGCACGTTTTTTCTTGGTTTGAACTTGCGCCATGTATTCAGATTACCAAATCTTCATAAAGAAACTGCTAAATCGTGGTTGAAACGGAATGTTGAAAATAGTGAGTGGGGTTAAGGCGGAATGCGTCTATAATTCAAACCAATGGAAGACACGACTAAAACAAAGATAATAGCCACTAACGAAGAACTCGCCAGAGCGGCAGTCGATGAGGCATCCGAGAAACTCGGATCTGACATCGTTCTGCTTGAAACTGGAAGTGTCAGCAGTTTTGCTGATTATTTCGTAATCATCAGTGGTGAAACCGATCGCCACCTTGAATCTATGGCTGAGGACATTAGCCGCCGCTCACGGAAGATGGGTGTCCACGCAACTCACCGTGAAGGTACGGGCGGCGGCGGATGGGTGCTGATCGACTTCACAGGAGTTGTAGTTCACTTGTTCACCAAAGACCAGCGTGAACACTACGGACTTGAACAACTCTGGGCGCGTGCTACGGAAATCGTTCGGATTCAATAGAGAAACATACGTTAAACAAAAAACTTACTCTACGATCCAAGGCTGAGTCGCCCGGTCGTATGAAGTCAGTTCAGAATTGTTGAAGAACAGCGACACTTCTCGTGCTGCATCGTCTTCATTAGCGGAACCGTGGATCAGATTACGTCCCATGTCGACACCGAAGTCACCACGGATTGTTCCGGGCGCGGAGTCAGCCGGGTTTGTTACGCCCATAATCTTTCGGGTGGTCGAAATAGCACTTGGGCCTTCAAGGCAGAGCGCAACCACGGGAGAAGAAGTGATGAATCCTACGAGTCCATCGTAGAAAGGCTTGCCTTTGTGCTCACCGTAGTGAGTACCAGCTAATTCGTCGGATATCTGCATGAGCTTCATGCCGATGATCTGCATGCCTGTGCGCTCGAGTCGACCGATAATCTCACCGGCAAGTCCGCGTTGTACGCCGTCAGGCTTCACCAGTACGAGTGTTCGCTCCATTGTCATTTCTTCTCCCTAAAAGGATTTACAGGAATTGTGTCTAATCATTGTGCCGTGAAAATTCTGTTGTTGGCGGCAGATTAGGTTAACTTCTGCTACTTGGTGGGTTTCGGCGTCGAGATCGAAGGCGGTCGAGCGTAGATTGGTCGAAGTTCTTCGTATGGAGTCGAAAGACCTGAATCGAATTTAGCCAGTGCGATATCGATAATCGAAATTGGATCACGAGTCGGGGATGGCTGACCCCGAAATCTCGATTGCTCAACGTGATCGGTCATCAGATCGCACGCCTCTCCACATAAAAGCGCGTTCGGTTCGAGTGTTTGCGCCAATTCTGTGGGTGACGCAACCCCGGTTTTGAGTTCTGAATCTGTTGCATGGCGAGTCCATGACACCTCGTTTCGACCCGCAGGGATTAGCGTGTAGACGGGCGTATCGCTGCTGATTAGATTGCGGTGAGGCTCAAGCTCTACGTCGTGAGTCGGTATACCCAGAACTGGTAGCTGTTTGGGTACAGCTAGGCCAAGAACCAAGCTAATTCCGACTCGTACAGCGCTGAACCCACCCGGGCCGAGTGCAACTGCTAAGTGAGTTACATCTTTTGGCGCTAAAGAAAGTTCTTCCAATGACTCAACGATCGCAGGCATCAATTCTCGACCGTGGTTCTGGTTAGATCGCCAAGTTCGGGCTGCTCGACTGACTTCACCATCCGCAACACCGACTCCAGCGAACCGAGTTGATGTATCGATTGCTAATAAGATCAATTTTTCGGTTGCCTCGTCTGTTCAGGTCTTGATGAGTGAGTCAATCCGACCGTGCCATCGAGTGACTCGAATACGGCGGCTGAACGACTAAGCAAGTCGGCTGAACGAGGGCCAATTGGGGTGAATGTGATGATCCGTTGATCGTCGTGATCTCCGTTAACTAGATTTAGGAGCAGAGCATCATAGGGCAACGCTGTTCCACCGACTTCCGGCCATTCGATTACCAATGCCCCATTTAAAAGTCGTTCCTCCAATGCAAGTTCTTCGACCTCGTCGATTGAGCCAAGGCGATATAGATCACAGTGGCTGAGGTGAATTGTGCCAGGGTATTCGTTGACGATAACGAATGTTGGACTGCGAGCAGGGATTAGGCTATCGATAGCTTCAGCCATGCCATGAACCATTCTAGTTTTGCCTGCGCCGAGGTCGCCGGAGAGTAAGACAGTATCACCCGTTCGAAGAGCGTATCCGATTGACTTACCAATTCGCACAGTGTCGTCTTCAGAATCAGAAACAAGCAGTAGAGCAGGATTCAAAGGTCCGGATTGGGAAGTCTCAAACATTCAGATGATCCCATCCCTTTCGAACCGGTTCATACAGCTCCCCATTTACATCGATTATCTTCACTTGACCGCCCGGTGATTCACTGGAATCCACGTTGCCGATAACAGTGAGACCCATGTTATTGGCTACAAGATCGTCTACTAAGGGTTTTGACGCTGTGAACACGAGTTCATAGTCTTCGCCACCGTTAAGAGCGAGTTCGATGGCACCAGACCCAAACATAAATATTAACTCATTGGCGAGCGGGATATTCGTCATCTCAATTGTAATGTTTACACCACTTGATTTTGCTATCTTCTCAAGATCGCCGACAAGTCCGTCACTGACATCCATCGCACAGCGAACTCCGGTTGCGACAAGCTTGGAGCCGATTTCAATTCGTGGAGTCGGGTGATAGTGACGTTCGATGAGAATGTTGCTACTTGGGTTCGTTTCACCGCTCACTAGGGCTTCGAATCCACCAGCCGAGCTGCCTAACGGCCCTGTGACGCAAACGAGATCTCCAGCCTGCGCTTCGGTCCGTCGCATAGTCATCGGCTCGCCATGTGAATCCGTCGAGGGATGACCGGTAAGGGCGATGTTCACAAACATTGTTGGGGAAGAAACAACGTCACCCCCGACAATCGATCCACCGAATTCAGAAAAAGCAGCGTTCATGCCGTCATAGAAATCAGCATATGTGTTGACTGACGCCCCGGGTGGAACCCCTAAAGTGACTAAAGCGTAGTCAGGAACGCCACCCATAGCTGCGATATCGCTGAGGTTTGAGACCGCACACTTCCAACCGATGTCAAACCATCGTTCGTCGACAGATCGAAAATGGACACCATCGACAATGGCATCGGTTGTCAGCAGCATTTGACTCGCTGGTGTTGAGACCACCGCTGCATCGTCACCAATACCGGTTAGGATGGTGTTGGCAACGTCAACGTTTTCGGCAATATTTCTGGCAGATTCGAGCTCCGAAAGTCGAGCAATAAGCTCGAATTCATTCGGGATCTCACCGTCATTATTTGTCGAAGGCTGCATGTAAGAAGCCAATTATATTGGCAAAGCGTCGATTCGATCAGATATGAAGGCGTCAAAGTCCATTTATCACAGCGCTCGCCGCCTATAATTCAACCGGAATTTTAGTATGAGAACTGTCATTTTGAAACTGAGGAGAAGAACTTGCCAATAGTAAACGTAGCTCTTTACGCCGGTCGAACCGACCAACAGAAATCTGATCTCGCCAAGGCAATCACAAAGGCCATATCCAAAACCGCTGGAGTGCCAGATTCAGCAACAACGATTATCTTTCAAGACGTCGAGAAGGCAAGCTGGTCGGTCGGCGGCGAGATGATGTCGGAAGCATAATGCCCCGACGCTGACGTAAAAACATATGGTTAAACGACGATTGATGTCGAAGAGTCGAATAGACGACGCGCTGGAAGTGTTTGCTGTTCACGGCGTTGGTGGAATATAGGGCTCAATTACAACTGGGATATTCGCCGTTCAACAAATCGACGATAACGGCATTATGCAGAACGTTGGGTTGATCGACGGAGAAACAGGTCTGCTCTGAGCGAACTTTAGAGCGGTTATTGCTGTTGCCGTTTATTCAGGGATTATGACCTTCATCATTTTGAAAATCCTCGAGGTGATTCCAGGGCTTGGACTCAGGGTCATAAGCGAGCAAGAAGATCTCGGTCTAGACATCACACTGCACGGTGAACGTGGATACGTCGCAGACGGAGCTGACTAACCGACTAACGTTGTGCAAAAAAACCGAGGGCGGAAAACACGCTATTATTCGCCGCACAGTAACGCGGTAACCATTAAGGACAATTACGTGATCAGAATAGAAGCCATCGTGCGGCCCGATCGCATTAACATCATCATTGATGCGTTAGACGCTGTCGGTTGTCGTGGGTTAAACGTTCAAAACGTGAACGGACGTGGTCAGCAGCAGGGCGTTGAAGTGTTCACGGGGAGGGGAGCGACAACTGCCACACGAACGTCGCTTCCAAAGGCGCTCATAACAATAGTTGTTAAGGATGGCGATAAAGACAAAATTATCGAAGTAATTCTCGGAGCGGCTAACAGCTCCGAAGAAGGGGCTATCGGTGACGGGAAAATATTCGTATCGGTGATTTCGGAAGTTATTAGGGTGCGCACTGGTGAGCGAAACGAATCGGCGCTCTAGGTTTCGTTTCAAGGCTTGGAGTGGACCGTTTTGGCAAGTTCCCCGCGATCGGAAAGCAACTGAGCGATTATGTCCGAAGCGGAATATTGAACGATTCTTCTGCGATTCGAACGAAATACTGGTGGTAATCGAGTTTGACTGATCGCGTAATTTAGTCGATTTGGCGTTGACAGTGTGGTTACGCTCCGATTGAATTGTTAAGTGAACTCAGGGACGGGCTAGCTCAATTGGCAGAGCAAGTGACTCTTAATCACTAGGTTCGGGGTTCAAGTCCCCGGCCCGTCACCAAACTGAAATCAAACTGGCCGCTTTTCTTACGAAATAGCGGCCAATTTTCGTTATGGTGCCAGAATTGGTGCCAGTGGGACGATTGGCAGCCCTTTATCAAGCGCTTGTTCTTTAGCGCTGTAAGACGGATCTAACATGGCTGCGAGACGTTCCGCTGCCTCTTCTTGAGCGCCTGGAATTGCATGACGATAGACGGTCAATGTAAACGCAGGTGTTGCGTGTCCCAATCGATCCGCTACGTCGCCTACCGGCACACCAGCGGCCAACATCAAAGTTGCGGCGCTGTGACGAAGGTCGTGGAGTCGCACATTCAGTCCGAGCGCCTTTGCGACTCGTTTCCAAGCGTGTGTGAGAGTGTCAGGTCGGACCGGCGTTGATCCGTCCAATGTGAAGACTGGCAGGTCACTTGCGATCCCTCGACCAAACATTCCTTGTAGATGCACGCTTGCGTCAAAATGTTCGCGAAGAATGTGAACGGTACTGGCATCCAACGCGATCGATCTGAATGATCGGTCTGTTTTGGTGTCTTGGTAGTGTTTTTCACCAGCAATGACTAGAAAACTGCGCCGGATATGTATCAGTCGACGTTCCAGATCGATATCTCGCCATTGGAGTCCTGATAGTTCAGAGCGACGCATCCCAGTCGTAATTAGCACTGTGAAAGCTGTTAAGAAGTGAGATTCGTTCTCTAAAACGTATTTGCGTACCTGTTGCCACTCGGAAGGCGAGAGAATTTCTAACTCTCTCCTTTTGGACTTTGGAGACTCGACAGCGGCTGTGGGATCGACAGTGATTTGCCCTTGCCGTAAGGCTGCCTTGAACGCTACGCGTAAGACACGCAAGATGTGGGTAGCAGTCGACGGATTCCCAGAGGCGACTCGATCAGACAATATCGACTGAATCTCCGAAGCAGTTATCTTCTGAATTTTCTTCTTGCCGAGAACAGGCAAAATGTGCTTTTTATAAAGCCGTTCATATCCCAACGCCGTCATCGGACGTATCGATTGACGTTTGGCTGGAAACCAGTTCTGCCAAAACTGATCGAGAGATTGCATGCCAGTCGCTATGTAACGTCCTGAACTGACACTGGACTCCAACGCACTCAGGCGCTTTCGCGCATCCTGATAGCTACCTTGCACTGTCTCGGTATGTCGAATTCGTTTCCCGTTGACAGACCCTCCCGAAACAAAAATTCGCCAGGAGCTACCTCGTTTTTTTATCGTTCCACTCATGTGTGTACCCCTTCGAGTAGTTTTCGAGTTCGTTGCTCGCAGGTTCTCAGTACATTGTTGTCATTTCTTTTTTGGCTGATGAGTTCAGCGGTGGCATTCCTGCCACTTAGCGCTCTCTGCCTGGAACTAGTCGACTGTTGGGTGTCGTGTACGATCCGTTCAAGTTTTTGGATGTTGGACAGTAACTTCCTCATAACGGGAATTAGCCCCAGATATTCCTGAACATCTAACTTGCTGATCCCCATGCGTTTTAGTCTGGCCCCGTGCGCTGTCTGGCATGCGCTCCACACTTCATCGGGTGACAATCCAAGATCGACGAATTGATCGATCAGCGCTAGTGGTTCGCATGCAACGAGTGCCGCTGCCTGTACATCAATGATTCCGTCAGGGTTCAACGCGCGAATTAGACGAATTACGTGATTTGGTCTGACTGACTGTTCTCCCTTTGCCCACCGTCGTACTGATCGCTCGTCAACCCCAGCGATATCCGCTATTTCACCGAAAGAAGGACCGTCTGCGCGCCCAACCTTGTGTTCGTCCAGTAGGTAGTTAAATCTTCGCTGTCTTTCGATCTCCCCAGCGCGTCTCATAAACCTAATTCCGGTGACTAATTGCCCTCCTAGACCTTCTTTCACTAATTCGAGATATGACGTTGGTCTTTGGTCGACTAGGTCGTATAAGGCATTGCGAATTGTTCGACGTCCCGATTCGTCGTTATAGCCACTCTCAATTTCTGCTGCACGCCGGGTAACGATCCGGCTTGGGGCAATTCCGTTTTTCTCGGCGTATGCGAGTGCTAGTGCGAAAAGCAACGGCTGTAAGTGCTTACGTCCACGTCTACGAGTCTGTTTTCCAGATTTTACCATCTAATATTTTCCGCTTTTGCTAGTAATATGCAGTATTTGTACTTCATGACTAATATATATTTCGTCATTATTATTGTCAATAACTGCATATATTTCGTCACTTATACAAAGGGGTTTGTCATGCCGTCAACCGAGACCGATGTACTGTCGATCGCTGAAATCGCTGATCGATTAGGTATGGGAATTCGTCAGACGTACAGGTACGCACGTAATGGTGATCTGCCGTTCGTCGTTCGGATTGGTGTCAGGTTTATTGCTCCAAAAAGGGCATTCGAACGATGGCTAGAAACAGCCGGGCAAGATTTCAAAAAAACAAACGACTCAGTGGAAATTGGCTGACCCAATGAATGCACCTGAATACGTACCTACGCCGCTTAAAAACTTGATTTCACGCTATGAGTCTCGGATCTCAAAGCGCGTCCATGCGCCTACTTTGCACTCAGACACCACCACGGCCCTGCGGAGGCTTCTACGCGGACAGTTTTTGTTCGTATCCGCACTTATTTGAAGGAGTGGGTTGTCAACCTCGGTTTACACGCCTACGCAAGATAAATAGCCGCAAATAGTTCGACAAGTCCAGATAGTTGGTCTGTCCAGCAATCCGAGTTGAAATCGGAACGCCCAGGGCGCCATCGGTGAAGCGGTAACCGGCCTTTGGAAAGCCTGGCGACTGATCGTGTATTGCGTCCAGTCAAAGAGTGATTCATATCTGATTCACGCAACAAGCCGTCAACAGGAAGGAGGGGTTCCTTTTTCCTGAATTGCCGCCCCTTGTTGACGATTGAACGATAGTGATTGAGTCGACAACCGCAGAGGTTGATCAGTAGGAGTAAACAACATGCCAAAACCTAAATTCAAAAGGAATCAAGATATCTGGAACATGCGGTATCACCAGGGCTGGTCGTATAGCCGGATCGGCAAGGCGTTCGGTATCAGCAAACAGGCTGCTTATCGCATCGTAGAGCGTGTTGATCACTACAAAGAAAGCAGGGCATAGGTATGAACTACTGTAAGCGATGCGGCTCTCAATCATTGTTAGGTGTCGGGCCAAGAGCGAAGTGTGCGGCCTGTGGGTGGAGCATCGCAACTCCCAGCGAGAAACAGCGGTTGAAAGCTAAACAAGATGCAGACAAACATTTGAGGCGAACCAGGCATCGATCCGAGCGTTCTGTTTTTAAGCATCGGTAAATGACGAGTCCTAATGAACTGAACTCCTGATGTCAGTCAACATCGATTACTTCAAAAACGGCTTTATCGCTGAATCAAAACGGATCATTCGGTCGACTAAAGCCTCGATCACATCTTCCCAGACTTCTTCGTCTTTCCATCCACCGATGTCAACTACGCTCGAAACTCTGCAAGCTCTTTTGCCTTCAAGGGGCTCCCAAACGATTTCATCCTCGAGACTGCTCTCAATCTTTTCTTTATTGGCGAAAAGCTCATTAAATCGATTCAAATTCTCTTGATCCGCATCAGTTCCACCGTCAATGTACAGCTCAACGTTAGCATCATGGGTACGAAGTAAGTAGTTCAGTCCGAGTCCCGCCGGAAGCCCTGCTCCTGATCCAATCCAATAGCGGGTGCTGCTAGATATGCCGGAGTGCAATTTTGTCTTCTGTTTAGAGTGCTCAAGTAAGTTCGTCCAGAAACGAAGCCGAGCTTTTTCTCGATCCACTAAGTCCCGTTTTGTCTCACTTGCTGCGGCGGAATCTTCGCTTGGACCTGTAATCAAAGTGAACAAAGCAGCAGCTGGTGAATCGCCGATTCTGACAGCTTCGATTTTTACTAGGTAGAAAGAGGCGGGACTGCTATCGTTCAGCCAGCTAATTGCGGTGACATGTTCAGGGCGTGGGTCTGAGACTACCCATATAGCAGTGTTCGCTCCGAGTTGTGCAAGATACGTTAAAACTTTGCCTAGGTGATCATGATCGCTTTTTTCGAGCTGGTTCTCGATGACCACGAGACCTGAGTCACTCTCAGCGACTAAATCTACATTGAAGCTACCAGCTGATTGTTCTCGCTCAACTGCGCTCAGTTTGAGATTTGTTACTTCGCCAAGTACTTCGATATTTTCTTGAAGCCATGGAGTGAAATCATGCGCTTCATTTGGCCAAACATCTCTGAGTTTAGCGCGTTGTATTTTTCCGATCACAGTTTGCGTCCCATTTATTTTTATCAAATTGCCAATTACATAAATTACATTGTTTCGGAGTGTACAGATTCTAAATCCAATGCCGAATCTTTACATTGAGGAAAGTAGAGCAGGATGTATCGACCGTCCTGTGAACTCTATCTCGATCAATGTAGTGCTGTCGTGTCGTGTTCTACCCCTGTACCTATTAACAAAAGAGTAACTACACGAAGAGAAAAGGCCACTTACGGGGCAGCTATGTTCCAAAACGACCGAACTATGCACTGCACACCCCGCACAAGGCATAGATTTAGACGGTGAATCAATTCATGTTTTTCGTCTGTTTCTTGTACTCACGAACATCCCAGACGAACCCGAGCTTATTCAGTTCATCTATCCGTTGTTGAGTTAGAGTGCCTTCCTTGTTTAGGAATCTTTTACTGTCTACCCAAGAACCTAAGGGATACCCGTCTTCTATGTGACGTTTCGCCACCATAGCGTGTGCTTCCCGCTCGATAAAACGTTTCAGCAGAGTTATTCCCTGATGCCACCTATACTCTAGGATGTCCCAAACGAACCCGAGCCGATTCAGCTCATCGATCCGTTCCTGGGAGAGGATGCCTTTCGTATATCCGTTTCTTTTGGCGGATACCCACGCACCCAGATTAAAACCATCTTCTTTGTGTTTCTGGGGGACAATAGCGTGTGCTTCCCGCTCGACAAAACGTTTCAGAAGAGTTATTCCCCGTTGCCATTCGTATTCGTTAACAACCCAAATGAACCCAAGGCTGTTCAACTCACTTATCTGTTCCTTAGAGAGAAGACCTTGTTTGTATTCTTGTCTTCGATACAGAACCCAAGTACCTAAACTGAACCCCTCTTCTTTGTGACGTTTCGCCACAATAGCGTGTGCTTCCCGCTCGACAAAACGTTTCAGAAAAGTTAATCCCTGATGCCATTCGTACTCGTTAGCGTCCCAAATGAAGCTAAGGCTGTTTAGTACATCTATGCGTTCTTGAGCAAGATCACCGCGCGCATACTGCCTTCGGCGACCCGTCACCCATGTACCTAATCTAAACCCACGTTCGTTAATGAGCCCCTGAGGTACGCGAGTATGTCCTTCTCGCTCTACGAATCTTTTGAAGTGATCTATGCCTTCATCCCAGTCGTAAGTTTGAGCATCCCAGATGAATCCGAGGCTGTTCAGTTCATCTATCTTTGTTTGTGACAGGGTGACTTTGTTGAATTTCCCTCGTTGGAAGCTAACCCAATATCCTAGTCCGTAGCCATTTTCTTTATACGTTTGTGCGACAAGAGCATGTCCTTCTCTTTCAACAAATGTTTTCATATGTCTTAGCCCTTTGTCCCAATGAGACTGCCTACTCCAAATCCATCCCTCTATCTTCTCCAATTCGTTAATCTTGGATTGAGATAAGAGACCTTGACTGTAGTTTTTCCTTTGCGTATAACACCAGATACCAAGATTTTTCTCGTGTTCAGAATCTGACGTTGAGGCAGAGGGAAAAACATTATCTTCACTCGCAACATATGCCAGCAAGCTCTTATAAGAATCCGCCCATGAATCTTTGTGCGGATTCCATGACCAGTCATCGGATGTATTTTGAATTCTCTGAATTCTAGATTTAGAGAGAATTCCACGCCGGTAATTGGATCGCTGAGTTACAACCCATCCCCCAAGCGTCACTCCGTTTTCGACTTGGTCATACGCGACCGATGAGTGGCCTTCTCTAGCAACAAATTGGTTTAAGGCTGAGAAATTCGTTTCCCATAGAGATCCCCGCACACTCCACTGCCATTTAGTGCCTAAACTTTCTAATTGTTGAATGTAATCTTGATCAAGTTCATCTCTTCGATACGCTTGACGCTGATTTGAAGCCCATTCTCCGATTTTCAGTTTCCCTGCTATCGTGTCTTTTACTACGGTACTTTTTTCAACAACGTTCGATCCATTTTCATTCAGGAACTTTTCCAAAATTCTAAAGTGAATGTTCCAATTAACATCAGGAAGAGTCCATCTCCAGTTGGGCATGCTTTCAAGACGATCAATTTTGTCATTGGAAATATGTCCGGATTTGTAGGCCGTTCTTTGGACCTGACACCACGAACCAAGTTCAAAGTCTTCATCTTTATGATGTAGTAAAACTAACGCGTGCCCTTCGCGTTCGACAAATCTAACTAGTTTGCTAAATCTGTAATCCCATAAACCATCTCTAAGTCTCCATACCCAAAATGGAATACTTTCCAGTAAATCGATCTGGGAATTAGAAACAGTTCGATTACTCGCTAAATAGACGCCCCTTTGGCTAGCGCACCAGGAACCAAGGTTGAAATCATCTTCCACATGTTTGCTTGGAACCAGTCCGTGACCTTCTCGTTCAGCAAACTTCTTTAGTTGTCCGAATCCATACTCCCAAGACGAGGTGCTTAGTTCGACAATTCTGGTGGACAGCCGGTTTGAGAAAGCAGCGTCTACTTTCGTGGGCAGGTCAAAAATAATTTTGTCGCCAAAATCAGCCGTGGTGATCGTTTGTCCTGTTCTCCCAGATTCACGCCTAAGCTGATCTAAGATTTCTGCGATCTCTTCATCATGAGATCTGATCGCTTTGATCACTTGCCAGACGGTATCGAAAGCAGAATCTTGAAGGATGGTGTCAGGGTCATCGGATTCATTAATGAATACAGGAACAACGATGGTTCCAATAGTTTTATCATCAGCTGTTCGCATGACACGCCCAACTGCTTGAACTATGTCGATTTGAGATCTTTTAGGATCAATAAATCCGACTGCGTCCAAGGCCGGCACATCCACTCCCTCTGCTAGACATCTCGCGTTCGTGACTAAAGATCGATCAATCCCATCAAGATTTCTCAATGTGTTTAGTTTCGCAGCGCGTACACCGGCATTCATCTTTCCTGATACGTGATCACAATCGATCAAGCCAGACGGAATATCTTCATCGGGCATCCAATCAATAACTTCAAGGAATTTACCAGCGAATTCCGAGGCGTTTTTGATCCTGTTATGAAAAGTAAGCACTCGCTTCAAGTCGTGTCTTTTCATCGACTTTGCAAGGGCAATTTGACTCGCTAAAATCTTTGCATCTGTGACGGTATTTCCATCCAATGTGACGAAATGTCCATTTTCCGCATAGGCTTTTACAGTCTCATCATCAACCCCGACAACTAGTACCTGGTAGTCGCACAACAGATCATCGGATATAGCTTTAGAAAACGACAGCGTATGTAGGGTGTCACCGAATTGTTCGGGATCATCCATGGACGCGATTTCAATGTCTTCTTCATCAGCTTCTTTGACGACTCGACCTGTGAAATACCGTGGCGTGGCCGTCATGAAAATGCGTTTAGATGCCGGAATTTTTGTGTTGTCCAGCACTGTTGAAAACGTCTTCGACACTCGCCCTGCACAACGATGAGCTTCATCGGCAATTACAAGATCGAATTCGGACGAGTTGGTTATCCGCTGTGCTTCCGAAACGCTCGGTGATGACTGGTAGGTTGAAAATACAACTTTCTTGCCGGCAGAATCTAGGTATCGGGCAATGTGATCCGGGTCTGTTGTTACAGGAAATGGCACGTCCGAGGTAGAAGAGACAATTGAGTCTGAACGTTCTTCCGCAGTCACTTGTGAATCTGAGCAAACTGCCAAGTACGTCATTGGCTCATTAGAGTTTGCAGACCATTCTCCGATCGTTTGTTTCATCAGCGAAATCGATGGCACAAGCACTAGAACGGACTGACTTTTTAGACGCTCAGAAGCCCAGAGAGCAACCAATGTCTTCCCGGAACCGCATGGCATAACCACCTTGCCACGATCACTCGTCTGTAGCCCATTAACTATATTTTCGAGAGCTTCATTTTGGTGCTCTCTTGGAGTCCATGGAACATGCGGGACAGCACTTCCAAAATCATTAAATGAATTTGGCCAATCGATTGGTAGTGAGTCCAAATCAGTGCGAAGCAACGTGCTGCAGGGGGGCGTAACGCCTTCGATAGTTCTCCGAGCATTAGAACCAATTCTGTCGGTAGTGGCGATCAGCAGTCTGTAAGAGAATTGCGATCGTGCTGACTCTGAAACGAAACTGTCAATATCCGATTTGGTTATGGAATATTCCGGGTCATAAGCTTTGCACTGTACTGCCCAATATTTGCCTTCTTTCGTCCTGGCAACAATATCTATTCCGGTATCTGGACCCCACTTATCCGGCCATTCATCCCAAAGCCAGACTTGGTCCACTAAGGATTTATATTGAGGTGCTGTTTCAAGGATCCATTTCGACAGACGCTCAAAGTCCTTCCCATCATTATTGGGAGGTAGTTGTTGAATAAGATTTGTGAAACTGCCCATAGAGGGGGGATTATGCCACTAAGTTCAAAGTAGTCCCGCTATTCAAGGGGTGGGTATTAGAGTTCTGAGTCCACATTAGTTGCCATCATTAAACGCTGTAGAAGCGGACGGGGTCCCAAAAGTATTCGATTTATAGCTTCCTGGCACGTTTCGAACGAGACGGTATGCTCATGAACTCCACCGTTTCTATACTTGGTTGAAATGTCGTTTATCACGGACTCCAGTTCTGGTGATATCAACCAATCACCCTCGGGCATACTGTGGATGTATCGAGTGAATGATTGAAACAATGTTGTCGCAGTTTTAACGTTTCGAACGGCATTCAAACAATGCCGTATGTCACCCAACCCTATCTTCGAACGCTTTTGGAGCCACTCGTTCAGAAACAATTCGATTCTTTCGTTTGAATCCGGCTCAGTCAGGTCACAATCTTTTTCGAGAACGTCGCGCATCTGATCACGCCAAGGTCGGAATATCCTAATATTTAATTCCCGCTCAATTAACTTCGACACCTTCATTGATATACCTGAATAATCGTATCCAGTCTTCATCCCAGTTTGATTGAACTCTTCTAGTGCACTCGCTGCGATCACCCTAGACTCGGCGGTCAACATATCGTAGGCAGACCCAAGTGATTTTTTTAGTTGGCTTTTAAGAGCGGGAGATGGTTCAAGCCTACGTTCCAGTTTGTTCTTAGCGGATTTTATTCGTTGAATTGCCGTTTTGTCATCGAACAGAACACGATCCCAAACATCAGAGCCGTCTCCCATTCCGTAAAACAACAAATCACCAAAGTATCCAATTTCTGTTATCTCGAATGTTTTAACTGCATCTTGCATCAGCCTCATGAGAAATAGTCCGTGTTCCGGTTTATATCCATTCACTAACGCATTGAACAGTATTTTTCGAATCGCTGCATCAATGCTCGTAGTGATACGAGACTCACGATCGGGGTCACCAGTTCCAGGTGAGTTGCCCCCGGCATGCGTGTGATAACCGTTGAGACGAATGTTCTCGTCGTGGGGGAGAATCTCATGAATGAGATATGCAGCGGCAGCCAATAAATCAGGGAACACCAGGAACCCTAAATCGGTATTCGCATCTTCCATTGTGCTCAACCTAATGCTCTCGCCCGTAATCGTCTCGAACGCTTCGATCACGAAAGCGTCCACCGGAATTTGCTTTTTGTCCGCCATAGATTGGGGTTCAAATGATACGGATAGGTGTTGATCGATAACAGCAACGGCATCTTCATCAGACAATTCTGTGCGGTCTGCTCCAGTGATTCGTTTGAAAGGGGTTTCGACCACGGTCGTTACGCCAGATGTGATCAGCGATGATTCCCCTTCTGTACCCAAGTGACCTTTGGGAGGACTTATGTCGGGACGCAACTGAACATCACCATAAAAGACATCCCAAACCCCGGAAATAGTTTCGAGCATCCACTTGTCTTGATGACGAAAAAACCATCCCTGACGGTAACGATGGCAAAGCGAATTAAGTCCAACATCAAGAAACGGACCATGATTTGAGAAAACCTGATCTAAAAATTTAGATAGATCAACTCGGACAATGGAGTAACCCTCGGCGAGTTGAAAATCCCCCTGTTTGTGAATCATCAAACCAGTTATACGCGCGAAATATTCTGCCCACTGTTTACTACTAAAAACAGGAATTGCGCCGGGGTCAGAAACATATGGTCCCAAGAAACTGGCGCCCATTGGAAATATCAATTCATCTACCCGTTCGTCGGTAATCACATGAGCTTCGATTGGTTCGGGCAATGGATTGTCAAATAGCACATGACGGATTGATGCCTTATCAAATTTAGGGTAATCACCCCATTTTACGGTCGTACCTGATTCGGGATTTACAACACCGAAGCGCCCAAAGAAGAATCCCTTAAGTTCATTTGTCGAGCCTGGAAAACGCATCCACATGAGGGTGGGAATCGTTCGATCCATATCCGTCAACCTGTTATAGAACGTCACCGGATAGTAATTGTCGAGCAACACTCCTTCAAATCCGCAGGAAGCACATTCTTGGAAGAAATCCCAAAGCCCGGTAATTCGCACCGTCTCGACCTTTATCTCGTGAGCGGCCGCCGCATGAATTGCGGTCTCATCCGCTAAAGATCTTTCGGAAAATACTGTTGAGACGACTCCATCAAGATGAAAATTGCTATTGAATGCGGTAGGTTCATGCGTGTCTACGTTACGCAAGTAGTAGCCTCGAGTTATCTGATCTAATAATTTCTCCCGATCTGATGAAACGGGTTCAGTAATTACGCTACTAAGGCTTGGACTACGGAGGACTACCATGTGATTGTCCTCTGCTAAAGGATCTCTCATGACTTGCTCAGAGCTATTAGGTTCACTTCGATTATCCATTTGGCAATCGCTCTCTCAGGTAATCAGTGCTTGGTGAGTACGAAACGAAATCCTACGACACCCAGCGGACGGTTGACGTACAACGTCGTCTTTTGACCGAATTCAGCGAGCCCTTCGTGAATTCATCGTCCACCTCGAAATTCGCGACCATCTAGTGGCCAGTCTGTACTCATTATGTAGCGGTGTCGCATTGCATTCCTGCGAGGGTCAGGGGCGCTATCTGGTTTGTATGACTCATCGCAGTAACAGGAATATGTAGAGAAATCGTAGACGAATCTTTCCTGTAGCTCCTCAGAGATTTTCATAGCAATACGAGAGAAAAAGTTAGCGTGAGAACGAATCAAACATCTCATCAATTCAGATGAAACAAGAATGCGCTCACCTTCTTCCATATCTAACCATGGAACCCTGATCAATGTTCCGCTAGTAGCTTTGGAACTAGAGTGAGCAATAGCGTTTCTTAGCGCGTCATTCTCCCTGACTCGCTGAATAGTGTGATCATCAATTTCCAGTTCGTTGTTGCAGATTCCATTTAGCCATTTCAATTCTCCGTTGAGACCATTCCTCCAAAATTTTTGGTCCATGTATTTACGAATTGCGATACCTATCAACTCTTCATGATCAGGGACATCGCGCAGTTCCCCCCAATTGAAACTAATATCACTCGGGATTTTACGCGGGTCTTTTCTCATTATTGAGGTGGCCAGATTGCTGATGAAGCTAGATCTGATCGACGAGAATTGCGAAATCAGTGAATCTTGCAAAGCAGCACGCATGGATTCGTTGGCCTGTTTTCTCAAACGCTCAGCAAATATTTCGCGAGATTTGTCATTGGCCTTAGTCATTACTGGAAATGGCCTGCCTTCGACATATACCTCTTCTTCATACCAAATCGGTGTGTCATCATGAAATCTGCGCAGTGACTCAACATATGGGTCAACATTTCTCGGCATTTCTAATGGCAATTGTCTTGCTCGCAGATAATGTTCGCTTTTCAATTTCGGATAGATTAATTCATAGGGAATGTCGTAATCATCATCATCCTGTTCACTACCAGAGTTGTGTTGCCACCCGCCAGGCAAACGCTCAGAGTAAGCAAGTTCTTGTAGTGGCCATTGCCAGTCTCGATATTCGTCAAAGCGTGGTGCCCAGTGCTCAGTGAACGGGCTCTTGATATCCCCTAAATCGCCCTTACTGCCCCAACCCCATCCAAATAGGCTTTGCGCTGCCAAGTGGGCGAGGACTCCCAATTGATGCATATGATCGATATAGACGGTTTCTAATTCCGTTACACCCGGACCCCACGTATCAGGGTGGGGTAGTTGAAAACTGTCTTGGGACGTTTTTTTGTAAGTGCTGTGATCTTGCCCCTCGTGGAAAATAGCGCAATCTGTAATGACCCCATCGTGTTCATTAGTCAAAAACTGATGGTGGTTCATTCTTGGATGAACTTCTTTACAGCTGCCATATCCGTGATCGCTCTGTTTTGACAATACTTTCACCTCTAATAGGTCTTCAATCAATCTCCGAACAATTTTTGTATCGTACACGGTATTCGAGTCACTATTTTGACCCCGTAAATCAATTGATTACAGGGAAGTTACGCTTGAGGTAGGTTGTCCATGTCAGAAGGAGGGGGCAGACCACCGATTCTCATCTTGCCGCTGATCTGGCAGGACTAACTGATAAACCGCCTTGTGTGACGAAATATTATTACTCAACACTTGGCACATCCTTTTTGAGTTGGTCTACATTCGCCCCTATCCACATGAGAATCTTGCTGAACTCACGTAGATAACTAGTGGCAGATCTCTTTTGCTCTATCGTTATTCTTTCAGTGTTTACCTCTAATACTTCACAAAGCATCCCCATAAGATTTACACCTAATATGCTAAACACTAGGGTTGCCTTACCCTCGTCCCCCATATCTACTCCGTCGAGTTCCGGCATAAGTTTGTCGAAACCCTTAAGCCACTTTTCAGCAGCAATAAAAGCGTCTGCTGACATCTGCTCATCGAACTCGGCTTCGAGTCTAACTGCTAGTTCATCTACCGTTGTGTCACCAGCGGTATGCTCATCCTTTTTCATTATCCGTTCGGCTAAATCTTTCCAAATATAATTTTGGTAATCGTATTCATTAGATTCTGCATAAGGTTTATTAGGTCGGCGCATAAAAACAACTCCAGGGTTCACACTCACTAAATTAAGCTTGACCGCAAACGGTCCTTAACAATTATTGGGTGCGCATGCGCGCCACACGTACGTACGATGGCTAAGTAGAGCAAAACGGGAACGTTGAGTTCTGTCAGAACTCAACGCCACGGTATTTCCACAGATATAAAAACTCAGTCTGATGGCATGGATGCTTACACGCTGTTTAGGTGATCTAGGGTGTAAGCATGTTCAGTCAAGCACCATCGTGTAGATCGTTCTAGAGACTGAATTGTGACATCAACAGCCTGACAAGTCTGTCGATATCGGCACGTGACTTGAGCGGTAGAAATATACCGAGATCATGCAAGGTCGGCTGGATGTTTTTCTCAAGGAAGTAAATCTCCGTGCTGAGAGAGTCGTTGCCAAGGAACGGACCGTTCAAGCTCGATTTACACAGTGATTCGGTCAGTGTAACCACATAGTTCGCCACCGCTTCAATCTTGCCTATGCTTAATTTATCAGGGGTGTCTGTTGGCATGTGGTAGTGCTCCCAATGACCACATGTCAGGAGGAGATACGGACGTTCATTCTCTTTGAAAATGTGATGATCGCTAAGGTCTCCAACGTAGCTATTCAAGGTTGGAACAGTACGTAACCCCGATTCTGGTTCACTGTGGCGTACAGTCATTTCCAGTCCAGGATCGCTCTCTGCCCCGGTTATGAACAGTAGATCTTCTAGACCTTTCACTGGCACATCGTGTCCAACAAGATCGAGGATTATCGCGGTATGCACAGGTCCGGTGCGTTGGTCCTCATAAAAACGTATAGATCCCATTTTTGAAGTCAGAAAATACGGAGGTTCTTCTGCATCGAAAAACGCGAGAACAACGGATCGGTCACGTACCTGTCTGCTTAGCGTTTCTGCGACCCCAAGCAATATCGCAACAGCGGCAGCGTTATCGTCTGCACCGGGAATGTCACCACAGGTATCGTAGTGTGCTCCAAGCAGTATCGGTGCTTTCTCCGGATCAGCCCCGGGAATCGTTGCAATGATGTTTGATAAACGTGACGCTTCAGGTCCATACGGTTGTAGAAAAGAGTCGCCAGAATATTGGCTTGCGCCGAGTTCAGCCAATCTGGTGACGATGAAATCTCGGGATCGTTTGTGTCCAAGTGAACCCACATTTCGTCCACCATCAGCAGTGAGTGCCAATACGTCAGCCATTAACCGATCTTGATTCATAAATAACATTCTCCTAAGTTGGGCGATCGTAGCGGAATTTCAGACGTTACTGTCGGACATTCCATTGATGAAAAAAACCTCAGTGATTTGGATTACTCCTAATACCGAGGGTCGTTTTTCCTAAATTTGCCAGCCACCGGCACCTTGATTGCGCCATCCTCCACTCAAGTCAGCTGCGGCACCCCTGCCGGGTCTCGTGTCAGTCCAACCGTTCGAATTACAGTTAATGTGAGAGTAAGCGTCTCCACCGACTTGCACGATTCTCGATCCAGGTGTGATCCTGCCGGAGCACATGTTGCAGTTACTGTAGTATCTCGCTGAAAATATTTTGGACATAATGTTGCTTCCTTTGTTTTTCTAGTAACAACTCTTAGCGTCTAAGAAGTCGATTAATGGCGCGTCTGCCGCCTCGGTGACCGTTGTGCCACGAACGATGTGTCCGGCACCAGTAAGACTCGAACACTCCAAACTGGAGCACAACACGTCGGTTATAACGATCCGCGATAGCGGTCGCATATTGACGTTTAATGAATCGCTTTTTACTCGCGCAGGTAGATCCTCGAGGCCTCCAATTGAAGTTAAAACCCTTTTCGGCTGCTGACCAGTTCGCCCCAACCTGAAATGTTTGAAATTATCTGTCCTCCGCTGCTCAGCTCACGTGCATGTGTATGCACCTTTAATTATTTCAACGCTTATTTTTGGTCTTCCGAATTCCAGGATTCATAAACGTCTTCGAGCGTGACTTCCTTTGCCAGTCCGAGATCGAGTAAAGCCTCACCTCTCGAGCCGGAAGACGTACCGCACTCGGCGCACTTGTATCCGGGTGAATCGGGATAGATAACGCAGCCACCGACCGCATACTCGAGGTCTTTTAATGGGGAGCTCGTTGCCGAAGTACCAGATATCAATCCATACAAATACGGAATTAACTTTCCGCCGCAGACCTGGCAGTCTGGTCGAGTAGCTTCGTTCACTGGATCGGTTGTCATTCGCTTTTTCCATTCATCGAATAAATTGCGTCAGCATCAAGCGATGCCTTATTCAATAGTTACCGCTGTTCACGATCACGCATGGTCAGCGCCTTATGTGCGGGCGCGCCTGTTTCTTCGAAATGGCGCGCAATACCTGTGCTACACGCGCCGACTGTTCAAGGCGTGGGCGCCTCCAAGTTCAGCTCTGAACTTCGGCTATCATGCTGCTGTCAGGTTAAAAACGAGGTGAATATGAACGAGAACGATCAACGAAGCGTTATCGAGTACACAGCGCGCATTGCATTGCTGGTGGCGCCGCATGCGCTCAAACTGAGAGGGAAGACGATTCAGTTCATTGGTGCCGAGCCTTTTGCCGTGGATGACCTACAGGGCTTACTACCCTCCGATGTCACAGTAGTTATTGACGAGGCCGTCGATGTACCGGACATTGTCGTTCTTGGCGTGGAAGATTTCGAAGAACAGCAGATATCTGACGCTGTCGACGCAAGGCATGAAGGAACTTCATTCCTGCCACAGGACGGATTCCTGGACCTGGTTCTATTCGGATACGACTGGTGGACAGATCACGTGAACCTTCTCAATCGATCCAGAGACTCGCACCCGGGAATGAGTTACCTGCACTCGCTGCAGTCATTTCGGTGGCCCGGCACTGATGCCACAGAATCCCCTGGAACCAATGAATCTGAAGGGGATTTCAAGTCAGAAACCGATCTCCTCAAGCTTGGATATAAAATATCGGGAATGTCGAGACCAGAACGGTGGTTGGTTCTCAGCGTAGTGGCTGTACCAAGGCTTGGACTGGAAGAGGTCGTTAGGACAATTTCCAACCACATCAGGCTTCGTAAAACTCAGGTAGGTGGTGCGGAAAAGTACCGGCACGGTATTGGCGAGTGGGAGCATGACCTCGCGAGGCTGAAATCGGCCTACTATCAAGGTTCAAGTTCAAATTTCTATTGGCCGTCCACGGGCAGCTAGATCACAGGTTCAAGGTACTCTTTCGTTCACGCCAAAACCGTTCGTAGAGAAGCCGTTTGCCAGTCCTCCGTGATTTTGGGTAGTGTGATTGCGAAGAATATGGTACCGGAGAGAACTTTAACCTTCATATTCTGTTTAGCACTTTACGGAATAATCTCATCCAAGACCCGGTCATTGTTGATTTCGGCC
The DNA here is from genome assembly GCA_905614375.1 of uncultured Dehalococcoidales bacterium. Next base: position 14,020 of record CAJQSP010000014.1, on the reverse strand, counting down.
TCGATACCCACCACGAATCGGATGGCGAGTTCAGTTCAATTGAAATCAAAGACGGATGGCCGACCGGATTTGTAAAAATTCTTTGACACTTTGACATGGGAACACTAGAAGTTCTGGCTCGGAAAATTTATAACTTTTGAAATAGGACTAGATAAATTGAGCACGACACGTAGACCTCGAAAATACGTTTCTACCGTTCTTCTTTCCGAAGATTCGACGTACAGTCGGAAATATCAGAGAGTTAACCCTGAATATATTGAAGGCAGGCCGCGGGTTGTGATTGAGCACCTTAAGAGCAACCCGACCATCGTTTATGCGAATAATAATTTTGACGAATCAACGAGTAGGATTGTCCGTGAACACGGCGCACAGGTTCTCTCTGAATTCAGCACAAACCACACCACTCGTTGGGGGCTCGTTTCAAGCATCGATCGAATTTCGACTGAACTTAGATCTCGAGGCTGGGCAGTATTAAACCCGATCGCGTCAGAGAATCGAAGCGTATATGTAGTCGAACTTGACGACGCAGTCTCTGAAGTGACGAGAGTACAACGACTTAATCCTGATGCAGACCCCTCTCTCGAATGCCTCTACGTAGGACAAACCAGTCTTGACCCGCAGAAACGATTCGAACGGCATAAGCGTGGTCACCAGGCAAGTTCTGATGTCGAAAAGTTTGGCCTGCACCTCAACATGACATTCTTGAGACGCCAGAATCCTATGACGGAACTTGAGGCATTGAGGGAGGAGAATAATCTCGCCCAATATCTAAGGTCACAAGGGCATACCGTCGTCGGCGGGCACTAGTAATAAACTTCCGAGCTGATATGGAGTGAATTTTCTCGAAAATGCCCTAACTCCTCCACCGCCGAACTGAGACGTCACCCTCAGTTTTGGTACCTGAATATGCGTATAGATAATTGACCGAAGTTCAGCTTGAAATTTATATTATTATCTAACGTAGGAAGCTATTAATTGACTCGATAACTTCGTCAATCGGGTGGTTTGATATCACTTTTTTCTAGCGAATAACAGACGTATCGCCCCTATCGCATCTTCAGATTCGATTCCCATTGCCCTTAGTACGTGAGGTGGCTCCATAGAAGCGGTGCTGCAAGCACTGCCGGTCGATGCCGCTATGCCTTGCATCCCAAGAGGTTCTGTCAGAACCTAGATAAGTCACCCTAGGCGGGACAATCGTTCCGAAACTGCCACCCGGTCCGAGTGAACCAACGAAGCGGGAATTCGGATGACCCTAATATTTTTAGATCCGACGATATCGTCACGCAACCGATCAGCTTCGATGGTGGAGGATCGCTGGTGAGTCTCTCGACCGTCAATTTCGATGTCGTATCGGGTTCCAAATGGGCTGACCACAAGAAAATCCAGAACGTATCGGTCAAGTTGAAACTGAGGCCTAAACCAAAGATGAAGATCATTCAGAATATCCACCATGAGACCTTCAGCAGGCGATTGCATAGTCCGGCGGTCCACTTCTCCCCGGTCCGAACTTAGTGAATACTTTGCGAATTCGCCGAGCAATCCGCCGGCTTCTTCGCAAGAATTCGAATCTCCAACCACGTGAAGAGCCGCTCGAGCTCGAGTAACAGCGACGTTAAGGAGTTGATCAGTGCTCGAAAGCCACTGACGTGTTCCCTTGCGCATACCCTTTGCGACGACGGGCGAAAAAATCATCAGGTCACATTGATCGCCTTGAAATTGATGAGCGGTTCCCACCGTCAGTTGATCATAGATCTGAGACGACCACGGTTGATGGCTGATCGAACGCTGAATCAGATCACTCTGACGGCGAAAAGGCGTCACTATACCGACTGTGATACTTCTGTCATCGAGGAGACCATTTCGAACCCACTGTCCAAGCAATGACATTGCTGCAGTCACTTCATTTGGATTTGATGGACTGCCAGTGTCTTCCGGCACATTACCTAATACTTCGTGCCAAAATATTCCAAGGTCATTCTCAGTAAATTTTTTCAACAATGCCGAAATGTCGGTCCGAATTAACAACGAGGATTCGTACAGGGCCTGGTTAGAAAACTCGATAATGTCCGGATGCGAGCGATAGTGGTCCGAGAGAAATATCGGCGGTGAACCGTTAGCAGTCGTGGTGGCACTTCCAAGGTCGTAAATCGACGAGTCTGAATAAGACCATAAGGGTCTCATTCCTTCTAAGTTTTGCTTTCTTGCGAACGATTCTTCGAGTTCAGGAAGAATATTACTGATATGTCGCAGCTGTTGAGGATCACCGATGATCACCGCTCGTTTAGCACGAAATAGAAGTGGTATAGCGGATGCAATGTCACACTGGCTTGCCTCGTCGATTATGACAAGATCAAACAAGCCGGGTTGGAGAGGTAGTGATCGGCCAGCGGATAGATTAGTCATCACCCATATTGGAAAGTGTTGTTGTAGCCGGGATACCGAAGAAGTAAAGCTTCGAAGAAGTGACTTGAAATTCTTCCCATCATTTGGGCTTCGCATTAGTTGAGCCTGGCGGAAGTATTCGTGAGCCGCAGACACTACCATATTTTTACTGGCAGCCAGACCATCAGTCCATTTAAGTGCAAGAAACCTCGATGACGATTCGGATAGTTCGGACTTTTCGATTTCCAGTCGCTCTACAACTTGAGAAGAAGTAGGCATAGATAATAGAGATTCAAAAAGTTTTTTATGTCTTTTTTCCATCTTTAGCCATTGGTAGTAAAGCGATACGCGTGCGAAGGCAGTTGAAAGATTAATCGCTGAAAGATCAGCGAGTAGCTGAGACGCCAGTTCTGTTCGAATCGGGTCTGGAACCGACTGGATGTGCTCAACAAATTTTGAGTAAAGTCGATGGATCAAACGTTCGCCAAGTAAGAATTTTTTCACTCCCAATAAGAGCCCAATTGGGGACTCACCCGCTAACGCATCTACTTCAGTTTTGTCTCGCACGAAATCAAGCGATATCTCAGCTTCGATGCCGTCATTACCTAGCGTATCGGTCCACGAACTAGGTAATTGAGACTCTAACCGTAGCTTTTCTATTTCAGCTTCACGCAGCTGCGTGTCGAACTCTCGAAAATCACGGCTTTTATCCATGATCCGATCGACTTTTCTTGTACTTGACGTCATTCTTTCTCGCGCACTGGCGATCGCATCTTTAGAATCCGGAACATTGTCAAGCGCTTCTATTCGTTTAAAGAGCTCCCTCCGTGTTTCATTCACTCTTTCCATACTGCCTAGTCGCATCGACCAATCAGATTCATCAGTAAGAAGCTCAGATAATCTTTCACGAACCACATCGACTGCCTTGTTATTCTTGCTAACGAAAAGTACAGATCGGTTCGACAGCGCACTCGATGCCAGCAAATCAATTACAACTTGAGATTTTCCGGTTCCTGGCGGTCCAGTGATTACCGTGAGCGGCTGCGAAAGTCCGCTGTCAGTGGCAGCCCTCTGATGTGCGTCCAGTGGAGCGACTTCTAATATTCTCGAATCATCATCCTCAGACACGTCAGTGAAATTTGGAGTACTTCTAATTAATCTTTCTAGGGATGTACCTAGTACTTGAGACTGAAGGTTTTTATAGCGAGATAAGACAGAAAGCTCACGCCCCAAATGAATGTTGAATAAACTTCGCTGGCTACGGAACAAAAATGGACGGTTGACCAGGCCGATTCGTCCGCTACCTCGTCTCGGCAATGCAGCGATCCGCGCCGAGCTCAGATTGCCATAATTCGCACCTAGTATTTGGACGGCTCGTCTAACACGAGCTTCAAATGAACCAAACTCAGCCTCTAGTTCTCTTTGGATATAGCTCAACTCTTCCGATGAAAATCTGTGGTTTTTGAACACATGGTGATTGAGGTGGATTCCACCCGTGTCTTGTTTCAATAGTCGATAGGATTGCGGGCCCGTAATTTCCATCTGCACTTCAATGAAAAACAAAGGCGCAATTGAGTCGCTCGCATCGATGACAAATGGATACCCATAAAACAGCTGTTCCTTCCCACCAGCCTGAATCGCCCCTTGATTCATCCATCGATCAACAGGCTTGTCGTTCAACTTAAATTCGAGGGTAGGATTTGGAGGAGAGAGCAACAACTCTTCTCCGTCAAACGGAGAAATATATGAACGGTTGAGTTGATCAAGGCGAAACCTCAACCCTCGTGAATCTTCCTCGTCAATACAGTCAAGGTAATAACGGCAGAGACGACCGAACAACTCTCCATAATCTTGGGTGTGACTATGATTTTGTCGTTGAGTCAACAGAATTCCCTTCTAGTCGAGCCAAAAAGGCTCGGACAAGCTCACATACTGTCGCGGTACGCCCGACAGCTAACTTCCACGGCCATATCCGAGCGTTTCGACATATTCGCTCACTTGCAACGAGATATCGGAGACGTCTTCGCACACAAATAACGAAACAGATGGCCTGACGAAGATTCGGCTCAATTACTCGAGCATTCCTTTGAGCAATGCTTCTTTAAGGTCGGCGTAATACTGAACGTCGACCTTGGTTGCCATTTCATCTGAAAGATCAATTAGCTGACGCCTGCAACTTACTGGCATCAATATTGAGTCGGCACCTTTTTCTACAGCCAATTCGACCAATGAAACCGGATCGTGAACAGACTCTATTGATCCACCAAGGGTTATTCCACCCGCGACAACGAGCCCAGCCTTGAGGTGTTTACCCAAAATAGCTGTACTCATTGCGAGGGCCACCGCTACTCCGGTTTGCGCACCGTTCTTGGCGGCATCAAACGCCCGGAGTTGCACCGTAAATTCGTGTGATCGTGGATCTCTATCACCAACAAGATCCACACCTCGGGCATAGAGATTTTGCTCAGCCGTTCTGACGCTTTCTGAAAAAGGAGCGGGAGCTGGTCGGTTGAGAATTTTAACTCCGGTCCCAGGTCCTTCGGTGATCTCGACCTTGAACAACCCTGAGAATTCACCCTCACTAGGTGACGCTATTGTCCAAATTTCTCCAGGCGGCAGCGGATCAGCCCCAATGGTGGAAGAGCTTTGAAGTTCTGGGGTTCCTACAAATTTCTCGATCCCTTCGTCTAAAAATGTGTATGAGAATTGCGTGTTGCGGAACTCGGCCGCACCTATTCGCTTCTGTTGTTCTTTAACACGTCTTCGTACTTCCAGAGCAAGTCGAACGGCCCACTCGAGATCTTCGTCACTTACCGAAGCCTCGGGATCTGGACTCAATAGTTTTAGTAGCCCCGAAACTGTTTTTTGAGCGGCCGTTGTGTCACGACCACTAAGAGCTCCACCGAAGATGACTCTGTTCTGGAGGACTCCAACGCGACTTTGATCTCGAAGCCTGGTCATACATTCAGACCAAAAATCGCTAACGAGACCAAACCGATCAGTAAACAATTCCGTGCTCATTTTCGGCACATCCCAGCCAGGAATATATGAATGAATACGGTCCATGAATGCGGTGTCATTTCGCATTTCTGGAGGCAGCGGGCCAAACAAATGACCAATACGTTGCTGTTGCTGCACGTCGACGTCGAAGTTTCCTACTAGGACTATCCCACCATCGGCTCTGATGCTTTCTCTTCCTCGAGAAAACTCACCCGACTCCATATAGCCCTTCATGATATTCACGCCATCTTTCTGATCGAAAGAGACACCGGTAACTTCATCAAAACAGACGACGTCGTACTGACTAACCAACCCGCGTTGTCCGGTTGCATTGTTCACAAACATACGAGCAACGGTAGCTTTACCGCCAGATATTAAATGGGCGTAGGGCGAGATCTGTTGAAAAAGGTGACTTTTACCTGTGCCTCGCGGACCCAGTTCTACCATGTTGTAGTTCCGTTCTACGAAAGGAACCATTCTTAGAAAGATGGCTTCCTTCTCACGGACTGAAAGTGACATCGGTTCCATGCCAATGCTACGAAGCAGGAAGTCTTTCCATTCTTCCGTGGAAAACGACTGACGTCCCTTAGCAAGGGTATTTATAACGTCTCTACTTGAAAGCTGAATAGGACGAATTGAAGAGATCCCAAACGGCCTGCCGTTAGATTCCTCAGCTATAAACGGATCGTAGCTCAGCTCTATCTCGGCGTAGAATCCGCCGGTTAGCATCCGTTCATGCTGGTTAACAAGATCGGAGCCTATCCGAACGTCGCGAAGTTGAATGCTTGGGAGAGTAGCCAGATACGAGTCTGTCTTAACATCAAGCCTCGCAGTGATGAGCTCGATGATGCGAGTACTGCCTGTTTCTCGGGCTTGAGCTTTAAAAAGTTCTTCCTCACCCGCCTTGACAGTTCGAGAAGACAGCTGGCGTTCAACTATCTCCAATCCTTCCTCAATCTCAGTCTCGTCGACGCTTGCGCAGTATCGACCAAGTAAGAATTCCACAACATATGTTGGTACCGGATACTGTCGTGCAAATTGGCGCACGAGATCCTTACGCACGATGTGACCATCGAATGCTTCAGCAGCTTTGATATCCAGGGCGTCAAGTGCCATTTATTCCTCGTTTATTCTTTACCGACGATTGTCGCCAATTGTGAGACTACAGTCCCATTATCGTCGACAAGGACGATGTAAGCAGCTTTACCCTCATTGAGATCATCAACAACGGCTAATGAAGTCTTGCCCTGTTCATCGAGCGTCTTAGATCCGGTTGACATGGAAGATCCACTGTCCATTGGTGTCAGTCGTATATCAACTGAATACCCAGCAATAACTCCCGTGGTTTCTATTCGACAGCGTAACCCAACCCAGGATAATTTAGACAATTGTGCAAACTGACCGTTGTCTGTGGCCGTCACAGTCAAGATCGGAGTCAGACATTCCTGCAATGTCAGTCCGCCGTGCGAGTACTCTAGCCCATTCCTGAACGCCGAAATCCCTGGCGCCAAGACTATTGAGTGTCCACCACCCCAGAACCAATCCACTTCAGTGAAGCCGTGTTGAGCACCTGGTTTTGCAAGCGCACATCTTCCCCATTTTGATTGGGTCAAATGCTTTGGAAGCTCAACGGAGGGCAACCTACCAGGGGCATAAACAAATCCATGATCAGTAACAACTATGACCTTTTTCCATCCGTTCTCTAGTAGATCAGAAATTCGTCTCTTGATCGTATCGAGTTCACTTGGCAGATTTTTCGCGAGGTTCGTATGCTTATCATGCCCACTGCTGTCTATCGTTCCGATTTCGGTCCACACAGTGCGGTCGTTACCATCAACTGAGTCATTTTCTAGGAACGCCCATCCAGAATCCGCAGTGAGTTTTCTGATCACGTCAGACCTTGCTTTCCCGCCTCCATCGGCAACCCGCGGTTCCATACCATCTTCGATAGTCTCTCCGCTTAATTTCTGAGCAAGAGGGTTCCAAGCAGGTTTTGATGTTGCAGTGATAGTTGGCAGAGCAGCCCAGGATATTTCCAAACTGGTGTCAAAGCCGTCACGCGTAAGGTACGACTGAAGATCTAAAGTTAAATCCGCCCGTAGTCCATCAACGAACAGGACTGCGGTGCCTGCATCAGAATCAAGCACCTTAGCATCTTTTGGTCCTTTGTTTGGGTACTTATCAATGATCGTTGAGACACGATCTGCAAGCTCTTCTAACCAGGGCAGATACACGGATGCAACGGCCACAGACAAAGTTTTCGTGTCTTGCGCCGTAACCGCGCAGGCCATGGCTTTCCAGACACTAGAATCAATCCGCCACGCATGGTCGATGTAACTCTGCGCGATGGCCTCCCAGGCGTTTCCACTGACCCCCACTTGAATGCCAGCAAGCATATCTTTCAAATGGACGGTAGCTTGAGCAAGTGGAGCTTCGCCTAATTCAGCAAACAGCGACTCTGAACGGATAACGTGTTGATCGCAGAGCAGATTCAGTTGGGCTGTTGCCGCCAATCGGTCAAGATCCGACAGTGCACTCAACTCATCGCCCAGTAGGGATTCCAGACGAATATTGTTCGCTGGAATTCGAGGGTTTTCGTCGAACATATCTTTTGGCTGAACCAAAGACAATTGATCACGTACACCTGGATATGAAGAGTGTGCCTCGTAGTAGCGAGTCCACACTTCGTCCCATTTTCCAGTTCCCTCCGCAAGCTTAGTGGTTGCCGTTATCACTCCATCCGTGTCTGGATCGATGCCAAACAACTGCGGCGAAATACTCGAAAAAGCAGTCCATGATTCGTCGTCCATTTCTTGCTTTGAAGCTCCATTTGACGAAATCCATTGCAACATGCTTCTTATCGGATCGCCCAACGCAAGATCGTGAAAATCTTTGGCTTCAAGCCTGCCGCGGTTCAAATCCGTCACGGCAGTTTTAAGTACGTGATTTAACTGGCCTACAAGTGCATCATTGGTCGCCCTGTCACCAGCGATGTCAAGTTTCAGTCCACCATCTGACGAGCCCAAAAAAGCCAGTGGCGTCCAATCCTTGCCATTTTTCTGAGTCCACATCGCCGATCGGAACTGTAGAGCGTAAAGGTGCCTAGCAAACTCAGGGAATCCTGTAATACTCCGGAACGTCTGGCGGTTTACCCCTGGGACATAAATTATCGGATGTTGTTCAGAATCAACTTTTCCTAATAGGTATCGTAGCTTCGTCGCCGATCCAGAGTAATCACTCTCGAAATCATCGTCCAACACCATCAATTCAGGGACATATTTGGCGATAGTGTCGATTACATCCGCCCAATCGCGGTCGCCATCTGTCCAGATGGTTGCAATCGGAGCATTCAAATCATGCCTATTGTGATCAGAAGCCGATTCGATCGATTCGATCAAAAGGCCTAGAACTGTGCCGTTGATTGGGCTCATGCCGTTGTCGTAACTCCCTGTTTAAACCCAAGTGTCAAATGCACATCGTTCCAGCGGTTCCCAGTGAACTCACTATCACCTTCGGGATCTGATCCAGGTTCCGCCTCGTGCCAGAACCATGGATACTCGGATTTAGTTCTTAAGCTTTCAGATTCCTTCCCACGATCCTTGCCCCACTTGATGTTGGGTTTACCTCGCAAGATTCCCGCACCCTTCTTCCCTACATCCTTGGCACTCATAAATGGTCTGATGTTTAGCCGAACGCCGTCGTTAAGATCAGGACGCCACCCTTCAGACTGTTCATTGGTCGACTTCCACCGGACGAAGATATCGTAAGGTGTTTGACCTTCGAGGATCCTGGCCAACTCGGTCTGAAGCTCACGCGCCGCAACGAGTCGCTCAGCTGCACCTGGTTTTCCAGCGTTCGCATCTGCATCTTGCCTTGCGATCCATTCACCGAGATATGTATAAGTGAGCGATTGAAGACCGGAGTAGTCGAGCTTGTGATAGTTGACTAGCGCACTAAATCCGTCTTTTCGACCATCCCATACATGCCAAATAAAAGGCCGGTTGTGGAAGAGTTTCGTGTGTTGATCGAAGAAGTCTTCAGCGAGCCAATCCTCAAGAGTGGTCTTCTTCGATCCAGTTGCTGAAACTAGATCACGCTCAGACGAAGAGTTCCACGCAGTACCCAATGCAGCGCTAAGGAACTCCCTGAGTCTTGGTGCTGCAGGTTGCTGACGCATAACTGCAGGGAGACAAACAATACCGTCGTTGTCAGCTAATTGATTCAGGTCACCTGACCTCTCTACCCAGTCACGAGCTTCATTTGACAGACGCATCTCGGAGTCTTGCTCAGCTGGCCACTTGTAACCGAGCAATCTAGCAACGGCAACTTGCAGCACGGTCGCTTCTTCGGCCGGGGTAGGATGACCATGGAACAACCACTGAGTTGGGTCGTCCGAATGAGGCTCAGGAAGTCCGTTTGGATATTTTTCTCCGGCAACTTTCTGCCAATGCTCGAGGTTAAATGGCAAGTCCAAGAACACTCCGCTAGCAACGATGATTTTTTGATCTAGTTTTCGAACCGCCTCAGGAAATTCCGGACTTTCACAGTACGCCCAAAGCGAGGGCAACATTTCCTCTCGGTTTGGCAGGAGCACTGCACCGTTTTGCGCGTGCATAATTCCGGAAGATAGCGTAGCTTTGAGCTGGGAAGTACGAGCGACGAATACCGCGTCAGTACCCCATGCTTTGTATCCAGTTATCCGCGCACCGTCCGACCTTGAAAGCATTCCCTCGCCTTTTTCCCATCGAATCACTAACTCCCGACCTTTGAAAGGCCCGACTTCGCTCGGAGAATTGACCAGAAAGTCCCACGTACTTGTGTCAATACCTTCAAGTTCCCAGAAATTCGAATCGAAATAACCAGTATCTCCTCGAGACATTCCCTCGTGGAGACTGCAGAAAGCCCGCAACTGAACTCCATTGGTGGATAATTCACTCCAAACGTCAATGCGCAGCCCAGGTTGTTCGTGTTGACTCGTCTGACTGACTATCCGTATTGAAGCGTTTGCGTGTGGAGTTAAAGACTTCGGCATATGAGTCCCGTGAAGAACCTCTGATTTTCCTTCGGGGGAGGACGAGAACGACGCGTCCAGTCCAGCGATCATGGTTCTACTAGTTGGTGCCGTTTTAGTGATGATAGGCAATGCAACACTGACAACTTCACCTGATATTTCAGAAAATGCCCTAGTCCCGAGACGCGGAAGAAAATTCCACACACGTTCTTGCAACAGTCTTTCTCTCAATCGTCGGTAACTCGAAAGGAAGAGCCAATTTTGAGGAGTTACGGCGGCACAGGTCCCAGTTTCCGTCAACCACTGATCGATCCTTTCCAAAAACATTGTTGCTAGATCGGGTTTTGAGTTACTGTAATAATTCTCTCCTATCTCACTTAGATTTTTGTTCTGTGCGCTGCGCCGGAGATACGGCACATTCGTGATCACCAATGTGTATTTCGAAGCGAGTAACTCAGCTGATTTTGCCATTCCTTGAGCGCTAACTGCACGTTCTGTTTCGCTTGCGCCATTTGTGCCGGTCCTAAGCGCTTGCTGCAGCAAAGGCTGCAGTTCTGCGAAGTCAGCATCAAACATCGGATGTTCAATAAAGTTCGGGTCGATCAACGATCCCAACTCCGGAGCTTGCTTGAACAGGTCGTACAGACGTTCCATCCCGAACTTCAGGTTGTCATCATCACCGGCAAGTTTCGTCCATTCAGATTTACTTGAGTCAACACCATGTCCGGAACACGCTATGTGTAGAGGCGGAAGCTCGATCGGTTCTCCGGTTAGCTTCCAGGCAGCCAGAGCAACGTTGAAGGCAGCGATTTGGGTGCACCGTGGGTCGATCTCAAGTCCATGGATATTGTCGGCTAAGACTCCTCTGATTGCGTCTTCAAGATTGAGTCTCTCTTCATCCATCCTGAGACGTACCAGCAACTCAAAGCCCTCAACCAGGAAATGACCGCTACCACAGCACGGGTCGAGGACTTTTAACTCTTTCGCTGTCTTGGGCCAGCCTTCGAACGTCCCTGATGCGGGGCGCCATGGGCCGGTCGGGTTGTCTTCTTCGTCACCGTCCTGGGCTTCTCTAACAAACCTCAAATAGTCGAAGTCATAGCCACCTTGTGACCGGAGTTTCACTGCCTGACGGAGCTCATCTTCGCTTTGTGCAGTTTCTGCAAGGCTAGGATTTGTAGCCATTACCTTGCCTGCATGCCAGGCACCAATGGTGTTGTGGTACAAGAACTCAACCATGTAGTCCTCAGTAAATAACTGAGTTACTGCTGGTAGTTCATCGGCTCCGATTTTGTTTCCGGATTCGTTAACCGCGTCTTTCTTTTCAGCCTGCCAATACTGATAGGTCCATCCAAGACCATCAGTACTTATAAACACATCGCTCGGAATCGAGTTAAGAAGGCGTTCAAGTTCCACTCGATCGTTGATCGCTAAAGGAACTTCTAACGCAGGATCGTCTTTACGAAATACACCTGGCAATATCTCACTTGCAAAACGACACGCCAGATCAAGTCCGTCTTTGGCACCTAGATCAGGTGCGAGGTCATCACACTCAGCTAGCGTTATCGGGACGCTACCCTGGGAAGCATTAGTAATAAGAAGATTGTTTTCGGTAAGGAACCGAGTGAACAGCAGTCTGTGCCAGTTCTCATAGGCGACCAGTTCTGTCAGGCGAGGGATCTCTTGGGTGTCGTTCGTGCGATCGAGCACATCACCAACTGAGCGTCCACGGGCCCGAAGGCGGTTACGCAGCGATCTCTGCTCACCTGACATGTGATCACGATACTTAGCTTCGTGAACAGCAAAGTTCTCAAGGGCGGCTTTAGCAGCCGTTTCCGCAACTCCACGGGCAGCAAGTGTCGTTCGTGCTAACTGATTTCGAACGTCCTTGTCCAGGCTTAAACCCATATGACGATCCTCGTTTCTTAGAGTATTACTGGACCGTCGTTCAGGGCAGTTTCGACACGTTTCCTTGCGTCTGTCAGCCAAGAATCGAGCTCGTCACCAGTTCGGATGGTCGTCCTGAGGAGTGACACCTGTTTTGCTTTCGGCTCAAGCGCTTTTATTGCAAGTGCAAGAGCTTGCTCAAATCTCGGAATAAGTGCATCAGTCTCAGACTTCCAGCCTTCTAGGCTTCGACTCTTCAATGCTTCCATCAGATCTTCATCAGACGTCAAGTTCGGGATCGCATGCTCCCTAAGCCCCACCTGAGAAAGAAACTCAGTTCTTTGCGCCTCAGGAGTTTTAATCCACGAAGGATCCTTGTTCAACTTCTCTGACTGCTCTTTAAATGATTCAGAATATCGCGTGTGTACGTCACTCAGAGCACTTCTCAATGAAGTCGAAACTGTGCTTTTAATTGAGGCCATTGGATTCGGATCGAGGAGCAACGACCGATTCTGCTTTATCGCGTCGAGAGAATTGGACAGATCGGAAGCGGTGTCTAACCCTTCTGCTGCCTCGAGCATTTCGACGGTCGCAAAATACTCCACTGACCGTTCCGATATGAGCGAGGCGGTCTGCGTCCATTGTCCAATTTTCGGGGTGAGATCATCTACTAAAGAAGACAAATCAAAAAGTAGGTCGTTCCCCGATTTACCTTCGAGATCGGCCAACTCTTTCGCCTCAACTGGCCGTGGAGCCGGTGGTTCGCCACCAGTACCAGCAACTAACTCTTTTGCTTTAGCTAGAAAGCTAAGTGCGGCTTGCTCTTCTTCGCCCGGTGGTGATTGGAGTCCAGCGGCCCTGAATAGCGAACGGATCTTTATTTTCTGTTGAGTAGTGAGTACTGGATTCTGCACCCTGAAGTCAGCTTGGCTTATTTTTGCCTGGTTCAACTCCCCCAAGGAAGTCGGTTGTCCGCCTAGACGGGCAGAAAGATGACCGCTTACCAGTAACGTAGCGAGAGTGGCATCAATTGCATCTTTTGGCCAACCAAATGGAACTGCCGTAAATTTATCTACTAGTTCTCGACCCTTTTTCCCTGAGCCGATCGAATTAATTACTTGTGTGGCAACAGGATGTTTATCCGGGTCACCTTGATAACCGAGTGCGTCGAACGCTGAAGGACTTCCTTGTTTAGCTCGGCTCCATACCAGTCCCCAACTAGACGAGTCGCCGACTTGAAAACTAGGAAAGAGCCTTACTAAGACAGCAGTAAGCGCAGAACCAACATCCTCTGCGAAACTCGTACCTGTGAGCTCCTGCCCCCCAGAAAGGAATGTTCGTGCTTGTGCAGTGACCTCAGTAACTGCGTTTGAGGCTCGTGATTCTGCGATGGATTTTCGAGACGTCATAGCGGCTTCAGCCTCTCTACCGTCGTCTGTAGACTGACTTCCCATGAAGCTTAATGTTTTTTCAGCAGCCTCCCTTGAAGCGATCGACTGGTGTAGATCGTTCATGTGACTACTAGGAATAAAGACGTGAATAGTCGTCCCATCAGGATTCGAGGACTGAATGTCGCCGATCACTTGTGATTCTGTTTCCTGGAATCCATCCCTGACCCACGTGACTGGGCCATCAGATACAGGCGGAGCGCCTAATCTGTAGTGGACAGTCAATTTTCTAGAAACTTTCGCGTCGCCTTGGCGTATCGAGGTATTCCCTAACTGCCTCGATACTGCT
>CAJQSP010000013.1 GCA_905614375.1 uncultured Dehalococcoidales bacterium | reverse complement strand
AAAACGTTTGACTCTCGAATTGGTTGCCCCGACGAACTACCACATTGATCATTCCGAGTTCGGTGAAATGATTTCACAGATGTGGAAAGAAAATGTCGGGATCGACCTGCAGGTCCAGCCTGTATCGAAGTCCTTGCTGGGTGAGATAGAGGCTGGTAACGAGCACATGGGAGAGATCAACGTTACTGGTCCATTCTTCCCTGTTCTCGAAAGTCGTTTATTGCCTTCTACACGCTGGGCTCCCCTGGCAAAACAATGGGCAGACAATCCGACTGCAAGTGAATACGGTGGTCCCGAGTGGATAGTCGGTATGGTCGACGATTACTACGCTGCTCTTGCTAAAGGTCCTGCAGAACGTATAGATGACGTTCAGTCGGGAGTGAACGCACTTTGTGACAACGTTCCGTATATCGGCACGGTGACCGGGGCGGCAGAACGTGTGGGCATAGTTAAAAACTACGTGCGCAACCTGCCATATCCGCTTCCATTCAGCGTATTTGGAGGCACTCCCGGGAATGCGTTTATCGAGACCCTTTCTCTGGCAACTCAGGAGCGGTAGTCCCAGATACGGTTTCGGATAATGAGATTGGAAATCCCGTGTCCCGGCATACGTCTAGTACGCCGGGACACGGAGTTCCATCGATGGTCTTGATGAAGAATCGGCCGCATTTGAGGACGAACTTATATGTTCGTACGAAACCGAATTACACTAAACGGTCTGGATGCGTTCACTTGAGGTTGGATGTGTGCTGGACCACTTCTTGTGCGACCGATGAATGGATCAAGGTTAATTTCCGATAATGTGGATTTATCTCGCAAAACGCATGGGCATAGGTCTGATCACCATATGGGCGCTTTCACTGGTCTCATTTATTCTCATTCAGCTTCCCAAGGGCGACTATGTCACGTCCGAGGTGATTGCCCTGCAGATGGAAGGTGAAAACGTTACACAGGCAGAAATCGAAAACCTCAGAATTTATTTTGGCCTGGATGAGCCCCCTCATCTGCAGTATCTGAGCTGGATCGGGAACATGATGCGAGGGAACCTCGGCTACTCGTTTGCGCAGCGTGCCCCGGTAAATGACATATTGGGCCAAAGACTGCTGCTTACCGTGTTGTACGCAGGGGCGACCGTTGTGTTTATTTGGGTGGTTGCTATACCGATCGGAATATTATCGGCGGTGAGGCAATATTCATTTGCGGACTATTCTTTTACCACCCTGGGATTTATCGGTGTTGCTGTCCCTGATTTTTTACTAGCATTGCTTTTTCTGTGGCTTGGGTTTGTGTTTTTTGGAGTGAGCATGGGGGGGCTGTTTTCACCAGAGTATGTGGATTCTCCCTGGAGTCTGCCCCGCATATGGGATCTGGCAAAACACCTTGTGATACCGATTATTGTTCTCGGAACATCAGGAACAGCGTCCCTCATAAGGATCGTACGTGCGAACTTACTGGATGAGCTGCACAAGCCATATGTAGTTGCTGCACGCGCAAGGGGCCTCACTGAGTGGCGTCTGATCCTGAAATACCCGGTCAGGTTGGCGCTGAACCCCGCGGTCAGTTTGACGGCGTACCTATTCCCGTTCCTGATTTCTGGAAGCGTTATCGTGTCGGTGGTGTTAAGCCTTCCAACTATTGGACCTACTTTGTTGACGTCTCTTTTGGAACAGGACTTGCAACTGGCCGGTGCGATAATTTTCCTTGTGGGGGTTATGACTGTTGTGGGGACTTTGATCTCAGATATTCTGCTTGGTGTTTTAGATCCTAGAATTAGGCAGGGATAGATAGTTTTGACTGCCGATAACTTAGAAAACAGCGAATCCCGCGATGTAAAACTGGCTTCGGAAAGGCAACTCGTTTGGGCCCGCTTTCGACGGCATAAACTCGCCCTTATTTCGGCTGTCATAGTGGCGTTTTTTTACCTTGTGGCGTTCGGCGCGGAATTTGTTGCCGTTAATGACCCTGTCGAAACAGATGCAAAACGGTCGCTGATGCCACCGCAGAGTATTCATGTATTTGACGGATTGAAGCCAGCACCATACGTGTGTGCAATGATTGGCAAGCGTGATCCGGTGTCGTTGAAAAAAACATTCGACGAAGATTGCTCTGAAAAGATTCCAATGCAATTTTTTGCGCGAGGGTTTGAATACAAGTTTCTGGGACTTCTTCACAGCAACCGGCATCTCATAGGAGTGGGAGATTCAACAAGGAGCCACGAGAGTCTGGTTTTTCCATTGGGGACTGACGTACAGGGCAGAGGTCTTTTTTCACGAATCGTCTACGGTACTCGGTTTTCACTGTCTATCGGCCTAGTCGGCGTTACATTGACTCTGATACTTGGCGTTTCTCTCGGAGCCATATCAGGCTATTTCGGTGGGGTTATCGATACCGTCATACAGCGCTCAGTTGAAATTTTCCGAGCGATACCGACCATACCGATTTGGCTGGTTTTGGCAGGAATCCTCCCTCGGGACTGGGGCGTGCTCCAAATTTATTTTGCGATCACCATTATCATTTCTCTGTTCGCCTGGACCGATTTGGCCCGGGTGGTTAGAGGAAAATTTCTTTCTCTGAGGGAAGAAGATTTTGTGACCGCAGCGATGCTGTCGGGAGCTGGATGGCAAAGGATCGTTTTCCGTCACATGTTGCCATCGTTTTTTAGCCACCTTATTGCTGCGACCACACTGGCAATACCGGCTATGATCATCAGTGAAACTGCATTGAGTTTTCTTGGATTGGGTTTACGGTCACCGGCGATAAGCTGGGGCGTTCTGTTGCACGCTACACAAAACGTCCACTCTATAGCTTTGACCCCTTGGTTGATGTTGCCGGCATTACCTGTGATTGTTGTGATTCTAGCCCTTAACTTTATGGGTGACGGTTTGCGAGATGCTGCGGACCCGTACTCAAGCACTTCCTAGGGGCGTTGAGGTTTCAAACTGAAGCAAACTATGGTCAAAACAAACAAAGCAGAAGGCACAATCATTAACGCCGATAAACAGCCAGATCGCAAGGTGCTGAAAATACGTGATTTGTATGTCGAATTTTCAACCCCCGACGGGGTTGTAAAGGCGGTAGATGGTGTGTCCTTTGACGTCGCTGAAGGGAAGACGGTGGGTATCGTCGGTGAAAGTGGCTGCGGTAAGAGTGTTTTAGCTCGTTCGATCCTGCAACTTATAGGCCGCCCAGGCCGTATCGCCGGTGGGGAAGTTTTGTACCACCAGCGTGCCGAAGGCGAAGAAACTGCCACTGAGACTGATATTTTGAGACTTCCTCCCAATGGAAGTGAAATCCGTTCGATCAGGGGCGGTGGCATATCGATGATATTCCAGGAACCCATGTCTGCTTTCAGCCCCGTCCACACAATTGGCAATCAAATGGTCGAGGCCCTGCGTCTCCACAAACCCATTTCGAAGGTTGAGGCTAATGAGCAGGCCGTGGACTGGCTGCAGCGTGTTGGAATGCCGAATCCATCAGAACGTATAGGCTCATATCCATATGAGCTGAGTGGTGGACAACTGCAGAGAGCGATGATCGCACTTGCACTTTCAACGAATCCATCTCTCCTGATAGCTGATGAACCTACCACGGGCCTTGACGTAACTACACAGGCTCAGATTCTTGACTTGCTGGGTTCGTTACAGGCAGAACATGGCATGGCCATGATATTTATCACCCATGATCTTGGAGTCATCGCGGAGATCGCAGACGAGGTTCAGGTGATGTATTTGGGGAGGGTTGTTGAAGAAGCGTCTGTGATGGAACTGTTCCAGTCACCGCGACATCCTTATACCAAAGCTCTTTTCACATCGATGCCAGGCACCAGCAAAATAGAAGGTAGTCGACTACCGACCATTATGGGCTCCGTGCCGGAACCTCACAGCAGGCCGGCAGGATGTTTTTTCCATCCGCGATGTGATTCTTTCATGCCCGGAACCTGCGATCGCAGCGAACCCGAACTGCTGATAGTCAATGGGCAGCAGAAAGCCAGTTGTTTCCTATACACAAAGGGAGAATCCTGATGACCGAAGAGAATGCGGCCATAATGCAATCGTCAGATGCAGCAGATGAGGGTGACGATCTCTTAAATGTCATCGGGCTAAAAAAATACTTTCCTATTCGCAAAGGATTTTTTCGGCGACGCACTTCAATGGTGCGTGCAGTCGATGGTCTAACGTTTTCAATTAAAACTGGTGAAACGTTGGGTATTGTAGGCGAAAGCGGATGCGGTAAAACCACCGCTTCAAGATGCATAGTGCGCTCGCTGAAACCGACGGAAGGGCAGATCTTGTTTCGTACGAGGACAGGAGATGTTGTTGATCTTGCGAACCTCCCGCAGTCTCAGATGCGCCCACTTCGTCGTGATATTCAGTTTATTTTTCAAGATCCCTATACTTCGCTCAATCCTCGTATGACTATTTTCCAGATAGTCGCCGAACCACTTGTAGTAAACCACGTTGGGAATCGGTCGGAACAGGAAGACAGGGTATCTTCCCTTTTACAACGGGTCGGACTCGCACCTGAATACATGCGCAGGTATCCCCACGCTTTTAGCGGCGGGCAAAGACAGCGTGTCGGGATAGCCCGTGCTCTCGCTCTTAACCCCCGCTTGATCGTAGCTGATGAGCCTGTTTCGGCTCTAGACGTGTCTGTTCAGGCGCAGGTTTTGAATCTGATGGCTGACCTTCAACAAGATCTAGGGCTTGCGTATATATTCATCGCCCATGACTTGCGAGTCGTAAGGCATATCTGCCATCGAGTGGTGGTGATGTACGTAGGAAAAGTTGCTGAGATAGGAACCCCGGAGGACCTGTTCCGGGATCCAAAGCACCCGTACACGGAAGCTCTAATTTCATCGCTGCCCGCATTAAAGCCGTCTAAGGGGAAGCGGAGAACGTTTTCTCTATCAGGAGAAGTGCCAGACCCTGCTAATCCACCGTCTGGGTGTTTTTTCCACCCCAGGTGTAAATATGCGGTCGAGCAATGCCGCGTTGAAGCGCCCGAGGTAAGAGAAATCGAGCCTGGCCGCTTTACGAGCTGCCACAGAATCGAGGAACTAGAACTCGTCGGTTCAGCCGAATAGATCAGTGGAATAATTTTGTCAGGGAGACGAAGTTACATGGTTCAGTACAGAGGGATTTTTTCGATACCCCAGACACCTTTTACAGCGAAGGGGGCAGTAGACATCGAGAGCCTAAAGCGTGTTGTGGAGTTCGCCGTCAACTCAGGTGCAACAGGCATCGTCGGTCCTGTATTGGCCAGCGAGTTCTACACGTTGAGTGAAGAGGAGCACCGTGAGGTATTAAATACCTATGTTGAAGTCGTGAATAAACGTGTTCCGGTGGTGGCAGGGGTTACCGGTAATCACATCACGCATTCTGTCGGCTTAGCTACGTATGCTGAGGAGATAGGTTGCGAAGCAATCATCGCGATGCCTACAATTTCAAGACCGGCGTCCCAGCAATACATCCATGATTTTTTTGAAGAGTTATCCCGGTCTTGCAGTCTCCCAATATTTATTCAAAACGCACCAGCGAGTGGCTCTTCAATGTCAGCAGATTTCTTGATCAAACTGGCAAACAAGTTTCCTCTAATACAGTATGTAAAACAGGAAGGTAGCTTTGCCTCCCATGTCATTTCAGAAATTCTTGCCAAAGATTCTGGAGCATTCAAAGGCATTATGGGCGGAATGGCAGCCAAATTCATCATCGACGAGCACTCGAGAGGTGCGTGTGGAAACATGCCTGGTAGTCACATCGTAGATGCTCAAGTTAAAGTGTGGGATCTCCTTGAAGCGGGAGAGTTGGACGAGGCAAGGTCACTTCAAGCGCGTTTACTTCCCGTACTGCTATATGGGAATTTATTCGGCATAGAAGTGAGTAAATATGTGCTTCACACAAGAGGCATTATCGACAATCCTTTTATCCGCAACCCCTCAGCGAAGAAGCTGGATAAGTTTGAACGGCGTGAACTGGACTGGGCATTAAGCCAGTTATCAGATTTATTCGCTACATAGATGCGTATTTATTGAACTGCTATTACAAAATGTACATAAATCTTTTTGAAAATAAAAGTCCAACGAGGTCTAAATAGTATTGCCAGAATCACCGAATCTTATTTTTATTTTTACCGATCAGCAGCGAGCCGATACTTTATCTTGCTACGGTAACCGGATTGTTGAGGCTCCCAATCTCAATGCGCTCA
This sequence comes from uncultured Dehalococcoidales bacterium, assembly GCA_905614375.1. Next base: position 6,359 of record CAJQSP010000013.1, on the reverse strand, counting down.
GTCAGCGTAGTTTCGTATTTGATAACGCATATGTGAGCGCTCCGGTCTGTACTCCTTCACGCGGCACACTTCTCAGTGGTCTGTGGCCTCACACACACCGGGCAATTGAAAACAATATTCCATTGCCGAACGATGTGAAAACCTTAGTTGACTTCCTTCCTGAGAACTATTTAAAGGCTTACCACGGTAAGTGGCATCTGGGCGATGAGGTAATACGCAGAGCCGGGTTTGATGAGTGGGTGAGCATAGAGGATCAATATAGGGATTATTACTCCGACGAAAAGTACGACAAGGTTTTAAGTGATCATTGTAATTTCCTGAAAATGAACGGATTTGTGCCAGATAAAGTTTCTAAAGGTGAAGAAGTTTTTTCCAGGGCTTATGCAGCCACCATGGTCGAAGAATTTACCAAAGCACAATTCTTGGCATCTCAAGCAGAGCAGTTCATCGAAAAAAACAAGCACAGGCCGTTTGCTCTTTACATAAATATATTTGAACCACACCCTCCTTATGATGGACCACTGAATGATCTTTACGACCCTGATGATATTCCGGTACCACCTACGTTTTTAAAAAATCCACCAGATAATGCTTCCGACATGCATAAGTTGAGAGCTGAAGCGTCTCTGGGGGGGCAAGGTTTCGACCCGGATAGGGAAGTTTGGGGTGACACAGAAGATGAGAGTTTATGGCGCGATATCATCGCTCGGTATTGGGGCAATGTGACTCTGGTAGATAGAGCAGTCGGGCGAATTCTCGACGCAGTTGTCCAGGCCGGATTACAGCACAATACGATTATTGTGTTCACCAGTGAACATGGGGAACAGCTTGGCGAATTCAACATAATCCAAAAGACAACTTTTTATGAGTCATCAATAAAGGTTCCCATGATTGTCCATGTTCCGTGGATTAATAATCATAAGGTGGATAACAGAGACAAATCTTTTTCACCGATCCAGAGGATGTCGCGTATTGAGGGGCGATATAGCCATATTGATACCGTGCCAACATTGCTGGACCTGATGGGTGTAGAACCACCTGAAGAGTTACAAGGAAAGAGTAGAGTTCCGGTATTCCGTGGAGAAGAAACACTGGCAGAAAGCGATGTATTTATTGACTGGCCTGGGGATAGAACGCATTTAATCAAAGAAGACATGACAAAAGTTCAAAAGCTGAGAATGCAGCCTTACAGGTCAATAATTTCGCGAGAAGGATGGAAGCTTACTTTGGGTCCGGAACAGAATGAATTCTATGATCTAAATGAGGATCGATACGAGCAGAAAAACCTTTTCGACGAAGTTTCTGAAAAGCCCAGGATCAACGATCTAACGGACAGGATCAATCAATGGCAGGCTGATACCGATGATACGGCCGTATTACCGAACTAGGTACGGATAGTTAACGATACGTGCGTCAGAAACGAGAGGAAATTAATGCAGCAAGTTCGACTAAGCGCGATAAAAGAGATTCTCATACCGGTCACGCGTAGGACTACGTGGGTTATTTTAGAAATCACTGATGCTGAAGGTGCAAAGACACTGATTGAAGTGACTAAAGGCAACCAACAAGGTGATGAGGTTGTAATTCTTGTAAAAGAACTTTTTCAGAAACTCCGGAATCGTCCTATCGAAAACGAATCAGAAGTCTGTTCAGTTCTTGGAATAGACAATGACCGACCGACCACAGATTTTATTCTTGCCACAGCGATTAGCGGTCTGCGATCTACGGTAACTCAGCTCAAGGCTGTACATAATGGAGTTAGTCTCACCGAGGAGCTCGGAGGGGTGTTCACCGACAAGGTTCCCTTGTACGGGAATATCAATCGAGCTTTGCTTGGTAGCAGGTCACCGGTAGCTTTTGGGGAGATGGCAGAGCGTGCGGTAGGCATGGGATTCTCGACGGTAAAGTGCGCACCATTTGATGAGGTTAATCGAGAACTTTCTGTCGATGAAAGCTTGCAAGCTTCTGAGCTAGGCCTGGCCCGCGTTGCCGCAGTTAGAAGCGCCATTGGTGATGAGGTTGACCTGCTAGTTGACTGTCATAGCCGATTTTCGCCCGAGGTAGCTAAATCTGTAGCGCATCGACTGGCTGAACTAAACATAGGCTGGTTTGAGGAACCGCTCCAGCCCCGAACAGACTCGGACAGACTTAGCGCCCTGTCAAAAGAGATCCCCGTTACTATGGCCGGAGCCGAAGGTATTTACGGTGAGAATGCTTTTGTTGATCTAGTAAAAAAGGGTTCAGTCAGTGTAATAATGCCCGACATTAAACACTGCGGAGGGGTTTCGGATGCTTTTGCGGCCGGCAGAGCTGCGATTGCCTTAGGTGCTGACGTTTCTTTACACAGCCCATCCGGCCCAATTTCACAGCTAGCGAGTGCTCATGTTACCGCCGCCATTGGCGGGAAAAGGCCGCTTGAGCATGCAATTGGCGAAGCTGAATGGCGGTTTGAATTATTTGCACCTCCCGAACGAATAAGTAACGGGTATTTCCACCTCCCAGAAGGCCCAGGTCTTGGAGCTGAACTTAATCTAGACGCTGTCAGGCGCCACGGTGGGATTATCAAGGACTCGTGAGATATCGTCATAATATACTGGGCGTGAAGCGCAATCTCTCGACAGTGATTTGTGGGGGGATGTTTGGTCTGGTGATCGCGATGATACTCAACGTGGCCGATCACGGACATTGGGAGTCTGCAGCGTACCCTCCTGCCGGTATTTACGTAACGGTAACGTTGGCCGGCTTCCTGGTAGGAATGATGATTGCAATACTGTTGATGCCCGCCCCATCAGAACTCGGTTATTGGCCTCAAGGGAAAATCAGCTGGGCACTACGTGGTATTGTATTTGGCCTGGGATTCCCGTTTGTATACGGTGGTACATTGCCTCTGATTTCTTGGGTTACCGCTATCAGAGTTTCCGTATTTTCTACCGAAGAAATTATCAACATCGGGATTAACTCGCTGTTCCAAATACCTGGTTCGATGATAGTCAATTTGTTTTTAGGTATTCCCATGGCCCTGATGACAATTCCTGCTTTTGCCATTTTGGGTTGGGTCCTGGATCATGCGAATCAAACTTCCAATATGCGTATTGTTTGGATTTCCAATGCTGCTGCGATAACGTTTTTCGCCATCGCGACTACCGCGGTCTTAACGCTTGTAAATGCTGAAAAGCTCGCAACCTTTGGATGGAATTAGTGCTGTAAGGCCATCACACACTTGTGCAATGGCCTTTTTTGTAAATCATGGACTGTCAATTGATATTTCTTACAATTGGCAATTGGCTATTCAACGTAAGTCCATGACGGGTCCATATCCCATCGATACGAATCTTCCGGAGGGCAATTTTCGGCCCATTTTCGTATCAAGTCCGTGTCTCGTTTTTTTTCTTTGAGCCTTTTTCGCACATGGTCAGGATCCCATCCGTCAGCGAACACCAGAGCCGATAATTCAGACACGATCTCTGCGTAATCTGAATCCTGTGATCGGTCGTTTAGTTCGTTTGGGTCTGCTGAAAGGTCGAATAGTTGTGCAGGTTCTCCATGGTGGTAAATAAATTTCCAGTTGTTTTTACGCACCATTCGTTGAACTGAACCCTCCTGTATTGCGTATTCGGATATTGCGACATCATCCCAATCATTGTCCTCACCGCGCAACATGGGTATAGCGTCTCTTCCACGCGATCCAGGAAGTGGGGGAGCACCAAGCGCCGAAAGTATGGTCGCGTTAAGATCCATAACGCTCATCACTCGATCGCACCGTGTGCCACTTGGTATCACTCCTGGCCATGAAATTATTGCAGGCACTTTAACAGACGGTTCGTAGAAACATCTTTTCATCCAGAGTTCACGTTCGCCGACCATATCTCCATGATCAGTACTGTAAACAATCAGAGTGTTTTCATCTAATCCATTGGTGCGAAGAGCCTCAAGAATGAGCCCTATGTTTGTGTCCAGCCTTTCAACCAAAGCCCAGTAAGCTGCCCTTGCTTTCATAACGTCTTCTTCGGGAGGGTCAACCAGATTTACGTGTTCGCGCCACCATTTGTCAAAGGGGTGATCAAGATCAGAAAACGGCATTCTAACGGTAGGTGGCTTCACTCGCCCGGCATATCGATCATAATCCTCTTTTCTAGCTATATATGGTGAATGTGGGAGGATATATCCGACCGTTAAGTTGAAAGGCTCCTCGTCACGATTAGCTCTCTTCCGAAGAGCAAATCGGTTTAGCCATTCCACTGCGACGGCTGTGGTATCTTCATCAATCACTTGGTATCCGCTTGAACCGGGTCCCGAGTTACGTATATCTTCGAGGAAGTCAAAGCTCGCATCGCCTGTCCCAGGCACCAGAGAACTGTGGTCTCCTATTATCCGATCACTGTAACCGTGTAGTTGATCTGGTCCTAGAAAATGCATCCGTCCGGCCAAGACGGGGTTATATCCCGCAGCGCCCATGGAGTGCGCTAGCGTTGGAACAGTTGAATCCATGACGTGGCTGTTTGTCCATGTGTCAATTTCGTGTGGATAGCGCCCAGACAGCATCGACATGCGAGCGGGTACACAAACAGGTGACGCACAGTAGACCGCGGTGGCGATCACTCCCTTAGCTGCCAGTGAGTCGAGGTTGGGTGTCGCGACAACAGGATCGCCGGCACAACCCATAACATCAGGGTTATGTTGGTCAGAGTAAATGAAGAGCAGATTAGGTTTTGTTGTCATTTTTCTCAATCGAAGTTTGAATATCCCATATCAATTGGCCGCCTTTAGCGACTTTAAACGACATTGTAATGGTATTGATGAATCGTTGGGATTACATACTTTCTTTGGCTTTTAGTCGTCAACATTGCTGAGGCAGGAGTTGACCATGCGAGCATGATGCTAGCCAATATGCGTATACGCTTTTATCGAGAGGCTATGATGGGTCGTTGATGTTTTTGCAGCCACCCAAAAATCAACCATAGGAGCCCGTTCCGAATGATTAGCAATATGCAATCGGTTGTGCCTAAATTAGATCAGACCAAATATCCAGAATTGCTTCTGATGGGTCACCGCTTTTAAAGCTCCTATGGATTGCTTTATATATTGAACTGACCTGCCTCCCTTCGCGATGTTCAGTATCTGATTTTTCAACTGGTAACGCTATCGGGGGCAGGTCAGGCCGACCTAAAAACGTGATGAGGCACTGTATTTAAGCTGACAATTCGGTCATTAGAATCGACCACCTGTCTGTAAACGTTTCGGGGTTGAAGGCGAAGCAGTCGCGCTTGCGATGCAGCTCGGATGACCGAACGGTGGGCCGTAAATCGTCTGTGATCTTCACCCTGTGCACATACACGATCTAATTACTCCGATTGGTAAACACCTCTGGAACACTTGGCTCGGCTGCATATGAAGCCGCACTGGGAGCAAAGGTCACAAAGGGTTGGGATGACAGTCCGCCGTATTCCTTTTCTCACAGTGTGAGTGCAGCAACTACGGTTATTCTTAGTTCAGCGGGAATATATAACAAGGACGATGGTGACTGGCCGGTTTTAGTTGGTCCATCTCCTGTTTCGGCCACTGACTTCGATTTGGTGGCGCAAGAAGACGCAGAAACCGATGGTGAGTTGGAGCTTGATAAGAAAAAGGAAGCGATTGCCTATATCGTTCTTGACTAAGCGGTGTTCACGCTTGGTTTCCGGCGTAAGAGCCTGAGAGTAGGTTTCCTTTTGCGAAGCGGTCGAGGTTGAGTGTCTTGATGTCGATCAAGAACGATGTGCCGTCGACTATTTCCTCTGCGATCAGTTCGCCTACCGCAGGTCCCAACTTGAATCCATGTCCGCTCCAGCCGTTGCAGTTAATGTAGCCGTCGATTTCTTCGACACGCCCGAGGATCGGGTGCCAGTCTGGGGTTACGTCGTAGAGGTTTGCGTAGCCGCCTACTACTCTCGCTTTATTTGCGAAGTTCGGGATGCGGTGCTTGAGTTGGGCCATTAGTTCCATCTCGAAGTTGGCATCGTGAGTGGACTTGTAGTCGTCCGGGTTTACGAACTCGTTTTCTTTCGATCCCGCAGGCAACTTCCTTCGGGCCATCGGAAGCTACGGCTCCGATCCCGGTCAACTAGACCATCCGACCGATGTGGCAGTGGACCCCGATGGCGATATCTACATCTGCGACTGGGCGAACGACCGCGTTCAGGTCTTCAACGATGCAGGCGAGTACGTTCTTCATCTTGGTGGATCGGCAATCGAGCTATCAATGTGGCAAAAACGATACGTCGAGGCCAGTCCCGACATCGTCAAAGCTCGAAGGCGCGTACAAACGCTCGAGCCCGAAACAAAGTTCGCACTCCCCACCAGCGTCAGGTTTGACGTAGCAA
>CAJQSP010000012.1 GCA_905614375.1 uncultured Dehalococcoidales bacterium | reverse complement strand
TCTTTACTACTTACCACGAGATTTATTAAATGCGTAGCGTTCTGATTTCGGGAGCGCTAAAAACGCCATTAGTTCGGCGTAATGAAGTGTGTTGATCACACGGTCGGCTTCAACCCAACCGCGAATCGCTGTACTAACCCCGAAATGCATGTTGTCGAACTGCCATGTTCGGTGCGAGTCGGTGTTAACTGCAAAGATTACACCCATATCGACCCCCATTCGTAGATGCTCAGCCTTCAAATCGAGGCGGTCTGGCGACGCATTGATCTCCATAACAGTGCCTGTCCGGACCGCTGCTTCGAGAACAGCGGTTATATCGATCTCAACAGGCGATCGTTTACCAAGCAGGCGCGCCGTTAGGTGGCAGATGACATCGACGTGCGGGCTCTCCATCGCATCGATGACTCGTTGGGTCATTTTTGCGCTGTCCTGATCCATCCCAGAGTGAATCGAAGCAATGACGATATCGAGGTCGGCAAGCAATTCGTCGCTGTAGTCGAGCGAACCATCAGGCTTGATGTCCATTTCCGTTCCAGTCAACAACCTCATGCCTGAAGATTCGGACAGTTCCCTAACGGCGGTGCTGTGAGCAATCAACATGTCGGGGCTAAGGCCATTGGCGACGGTAGCACTTGGCGAATGATCGGTAATGGCGAGGTATTCCCACCCTCGCTTTTGAGCCACAGCGACCATCTCTTCCATTGGATACCGACCATCCGACCAATTCGTGTGCGAGTGCAGATCACCCCTGATATCTGATTCAGTGAGGATAATGGCGAAATCTTGTTTCTCGGCTAGTTCGATCTCACCAGAGTCTTCTCGCATCTGTGCTGGTACAAAGTTAAGACCCAGTCGTTCGTAGATATCTCGCTCGGTTTGAATATCTTTTGACGAACTTTCAGCCGGATCAAGAAGTCCGCTTGAACTAAATGTCATGCCACGTTCGCTCGCTAGCGCTTCGAGGCGAGTTCCGTGGGCGATTGACCCTGTTGCGTACACAAGCGCCCCGGCAAACGCCTCAGGCATCACGATTGTGATCGAAAATCTAAAACCCTTTGCATCTGCGAACACAGCCGTAGATTCGTTATGGGCAATTACGTCACGAACGTTCGACAGAGTCGTGAACGAGTCGATGATGTCGTTAAATTCGTCGTTCATCGCACTGCAAACAAGGTCGATATTGCCGATCAGCTCTGCTGAACGACGGGCGCTTCCAGCGACTTCGATATCTACGATGGCTCCGCATCGAGATTTCAATTCAATAATCACATCGCTAGCCATCTGAGTTGCCGGACCCAATCCGATGCGGTGGCCTTGTTCGACACGCAACTTAGTGTGTCGAAGTATCTGAGCAGCGCCTTTTTTGCTGATCCTAGGCAAGTTCTGAAACTCACCTGATTCGATTGACGCTTCGAGCTGCTCGAAGTTGGAAATACCAAGTTCGGTAGCCGCCGTAACGGCAGTCTTGGGTCCTATACCGGGTATCTGGACAAGCTCGAGAATTCCGTCGGGAAGTTCTTCAAGAAGTCTATCCAACAACCCGAGCCGACCTGTTCGAACAAGTTCCTGAGTCTTATCGACAATCGCATCACCGAATCCAGGAAGTGCACCTAATTTTTCAGGGTCATCAGCGATGTCGGTGATCGGATACGGCAGGCTCTTGATCGCGTCAGAAGCCTTCGAGTGAGCACGTACTTTGAATACGTTCTCGCCCTTCGCCTGCATAAGCACCGCGACATCAGCGAATGCCTGAGAAATCGAGTTATTGTCCATGGGCTATAGGATAACGGGCATCCCACACTCAAGGTTGGCAGATTCCGTTTTCCATAAGGAGACGGACAAGACGACTTTTCACACTGTGATGCCCCCCAAAACGAACTTAAACGACCTGAAGCGGCAATACACCAACTAAGAACCCAACGCCCGATCTCTCAGAAAAAGTGCCGGCGGCACCACTCTACTCGCTGTTGATCTTCGCCTGCTTGCGTTGAAGTCGCTCGATCTTTCGTCGTTCGGAACGACTCATCTTGCGGCCCTCAGGCGTGTGGGTAGGAACGTTAGAAAGACTGTTTACACTTACCTGCGCACCGCCGTGACCAGAGTTCACGCTGGCCATCACTGAATGTTGGCTAGCAAGAGCGTTCGCCTTCTGGGTCGATACGTCAGCGTCGTCCTTCACAGCGTTCATCTCAGGAGTCTGAGTCGGTGGTGGCTGTTGCGTTAAAGCCACTCGGAATATCGTCTTAGCGATGGTGGCCTTGATCGTAGCGTCGAATGCAGTAAACATTTGGAACGCTTGGTGCTTATAGGCAACAAGCGGATCACGCTGCCCTGCCGCTTCAAGACCAATTCCCTGTCGCATGTTGTCCATCGACGTCAGGTGCTCGACCCAGTGCTCATCTATCGTTCGCAGCATAATCGTGCGTTCAAGTTTGTTGAGCAGCTCTGCTCCAAACTCCTCGGTTCGCTTATCGTAGATCGTTTCGATCAAACCCAGAAAGACCTCTTCGGCTTCCTCCGGGCGCATATCGAAAACATCGTCTTTTTCCGGGAAGCCGTCGAGGGTCGGGAAGACCGTCATCAACTCTCGGTAAAGACCGTCCACATCGTAGTTCTCTGAACCACCGTTGATACGCTCATTGACGATCAGACGTATTTCTATTGCGAGGTATTCACTGATCGTTGAACGTAGTTCTTCGCCATCAATGACCTTGTCTCGAAGCTGATAAACGATATCTCGTTGAGTATTCACAACGTCATCGTAGTCAACGAGGTATTTACGAATCTCGAAGTTCTGCGCTTCAACTTTAGTCTGAGCGGTTTCCACCGACTTCGAAACCATCTTGTTCTCAATAGGGACATTCGCCTCCCATCGCAACAAATTCATTGCACCCCGAATTCGCTCGCCACCGAATCGTCGAACAATGTCATCTTCAGTCGACAAGAAAAACTGCGTCTCACCGGGGTCACCCTGGCGACCGCAACGACCACGAAGCTGGTTGTCGATTCGGCGTGACTCGTGACGTTCGGTTCCCAGTACGAACAATCCGCCTTTTTGAACGATTGTGTCGTGATCTGAGTTCCAGCCGTTCTCGGAAGGAGTAGTTACATCGGGATTTCCGCCAAGAATAATGTCGGTTCCACGACCAGCCATGTTCGTCGCTACCGTTACAGCACCAGCCTTGCCAGCCTCGGCGACGACACTCGCCTCACGCTCGTGCTGTTTAGCGTTTAGTACGTTGTGCGGGATGTGATTCTTTTTTAGCAGGTCGCCCAGCAGCTCAGACTTATCGATGCTGGTGGTACCAACGAGTACCGGTCGGCCATGGTGGTGAAGCTCGGAGATACGCTCAGCGATGGCTTCCCACTTGGCTTCCTCGGTCATATATATGTAGTCACCACGGTCGGTTCGTTGGATCGGCTTGTTTGTAGGAATTTCAACTACTTCAAGCTTGTAAATCTTGTCGAGTTCTTCAGCTTCCGTAGTTGCTGTACCAGTCATTCCGGACAGCTTGTTGTACATACGGAAGTAGTTCTGAAGTGTGATCGTTGCGTAGGTGTTCGACTCTCGCTGAACCTTTACGCCCTCTTTGGCTTCGAGTGCCTGGTGAAGTCCGTCAGAGAAACGACGCCCCGTCATTAATCGACCCGTAAATTCGTCGACGATAACAACATCTTGTCCCTGAACCACGTATTCGCGGTCTCGGGCGTACACATGCTCAGCACGAATTGCGTTCTCGGTGAAGTGAGATAAAACATCGTTCTCAACGCCGTATAGGTTATCGATGTTCAGTTCCCGTTCAACAGCTGCGACTCCTTCTTCAGTAAGAACAATCGTCTTGCGTTTATCCTCAATTTCGAAGTGAACGTCGGCAGCAAGTCGTTTTGCTAAAACAGCGAATTTACGATATTCCTGACCCTGCTCTTTGGCTGGGCCAGAAATGATGAGAGGAGTTCGTGCTTCGTCGATGAGAATGCTGTCGACTTCGTCAACTATCGCGTAAACACGGCCTCGCTGAACTCGTCGATCGATTTCTTCAACCATGTTGTCGCGAAGGTAGTCGAAGCCAAACTCGTTGTTCGTTCCGTAAGTAATATCGCAGGCATATACCTGTTGCTTCGTCGCCGATTGGAAATTATCTTCAGGCGTACGAACCGGAGGAGCAGCGTCGGCATCCGCTTCATCGTGTTCGCCATCGATCTGAATAGCCAGCGGAGCATCGGGGTTGAACACCCACGAACCGTCGTTCTGCAAACAGCCCACTGTGATACCAAGCGCGTGATGAATGTTTCCCATCCAACCAGCGTGAAGCTTGGCGAGGTAATCGTTCACAGTAATGATGTGCGCGCCCTGCCCGGTAATAGCGTTCAAGTACGCCGGCAAGGTCGCAACCAGAGTCTTGCCTTCACCCGTGCGCATTTCAGCGACTTTGCCCTGGTGAAGAACAATTCCGCCAATCATCTGCACGTCGAACGGCCGCATACCAACGGCCCGTCGTGAAGCCTCACGAACGGCAGCAAAAGCCTCAGGGAGAATGTCGTCGAGACTTTCCCCGCCTTCCCATCGTGATCGGTAGTCGGCAGTTACACCCTTCAGCTGCTCATCGCTAAGTTTCTCAAACTCGGATTCGAGATCGTTGATCTCGTCGACGACCGGCTGGATTTCTTTTAGGGCTTTCTCATTGGTATCGCCAATGAGTTTGTTAAAGAACTTGAACATATACGGCTACTGGCTCACCTCGAATATTAACCAGATTGGAAGCGTTCACCAATTACCAATTATTTGATAGTGAACAACTCTCCAACCGAGCGGCCTTCGTGGATTCGCCTAATCGCTTCTCCAAGAAGCGGTGCGATTGAAATTACCTTGATCTTTGAGTTTACTTTGTGATCGGACAAAGGAACCGTGTCAGTTATTACCAATTCTTTGATATGTGGAATGCTCGCAATTCGTGAAGAAGCTTCCCCAGGCAGTACACCGTGGGTTGCAACAACGTAAATATCGTTAGCTCCTCGCGCTGTGATCGCCTCTACAGCTGAGATTACGGTTCCGCCGGTACTTATCTCATCATCAAAAAGAATTACCGGTCGATCTCCCACTTCACCAATTACGTTCATGCTCTCTATTCGGTCTTCATTGCCGAGACGTCGCTTTTCCACGATCGCCAGAGGTGCGCTTATCGCATCCGCAAAGTAACGAGCCTTTTTCGATATTCCGATATCGACTGCAACAACCACCGGATCTTTGAGATTGTGCTGGATGAAATAGTCGACCAACTTCGGCATCGCCGTCAGCTCGTCTACCGGTACTGCGAAGAATCCTTGCACCTGTCCAGCGTGCAAATCGATCATGATGGCTCGATCGGCACCAGCTGTTTCAAGAAGATCGGCTATTAGCCGACCAGTAATCGGTACGCGGGGTTGGTCTTTTTTGTCGGTACGTGCATAGCTGTAATAAGGAATTACTACAGTGATACGACCAGCCGATGCACGCTTTGCGGCATCGATCATGATCAACATTTCCATGATGTTGTCGTTCACTGGTTCGACGTCAGACTGCACGATGAAAACGTCTTTTTGTCGAACATTTTCGAGAATCTTGACGAACGTGTTGTCATTGGAGAACTTGAACACTTCTATCTGACCGAGATCCTGCTGAAGGTATTCGCAAATACTTTTCGCCAGCGCTGGGTGTGAATTCCCAGAGAAAATTACCGGATTTCCATTAATTCCGTACATTAAATCCCCTTGAACTCTGGACGTCGTTTTTCGCGATGCGCAACCATACCTTCAATATGATCCTCAGAGGATAACGTGATTGCCTCGGCTGCGGCAGACATTTCGAGGGAAGTTTCGAGGTCCATCGACATTCCACCTCGGATCATCGTCTTAGCGAGCCGAATAGCGATAGGTGGGCCTGCTGCGATGCGACGCGCTATCTTCTCGGCAGTGGCGATTAGTTCGTCCTCCGATACAACGCTGTTCAGGAACCCGAGCGACAATGCCTCATTAACTTCCAAGAAGTTTCCCGTGTACATGAGCTCGGCCGCTTTAGCTGATCCAAATAATCGAGGGTAGAGCCAGGTTCCGCCGTAACCAGGGAATAGACCAACGTGGATATAGGCGGCCATAAAACGCGCCGATTCGACAGCGATCCTAATGTCGCACGCACAAGCAAGATCAAATCCTGCTCCAACTGCCGGACCGTTAATGGCGGCAATCACTGGTTTTTCCATCTTGTAGATACCGAGAATGACTCTTTGGGCTAGCTTGAACCCACGCCGCAGTTCTTCGGCACCGCCAGGGCCAGGTTTGTGAGGACCATCACCCAGTCCGCCTATCATCTCATCCGTGTCAGCACCCGAGCAGAAAGCTCGTCCTGCGCCTGTGACGATTACAGCGCGGATGGAATCGTCAACCGCTACATTGTCGAGAATACCGGCAAGCGATTCCAACAATTCATTGGATAAGGAATTCAGTCGCTCGGGACGATTTAGCGTGATCGTAGCGAATCCGAGTTCGCTATTTACATCAATATTAACGCTTTGAGTCATCAGAGCCTCGGCAGTATGTCGTCGGAGAAAATGTGCCAAAATTCTAGCACCGCGCCAATAGCGTATATCAGCCCTTTAGCGATGGTCTCAGATTGTTTCGAGACCTACGTCGTACCTACCTCGCCAACTATGGCGAAATCGAACGATATCTCAACTCATAGCGAAAATCGCCAATTACCGAGTCGAACTAACCTCGTTACGCAGCCTATTGACCA
>CAJQSP010000011.1 GCA_905614375.1 uncultured Dehalococcoidales bacterium | reverse complement strand
TGTTTGCCGACATCGCACTACTGGAACGTCGAGTTGAACGCCTAACCGGAAGTCTCAAGACTATGAAGGTTTCTGATCGCGACGAAGCGGACAAGAACATCGACACTCTCAAGCGAATACAAGGTGATCTGGAAAACGGGATCGCCATTCGAGATCGTGATCTTGAGCCTTCAGAAATCAAAGCAATGTCCGATACCTTCACGCTGAGCAGCCTGCCGTTATTGGTGGCGCTAAATATCGGTGAAGATGATGTCGCCAACACTGATGAACTCGAGCAAGAGTTAGCGGGTCTGCTGGACGGTCGTTTGACCGGAGGAGCCGCAATCTGCGGCAGCCTCGAAGCCGAGCTTGTCGGCATGTCTGAAGAGGAAGAAACCGAGATGCGAGATGGTCTGGATGCCGGTGAGCCTGGACTTTCTCGAATGATCAAGGTGTCTTACAAAGTTCTTGGCCTAAACTCGTTTCTAACTGTAGGTGAAGACGAAACCCGAGCCTGGACTGTCAAGATCGGTGCGCTGGCTCCAAAAGCGGCAGCCGTTATTCACTCCGACATCGAACGTGGGTTCATCCGCGCTGAAACTGTCGCATACCAAGATTTCATTGAAGCCGGAACTATGGCAGAAGCGCGCAATCGCGGGCAGTTCCGCCAAGAAGGTCGCGAATATATCGTACAAGATGGCGATATTTTGAATTTCTTGTTCTCGGTGTAAATTCAATCTCACGAATCTGAAGTATTAGTAAAAGGAAGATCATGGCTGTTGAAGAATTAGGCAATGTTGGTAAAACCCCTGCAGGCGATATTATGACAAGCCGCAAGGTGTACATAGTGACGCTAGTTCAGCCCTCACCAGGTGCGCCCGCAGGTTTCGAAGAGCGTTACAACGTCTACTGGGCAGCTGTTGAACAGCAGGTTTCACAACTTGAGGCGAAAGCCGGAATTGTAATGCGAATCTTCGCTGAAGGCGTAATTGGCCGAGGTGACGACGCGATGCTGATGGTTCAGCAATCGAACCCTGCCGCACACAGCTTCGTTCAGCGGCGTGTGCTTGCCGGAGCGGTGTTTGAAGAACTCGAAGACACCGATTTGTTCGGTCAGGTAATCGACTGGGGTCGATGCTTACAGAGCGGCCTAATCAACAGAAACGTTGCCGACACTATTCAGGCTCATTACACAGAAGCAGCCGACAAGCGAATCGCTCATATGGCGCAGCGACTCTCGGAAGGCATTCTAGAATCGGAAGCGGCTGTTTTGCTCACTGGCGACCAGAACATTGAACTTCCTGACGGTGTCGAGCGATTCATCATTTCGCCACCAGAACTTGATGAATTGAGTCGATGGGTAGAGCAAGCAAACCAAGCTATTCAACAGCAGATGGCTGAAGAACAGGCTCGTGCTGGTGCAGGAGAGCCACCGACCGCATCGGGTCCTGCCGACCAGGGCAATGGCGGCTCAGGACTCTGGACACCAGGCTCGTAGCCAATTCAGAACAGCCTGAACGCTACGCCCCCAACGGAGAATGAATGCCAAACCTGGCGCAGATTCAACACAATCCACCGAACTACAGATCCGGAATCGGGCTGTATCTCCATGTGCCGTTCTGCCAGACCAAGTGTCCGTATTGCGACTTCAACACCTACTCCGGGATCGAAGATCAGATCTCGGGCTATGTGGTGTCGCTTCAGGATGAATTAAGAGGTTGGGGAACTCTACTTTCTCAACCTCCCGTTAAAACGATCTTCCTCGGAGGCGGTACCCCTTCGTATATACCGACCAGTGACCTCGAAGACGTCCAGAAAACAATTCGATCTTCATTCAAAGTTGAGCCATCTGCTGAAATCACGATGGAGTGCAACCCCGGAGATGTGACTGGGAAGAAAGCCGACCGCTGGTTGGAGTCGGGTGTGAACCGCATTTCGATGGGTGTGCAGAGCTTCGACGATGGATTATTGTCGTTGTTAGGTCGCAGGCACACTGCGCTCGAAGCGAAGGAAGCGTATCGCACATTACGCGACACAGGATTCCACAATCAATCGATAGATTTGATCTACGGACTACCGTATCAATCGGGCGAGCAATGGTCGCACACGCTCGACGAAGCTATTGGGCTTGATCCAGATCACATATCTCTCTATTCGCTACAAATCGAAAAGGGCACACCGCTCGCGGTCGACGTCGCCATTGGAAAAACCCCAATTCCAGACGACGATCTTGCAGCCGACATGTATGAAGAGGCGCAACGTCGATTGGATGAAAATGGCTTCATACAGTACGAAATTTCGAACTGGTCGAAACCCAATTTAGAGTCGCAACACAATCTACTCTATTGGCTCAACGAACCGTATTTGGGAGTCGGGCCTGGTGCCCACTCTTGGATTGCAGGTCAGCGATTCGCTAACCTGAAATCACCTCGTCGCTATGTAACTGTCGTTGGCAAAAATTACGAATTGGTTGGATCTGACCCCGTCGCGTTAATGCGAACTCCATCTGGTCCCGTTGAAGATGTCGACATCACAACTCCAGCTATCGACGTGGCAGAAACTATGATGATGGGTATGCGCCTGAATCAAGGTGTGTCTCACAATCGGTTCGAGAAGCGATTCGGCGTGGGTTCGGATATCGTCTTTCCTTATGAAGTTAAACGTCTTCTGAATTTAGGATTAATTGAAGTCACCAATGACACGTTGCGGCTAAGCGAAAATGGGCGATTATTGGGCAATGAAGTCTTCGCTGAATTCATCGGTGATGGCGACGGCGACGACTGAGCTTTGGTGATTCGAACTTAGTCAGTGCTATCGTTACCGATTGGTCGCATCTGGCGTCTGGTCATCTAATATTCAACACGCACAGATTTCGATCATAATTATTCGACCTGCTCTGACTTTACAGAGCTTAGGTTACAGTGAAACGAAGGTCTCTCAGATTGTTTGTTGTTGGCACAGCAGGACACGTCGATCACGGCAAGTCGACGCTGATTCAGGCGTTGACCGGTATCGACCCGGATCGACTACGCGAAGAGAAGACTCGTGGTATGACCATCGAGCTCGGATTTGCTTGGCTTGAGCTACCTTCCGGAATCGAGATAAGCATCGTTGACGTGCCCGGACACGAGCGCTTCATCAAAAACATGCTGATGGGTGCGGGTGGCATCGACGTAGCCCTGCTGATCGTTGCTGCCGACGAAGGAGTGATGCCGCAAACACGCGAGCACGTAGCCATTCTCGATCTGCTTGGGATAGAGACCGGTATTGTCGTTATGACGAAGAAAGATTTGGTCGATCAGGACTGGCTCGATCTAATTACGCTCGATGTTCAGGAATCGCTTGAAGGAACGTCGCTTGGCAACGCTGAGATCGTAGCTGTTTCAGCAGAAAATGGCGAAGGTCTCAACGAACTTCGTGCTGCTCTAGACAAGCTTATATCCGAACTTCCTCCACACGAGAACACCGGGAATGCGAGATTACCTGTCGACAGATCATTCACTATTACTGGTTTCGGTGCAGTTGTGACCGGCACGCTCGCTGATGGATCGCTCAAGACGGGGCAAGAAGTTGAGATTCTTCCTGCAGGACTCAAGGCTCGAATACGCAGCCTTCAGGTGCATGAAGAATCGTTAGATCAGGTCAGACCAGGTACTCGATTGGCAGTAAATCTTAGCGGAATCGATCACGCAGATATTCTGCGTGGCGATCTCGTAACCAGCACTAACTGGCTTGATCCTTCCACAGCATTCGACGCAACATTTAGAGTTATCCCAGATGCGGCTAGGCCCGTTAGGCACAATCACAAGGTAACGCTGTTCACTGGTACTCGAGAAGTACCGGCGACTATTCGAGTGCTGGAAGGAAGCGAAATACTACCGGGTTCTACCGGTTGGGTTCAATTGCGAACTCAAGACAGAATTCCAGTAGTGCGTGGTGATTCGTTTGTCGTACGAGATACAGAGAACACTCTTGGCGGTGGGCAAGTTTTGGAGCCGAACGCACCGCGCCGGAAACGAAACGACACAGATACAATTTCACTGCTTGAGACGATTGCTAGTGGATCGAGCGAGGACGTTGCGTTCAACGCGCTTATCGGCATAGAGCCAGCTAGATCAACTCAGTTGGCTGACACTACAGGAATAAGCAATGCTGAGAGTGTTATTGCCGTTGATGTGCTCGAATCCGAAGGCCGTGTTAAGCGACTCGGAACAGATCTCGATTACGCTATTTCGACTGGCGGTTGGCAGAGAATCACCGATACCGCTTCAAGAACGTTGGCGCAGTTTCATATTTCATATCCGCTTCGACAAGGAATGCCACTTCAAGACTTTCGTGGTCAACTCAAGCTGAAAACGGCTCCTTTCGGTGCAGTTTTACATTCGATGATCGCTGGAGGGTTGGTTTCGACCAATGAAGCCTTGATTTGCATCCCTTCCCACGTGCCATCGCTATCGCCCGCGGCAGAAGCTGAAGCGAAGGAATATCTGAGCCTTATATCGACCGACCGCTACAGCCCATCGACCGAACGCCTCATCGATATCGAACTTCTCCAGTTTCTATCCGAACGAGGCGATGTAGTCCGAATCAGCGGAGATATCGTTTATACGGTTGACGCTTACGCTGAAATAGAGATGAAAATTCTGGATGCCGGTTCGGACGGCAGTGAGATTACTATCACGGGCGTCCGCGAACTATTCGGTACAAGTCGCAAGTACACACTCGCGGTTTTGGAATACATGGATTCCAAGGGTTTGACTCGTCGAACCGGTGATTCTCGGTTCGTTAGATAACAAGTTACGAATCAACTTTGGCGAAAGATAGACCAAGATCCGAGCCGTTCACCATAGAAATTCTGGCGGGTTTACTCTGGTAGAAACTTTCGAACACTGCCTCAACTTCATTTCGTTCAATCCCGACCCTTTATCCGCATCTCTTACATGAATTTCATGCTTGTCGACCGATATCGTAATCGTCGTTTCGGTTTCTTTATCTGCGTACTTGGCTGCGTTGTTTAGAAGGTTGATCATCACCTGCAAGATACGCTATCGGTCGGCATCAACGAAAACTGGTTTGTTAGAGTGAAAAGTTTTCACATCGATTACCCGTTCGGCAAAGTTCGGTTCTGAAATCTCAAACGCTCATACGAAACTGTGTAAATTCCTGAGTTACCCAAACTCACAGATATATGTTTTTTCGCCGATAGTTGCAGTACGAACTATCGGTGAATGTTCAGATGAGTTTGTTGATGCCGTCACTATCGGAGCCGTGCCGTCGACGAGGGCTTCCGTGAGGATTCGCCCATCCATATGAGTCGGGACCGGAATTCCAAGTAGGTCCAGCACGGTCGGAGCGACGTCAATATTGCCGCTTGCAATTTGAGAGCGAATCCCAGAGGGACTGGATAGGAATGATGGCCCACTGGCAATCAGGGTGTTGTGGAGTTCAGCTGTACTACCTCCTCCGTGCGAACCGACGCCGATGACACCGCCAGTAGCGGTCCCTGAACGTTCCAATGGAGCCGATTCTCCTGTTTCGACTGATCGCATCGTCACAACTACATCGGGCGACCGCGGACCATCGAGTCCAATATCACTTATGCTGGCAAATTTATGTTTCGCTGCCGCAGCGATGTCGGTTGCAATCGCGCCAACCCATTCTTGACCATCAAGCCAATCGACAAGGTCAATTGCCAATTGATCGTTCTTGTTTGGCAGATATAACAATACCGAACCGCCGTTTTCGGCGACCACCACAGATCGGGCACCTTGATCAGGACAAAATCCCGCTAACGCAAGTTCTACGTGTACATCTATGACTGCATCTATTGTCGAATATCCGTGGTCTGAAACAACAAATACGTCGGGATCTTCACCACTCTTTGAGATTGACTTTAGCAATTTTCCGAGATTCGCATCGGCGAGCGAATACATTTGTCGGGCTTCAGTACTGTCGACACCGTAAGCATGTTGCGATGTATCGGGCTCAGGAAACCAAACGAGTAATACATCCGGGTTTAGCCCATCAAGTGCGTATTCGATAGCCACGTCGGCCGTGCGCTCAACCAGAGCGGTCGCTGGTGCTTCCTTTCTTGGCCACGCACCGAACTTGTCAGTGATTATCGAGTGGTGCTCAGGTGGATTTGTGAATTCCGGATGAATTATCACGTCCCCGTACTTCGCAGCGTTTGGGTGCTGAACGAACGCGTTCCCGCTCGTACCACCGACCACTGATACCCACTTCAGGTTCTTCTGACTAATAAGTTCGCCCAAAGTCGGGACAAACAGTAGCCCACCGTCGGTCAGATCGTTGATCTCGGCGAGTTTAGGAATTAGCGCATCAACGACTTCGGTCGGCGAGTATTCGCTGTACACCGATTTATTGCCAGTGAGACCGTGCTTGCCGGGTGTGACCCCAGTTACCAAGCTTGCCGAATTAGCTCGAGTAACGGTAGGAAATACAGCGTGATTGTGCTGGAATCGAACGCCATTATCAGCGAGTGCGCTTACGACCGGCATGAGTTCGAGAGAAACCTGCGACCGCTGAAGTCCGTCGAACGTAGCGATAACAATTTTCGGCATCAGCCAAGTCCCATTTCTTCAGTTTCGGAGTCATTGAATCCGAAGAAATGCGCAACTTCGTGCCTGACAGTAATTGCGATTTGATTCTCTAGCTCTTCTTGAGTGTGTGACATGTGCTCGATCGGATTTTGGAAGATCGTAATGATGTCGGGCAAAGGTGGAACATAGCTACCGCGCTCGGTAAGCGGGACACCTTCGTAAAGACCGTAGAGAATGTCGGTGGGTTGCAGATCGTTTTCAGCCATCTGATTAGGAGTAGCACTGCCGCCAACTATAACGCTGACGTTTTCCATTTTCATAAGAAATTTGCCAGGCAAAGACATAATCGCATCTCGCACAAGATCTTCGAAAATTTCAGTGCTCACGTGGATAGGCATACTACCCGGCACCCACTTGAGAACGAATGGCTTTCAATCGATCGATGTTCGGCTTGTCGGGTCCGCTCTTGCCGGTACCCGGTACTTCCAAGTAGAACGGCACACGTTTGAATGCTTCATGAGACATGATTGTTGTGAAGCCTGCGGTTCCAATTAGGCCGTCTCCGATGTTCTCGTGACGGTCAACCGACGTTCCTAGTTCTCGCATCGAATCGTTGGCGTGCACTGCTTTAAGCAGCCCGATACCAATCTCTTTATCGAACTCGTCGATTGCAGCGTTAAGTGTGTCGGCTACGGCGATGTTGTACCCGGCAGCGAACACGTGCTGTGTGTCGAGACAAACAGCAACTCGGTCATTTCCGATTGCTTTTATCAACGTGCCGAGTTCAGCGAACGTTGAACCGATGTGATCGCCAGCGCCAGCGCTGGTTTCGAGCATGAGAAGAGAATCACCCGGTTCATTGTCGAGCACTTTGCGAACCGATACGGCGAACTGATCTATGATCGCTTCAAATCCCTGACCGCGGTGGCTTGCAGGATGAAAAATAACGCCCAGTGCACTGAGCTTATTTGCGGCTGCGATATCTGCTCCAAGTGCGGTTTCTGACTTCGCCAAAAGTTCAGGGTCGGCTGAACCTAAAGCTACGAGATATTTTCCGTGAAGCACAGTTGGGCCCATCATGGTCCGTTTCATTTCAGCGGCGTACTTCTCCACTACTGCGTCAGCGACAGGTTTTGCGGACCACATTCGTGGTGACGACGCGAATATTTGAAAACATTCTGCTCCAATTTCTTCGGCTCGGACTATGGCTTTATTTGCCCCTCCAGCAGCAGATACGTGCGCGCCTATCAGCATTCGAAACCGTTCCTTTTGAACACAATGGCGCGCCCAACGATCGCGCCCGCCCGGCGCATGGTAGTCGAATAATCTTGTGGGTGCGACTTCTAACTAAGAGTTAAGAGTTTGTAGCAGGAGCTTTGCGCCACGGAAGGAACGACCGACGTTCCCAGAGTACAAGAATCTGAGCAGCCACAAACATCGAGCTGTAAGTTCCCACAAGAACCCCGAGAAGTAACACTATGAGGAAGTCTCGCAAAGACGCTCCACCGAACAGCAACATAGCCAGAATCACAGTAATCGTGGTGATACTAGTGCCCAATGAACGAGTGATCGATTCGTTGATCGAAATGTTCACTGTGCTCCTCAATTCCCTACCGGGAGCCAGAGTCACGTTTTCACGAATTCGGTCAAAGATCACGATCGTGTCGTTCACGGAGTAACCGATCACGGTAAGAATGCCCACTATGAAGATCGCATTGACTTCAGCGTTGATTGCGATTCCAAGAACCGTGAATATCCCGAGCACAATCACAACGTCGTGTGTAAGAGCAATGGCAGCTGCGAAGGCATACTTGTACGAACTAGGCACCGACCGGAACGCGTACATGATGTAGATCATTACGAAGATTGCAGCAACAATAACGGCTGTAATCGCATTCTGAACTGTGTCTTCAGCAACAGAAGCTCCGACAGTTGAAGTGTCGAGAACATATGCCCCTTGATCAAGTTTCAGAATTGCGATATCCACGTCGTCTAGGCCAGTTACTCCGAGGTCGTCAGTACGAATGAAGTACTGATTGTCGCCAAGTGCCTGAACAATTGCTTCAGGATGACCAGAATCAGTCAAAGCTCCAGTAACGTCTGCAGCTGCAGTTTCGTTATCGGAGAACTGGTACGTGATGGTACTACCCGACGTGAAGTCGATACCCAATTTCAAGCCTGAAGTTCCTAGCACCACAACCGAAAGTGCAGCAAGCACTATCGAAATAGTGAGGAAGATTCGGCGCTTTCCTACGATATCCATTAGGAGTTACCTCCAGCCACTGAGTCGCTAGTATCGCTTTGACCACGCACAGGTACGAACAGGTTAGAGTTGTTACCCAGTCCCGTCGATGCAAACAATCGAAGCAGCAAGCGGCTGGCGAAGAATGCGGTGAACATGCTCAACAGCACACCAATTGCGAGTGTCAGAGCGAAGCCCTGCATAACGCTAGTGCTGAAACGGTCACCGAACCAGAAGAGAACAACAGCTACAATGATCGTCGACATGTTTCCGTCTCTAATCGATGGCCATGCACGATCAAATCCGGCGGTGATAGCAGCCAACAGGCTCCTGCCAGATCGTAATTCTTCCTTAGTACGCTCTGCAATCAGAACGTTTGCATCCACTGCGAAACCAAGCGACAGGATGACCGCTGCAGCACCTGAAAGTGTCAGGGTTACAGGAAGCATCTTGAATATGCCAAGCAGCATGATCGTGTATGCAACAAGGGCGATCGCAGCTACGAGGCCAGGGACCTTGTAATAAGCAATCATGAAGACTAGGAGCAGAGCAAGTCCAACACCACCGGCAATAAGGCTCTTCTGTAGAGACTCTTTACCGAGCACGGCGTCGACGTTCCGTTCCTGAATAAGTTCAAGTTCTACAGGCAGTGCACCAGACCGGAGTTGAATTGCGATTGTACGCACTCGCTCTGTAGTGAAGCTGCCACCCTCGATGATCGCTCGACCACCTGAGATGCCACCGTCGCTCACACCAGGAGCAACGAGTTCCTCATTGTCGAGGTAGATAGCCAAACGGTCGCCCTGGCGGGAAACTCGGTCGGTAACTTCGAAGAATGCGTCTGCACCCTTATCGTCGAACACAAGAGTAACGATTGGTCGAGGGATAGTTCCCTGCGAAACCGCTGGGAATGCGTCATCAAGATCGGCAGGATCGATTTCCGTTGCTGTTTCATTGAAGTAGGCAGGATTAGTACATCGTTCTAAAGCCCACTCTTCAGGGGATAGCCCATCTGGCGGCCAAGGAATGTCATTGGAAGAAGCAAGGGCGTCACCACACTCCCTGTATCGGAACTCAAGTTTTGCTGTAGAACCTATAACGGCCTTAGCTTCCTGAACTCCGCCACCTTCAATCCACTGAGTGAGTGTGCCCTGTCTGGAAGTGAACTGAATGCTTCCGATTTCACGAAGAGCACCGAGAATTCGCTGGTCTTCACCAAGAATCGGGTTACCGGCATCGTCAGTAGAAGTTATATCGAGACCGTACATTAGAATTGAGAAGAGACCTTCAGCACCGTCTACCTGCTCTACGTCGGCATCTGAACGACCTACCGAAGCGAAGGCGGCCTGAACCTCTTCAAGTGTAGGAAGAGTTTCGATGTCCTCAGTAGGAGCTGGGTCGATTGCAGTGTCATCGCTGATCACCGGTGGATCGACCTGCGGAATCACGTATCCGACCTGAAGTGCGACTGGGTACTGAGCAATAATTGCTTCACGCCATGCGTCGGCTTCGTTCTCGGTTACAACATTGCCAGCGGCGTCGAGAACTTCTGCTCGGATATCGTCGAGTTGTACCGTGAGAGAACCGTTCTCGTTTTCTTTCACCGATGCGTCTGGTCTACCAAGTTCGTTCTGGAAGAACGCTTCGAGCGTCTCTGCACCAACGGTATTGGCGCCGAAGTTCAATGTAATAGATGCACCGGTTTGTCCCGGAATCTGAACCAATACTTTGTCAGCTACCGAGTCAACACCGCCACCGAGGAGCTGAACGCTAGCTTCGCTCACGCCAAACTCGTTGACACGTTTGTCGATGATGTTTCTTACACCTTCCATGTCCTCACGAGTCGGCTCTCTGCCATCTTCGGGAACGACTTCGTAAACGAGATGCGTTCCACCCTCCAGATCCAGTCCGAGAGTCAGACCCAACGGGCTGTCTCCACCACGGGTGAGACCGAGGACACTAACTTCGGAAATTGCCAATACAACAACCGAAGTGACAACCAATATTGCAATGAGGACTAGGCCTCTGAATCTACTCAATAGTTTCAGGCTCTTACGCGAAACGCGCCGCACAGGCGGCGTGTCTATGTGATTTATCCTGACGTTAATTCACCAAATCTGGTGCCGTCAGCATCTTGCTAGCACGAACTTCCGATACCGCCGTGTCGAAATTGACTCAAACAGCGGCATCGATCAAAACTTGAAATTGCTGATTCACACCGTGGCGTAGCCTCGGATGAATTCAGACAAGAGAAAAGTATAGCACTGGCTCAACGTAAATTCTCTTCAGGATTAGGGTCACGTTTTAGGCTTACTTTGCTGTTTTATGATTCCAAGATAAGCCATTTAATGCGAATCGTCGGAGCCAAGAATTACGCCACCATCTAAGTGGGGATCGTCCGATTCAACGTGATCGTGCGTATGAGCAGTACTTTTTGGTGCATCAATGACGAACCCGGCTTGCCGTAAGTCGTACTGCATCTGATCGACTGACGATTCCGAATACAGATCGTTGAATTTAATAGTGGTGTAAACCACTTCGATGTCGGATTCCTCAGGTTCAGCATCCTCGTCGCTGTGGTCGGCGTGTACTTCGACCTCGACGTCATGCATGTGCGGTTCGTCTTCTTCTACGTGACTTCCAGCGGCTGCCAATTTTTCGTGGGCGAGAAGGTGATCGACGTAGAGAATGCCATTAAGGTGGTCGACTTCGTGTTCAAGTGCCTGGGCAAACAGATCTTCGGTCGTTATCTTCATCTTCGAGCCGTTCTCGTCGAGCCACCGCGCTTTAACGGTGACAGAACGAGTGACCATTCCTTCGTATCCGGGAAACGAAAGGCACCCTTCGATAATTTCTCGCTCGCCTTCGGTTTCTCGAATCTCAGGGTTAACAAGGACGAACGCGTCTTCGTCGCCGGGTAGATGAAGTGTGACTACTCGTTGAAGTGCGCCAACCTGATTGGCAGCGAGACCTACTCCGCCCGCTGAATCCATGGTTTCAATCATGTCGGCGGCGAGTTCTTTTACCTTGTCGTCGACGCGGCGAACTACTCTGCACTTCTTGCGCAGAATCGGATCGGGAAACACCCTGATTCGCCTAATTGACACTTTCTATCCTTCTATGTTCCGCAGGCTATGCTCCACGGAACATCCTAGTAATTTTGTTAAGAGAAACCGCCGAGTAGCGTTTACCGACACCCGACTAAGCCGGATCGACATCGACTGCCCATAGCGAGCCACTCGGAACCAGTTCTAGAAGTCTCTCAGGATGTGATCCCTTGAGCAAGATTTGCCACCTGTACATATTCCGCATTTTTACTGGGTATCCGGGCGTAGGACCAATGACTTCAATGCCAGTTTCACCGTGAGCTTCTCTCGCTTCCGATAGAGCTTTCGCCATTCGTTCGGCTTCGGCTTTAGCGACTTCGGCATAACCTGCTGAATGGCTCAATTTAAGTAATCGAGTAAACGGAGGATTCGCCTGTGCCGCTCGTAGCCGTATCTCGGTGTCGTAGAACATTTCGTAGTCTTGATCGGCAGCAGCAAGAATCGCGTAATGATCGGGATTGAACGTCTGGATCACAGCTCGACCGCACCACGCTCCCCTGCCACTTCTTCCAACGACCTGAGCTAGAACCTGAAACGCCCGCTCTCCTGCTCTGAAATCGGGAACAGCAAGACCAGTGTCGGCCGAGATAACCCCAACCAATGTGACTTTAGGAATGTCGAGCCCTTTGGCGACCATCTGAGTCCCTACTAAAACGCCTGCTTTGCTCTGAACAAATTCGTCCATTATCCGCTGATGATCGGCGGCCGTTTTGGCACTGTCCGAATCCCAACGAACCACTTCTACTTTAGGAAAGTATTGATTCACAGCCTCGACTGCCATTTGTGTGCCGGGCGACGACCGATGCATCTGTTTCCCATCGCATGCCGGGCACTTCGTACCTGCGCTAACTGTGTAGCTACAATAGTGGCAAACTAGCTTGCCGTTTTGTGCTCGTGAATCTTCGGAATTACGATGAAATGTTAGTGCGGTGTCGCATTTTTTGCATTGCCGAACCTGTCCGCAATCCTTGCACTGGATGAACGATGCAGAACCACGTCGATTCAGAAAAAGAATTACTTTTCCATCAACTTGAAGGGCATCCCGCATCGAATCGATTAACTTGCGACTGAGCATCTCGAAATGCCCGTCGGATCGCTCATCTCGCATATCGACGATATCGACCTTCGCCATCGACGGAGTGGTACTCGATACTGTTTCGTTTCCAGCCTTATTTCCGGCGTCATCTTCGGCGCTTTGAGACGAGCCTACACGATCAGGAAGTGTCAGTAATTGATAGCGACCGGCTTTGGCGGCTCTGTAGCTGGAAATTTCAGGTGTCGCACTTCCGAGGACCAGAGTTGCTCCGGTCTCTTCCGATATTCGTTCAGCAACTGCTCGAGCGTGGTATCGAGGTGTTTGGTCGCCCTGCTTATACGTCCACTCATGCTCTTCATCGATCACGATTAGTCCGGGGTTATCAATAGGCGCAAATATAGCTCCTCGCGAGCCAAGAACAATCGGAAAATCACCGTTTTTCACTCGCCACCATTGGTCGTAGCGCTGCCCTATGGTCAAACCTGAATGGAGTATCCCAACCTTGCCTGGAAAACGTGATGCGATCCGACGTAGCGTTTGCGGCGTGAGGGCGATTTCAGGCACAAGGAACATCGCTCGTTTACCGGCGGCAATGCACGCTTCGATTGCCTGAAGATAGACCTCGGTCTTACCGGAACCTGTGACCCCGTAAAGGAGAAATTGCCGATCACTCGGATTCGAGGTGGGTTGAGCGGTGAGGATCTGAGCAACGATTTTATCAATTGCGTCTTTTTGCAGTTCCGTTGGTGAGTGGGGAAATTCCTGTTGGAAAAAGTAGTCGGCTAAAGGGTCTCGATCACGCCGAATTTTTCGTGTACTGAGCAAGTTTTCGCCAAACGCCCAGTTAACCGCAGTAGTCCCAAACTGCTCGTTAAGCGCTGATTTGGTCTGGGCAACTTTCCCAGAGAGGAACCATTCGAGCAGATCAGAACGCTTGTGAGAACGAGTTTCAGCATGCTCAGAGACGAGACTTTCAGCCTCAGTTTCGCTCACAGCGAGTTCGATCCGATTTGAATAGACCGCTGATACTCGTGGCTTCTCCCATTCAGATTCGGCATGAAATATCTGCTGCCGAACTAGTCGGTCGACTATTTGGCTACCGCCTAAACCTAATCGTCTCGCTACTCGTGACTTCGGGGCTCGGTCGTTTTCAATGACGTAGCTAACCGCAGCTTGTTCGCGATTGGAAAGCTCCCGATCTATCACTCCGGGCGAAATCCAAGTTCGCAGCCGGGACGATGCGCCGGGGGGAAGTAATAGCGAACAAGCTGTGAATAACGTAGTTCGGTAGAACTCAGCTACCCATCTGGCTACTCGAATGAGATGTTCAGCAACGAACGGACCATCAACCGTCCGGGCAGTGATGGATCTAATCTTGTCGAGTTCGGTTTCCGCTGTTGCGGTCGTTTCGAAAACCACGCCCTGAATGGTTCGAGAACCGAATGGAACCCACACCAAGTCGCCAACTACCAAGGTCAAAGTTTCAGGAATCGAGTAGGTAAACGTGCGCGAGTGTTCGTCGGGAAAATCGACGGCTACTTCTGCGAATCTCACTTACAACCTACTCCGTAACATTGGGTCACCTGAAATGAACTAACGGTGCTGGCAATTATCCTCTCAAGCCTAGCGTGATCAAACTACGCTGACACACAGAAATAAAAAACCCTCTCCCGTTTCGGGGAGAGGGCATTCAAATTCAATTTCGACACTTGAGGTCGAAATGTGACTATCGACGTTCCTTGATTCTGGCCTTCTTACCAGTGAGACCACGAAGGTAGTAGAGGCGTGAGCGTCGTACCTTTCCTCGTCGATCTACTTTGACCGAGTCAACATTTGGTGAGTGGAACGGAACGATTCGCTCTACGCCCACGCCGTACGAAACTCGGCGAACCATGAACGTGTCACCCGGGAGAGGGTTCCGTTCAACTCGGTGCTTGCCAGAAATAACAGCGCCCTGGAAAGCCTGAACACGCTGTCGGTCGCCTTCCACAATGCGGAGGTTAACCGTGACTGTATCACCAGGTTGGAAGTCTTCGATATGGTCAAGCGTTTTTCGCTCGATCAGTGATGCGGCGTCCATGTCAAAATTCTTTCGTCGCGAAAAGACGCCCAGAGGCGTCGATGTGTTTCAGTGCAGTACGTTAAGTGTATAACCGAAAACCGTGATCCAGCAATACCGCTAATCACTATTTTTCACCTGTCAACGCCCGAGAGCATCCACAGTTGAGCAGATCAATCGTTTACGGGCCAGTCGTTTAGCAAGTCGGGGCGGCGCTCTTCAGTACGGCGTAACGCCTGCGTCCGACGCCATGCTTCGATTTTAGCGTGGTCACCAGTTAGAAGGATTTTCGGTACTTCGTGTCCCTGAAACTTGGCGGGCCGGGTGTAGATCGGACCTTCCAACAACGAATCGGAGCCGGGAGCGAACGAATCGTGCTTCGAAGAATTATCGTCACCAAGCACACCCGGAATGAGGCGAGCTATGGCATCGGTTACCGCCATCGCTGGTATTTCGCCTCCTGTAAGAACGAAGTCTCCAATAGATATCTCTTCGTCGACTCGTAGTTCGATGAACCGTTCGTCGACTCCCTCGTAGTGGCCACAGACGATAGTTATGGCGCCAAGCTCCGACAGTTCCTGAACTCGTCGATGTGCGAGTGGCGCTCCTTGGGCCGACATCAGGACCACCTGCGGTTTGCCCAAGCCAGCCTGCAAAGTTTTCTCTGCTATCGAGTCGACAGCGTCGACTAGCGGACCAGCCTGAAGCACCATGCCTGCGCCACCACCAAACGGAGGCTCATCTACAGTGCCGCGTTCGTCCCGCGCAAAATCTCTCAATTGAACGATATTGAGATCAACTTTGCCATTTTGAACTGCGCGTCCAATAATGCTCATCCCTAAAGGGCCTTCGAACATTTCTGGAAACAGTGTGACTATCGATATCTTCATGGAAATTGATCGCGATCGCTTGGTAGGTCACCTAAGACTAACGTCGCACGCACGTGTGTGCGCATGCGAGAAGCAACTGCATAACAGAGTGGCACAGCCCTGCTTTACAGCATCACGTCGATACTTAAATCGGATGGTCGCCTGCCTGTCGATCCTGAAGCACCTCGACAGCATGCTCGATTACTGGCAGTACGACACCCAAATTATCTCGAACTCCGCCGGTACTTCCCGGCAGATTTATGATCAACGTCGAGCCGCGGGCTCCGGTGACAGCACGAGATATCATCGCCATTTTCGTGACCTTTAGCGATTCTGCCCGCATGGCTTCTCCCATGCCGGGAATTTCAAAGTCGATCAAACCACGGGTCACTTCAGGCATCACATCACGAGACGACAATCCAGTGCCTCCAGTCGTCAAAACAACATCGACTTTTCCCGAGTCGCACCATGCTGTTATTTGGTCCGAAAGCGGATCGATATCGTCGGGCATCATGACCCTATCTACCACTTTATGACCTGCGCCATCCATGATCTCTACGATGGTGTCGCCACTGGTATCGGCCCGTTTCCCGGCGGAGCCAGTATCACTACTTGTTAGCACTGCGTAGGTGACTATTTCGATTTCTCCGTCTCGGCGCACGTCTTTTTAGGTGACCACAAGCGACCTAAGTACGAAGGTACCAATAAACTCAACTCTGAACTTGGAGTACTAACGTACTAGCGTGGTAAATCGGATGCTACCACGCCGAAGAGTACGTTCGTCACATCATTTTTTCGTAAAAACTAGATACGGAACGTATTGTCGTAGAAAGTGGCGATATGTCACAATTTGGTGTGTATTGGGTCAGAAAGGGGCAAAATTGGTTTGACTTCCGCCTGTCCATTGCCAAGAGAACTTCTTTAACAGCATGATTTTCGCCGGCGAATATGAGCACCGAATCGACCCTCAAGGTAGGGTCGCTATTCCTGCTCGGTTCAAATTGGCGTTTATCGACGGCATCGTTCTAGGTAGGGCTTACGACAATTGCGTTGTCATCTACACCC
The DNA here is from genome assembly GCA_905614375.1 of uncultured Dehalococcoidales bacterium. The sequence continues at coordinate 4,576 of CAJQSP010000011.1, read as the reverse complement.
CTGAAGAGTGGGAACGAGCCGCCACCGATATTTCTCAGCAGCCTGCCACTTCGGCAAGCGCCCGCAAGTTGGCACGGCTCACATTCTCTGGTGCGTTCACCGGAACACTCGACCGTAATGGCCGAGTCGTAGTCCCAGTTCAGCTCCGTGAGTATGCCGGTTTGGGTGAAGACGTAGTGATTGTCGGTACCGGCAGGTTTATAGAGATATGGTCGGCAGCAGCATGGGCGGAAGAGCGCCGAGTGCTCGATACCGAAGCCACTGATATTGCAGAAGGTGCTCCCGCTGTTCAGCCTCGACCTGAACAAACCCAGATCGTGGTTCGACAGTTTGAAGCGGGGACGGAAGAGTGATTCTCATGGGATTAGAACTTCACCACGAACCGGTAATGATGCCGGAAATCATGCAGGCACTTAATGTCCAGCCCGGCGGTCGCTATATCGATGGAACTCTCGGCGAAGGTGGTCACTCGAGGGAAATCCTTCGGGCTGCAGATCCCGGCGGGCAGGTTCTCGGGCTTGATGCCGATGCCGAAGCTATCACCGTGGCAACCGATCGGCTCGCCGAGTACGGCGAATCGTTTAGGGCAGTAAACGCCAACTTCCGAGATGTTCGAGCCACTGCCCTTCAACATGAATTTGTTCCAGTGCATGGGGTGCTTTTCGATTTAGGTGTGTCGTCACTCCAACTCGACCGTGAATCACGCGGTTTCAGTTTCCGGCGTGCAGACCCGCTCGACATGAGATTCAGTTTCGATCAACAGATCACTGCAGCCGACATCGTCAATCGCTACGCGGAATCGGAACTTGCCGACATCATTTTTCATTTGGGTGAAGATCGAGCCGCTCGACGAATCGCACGGGCGATCATACGAAGTCGGCCGATCCTGACGTCAATCGAACTTGCAGAGGTCATCGAAAAGGTGAACCCACGTCGCGGGAAGCGCACTCACCCTGCAACCCAGACGTTCCAGGCAATTCGAATCGCCGTAAACGACGAACTCTCTGCTTTAGAGACGGCACTCGATCAGGCTGTTTCGCTGCTCGGCCAAGGCGGTCGAATGGCGGTTATTTCATATCACTCACTCGAAGATCGAATCGTCAAAAACTTCGTTCGCAAGCAAGCATCTGATTGCGTATGCCCTCCCGGAACTCCGATCTGCCGTTGCGACCATTTAGCCACATTGAAGGTAATAACCCGTCGCCCTTTGATTCCGACCGATGCTGAGACTGCCTCAAACCCACGTGCACGCAGTGCCAAGCTACGGGTGGTTGAGCGGATTTGAGCAACCTCATTATTTACAGAAATCAAGGCCTCTACCGACGAGTACGTTCGGCGATTTCACAAGGAACGGCAGCCAAAGCCGAACCACCAGATACCACGCGGCCCCTCCGTTAATCAGAACTCCCCATCCAACCCGACCCGAACATACATCCCGCACAGGAGACCATCATGTCGCAAGACAATTTCAGAGTAGCCATAGATATCGGCACCACTAAGGTTTGCACGATCATCATTCGTAAACGCGCCGATCACCGCGTAGAAGTCTGCGGAATTAGCACGATGCCTTGCAAAGGCATGAGCAAAGGAATGGTCGACGAATCGGCTTCCGTAACCACCGCAATCAAAGAATCTGTAAAAGCAGCGGCAGCCGATGCCGGTGTTGAAGTACACACTGTTTATGCTGGCCTAACCGGAAGTCACGTCGAGTCGAAAAATCGCTGGGCAAACGTTCCACGATCTGAAGGCATGCGTGCTGTAACAGATGTAGATCTTTCAGCAGCAAAGAAGGCAGCTGGTTCGATGGATCTTTCCGACGACCGCCGGCTTCTTCACGTTATTCCACGTAGCTATGCCCTCGATGGTCTTCACGGTGTTCGCAACCCTCTTGGAATGCACACTGGCGAACTTCACGTCGAAAGCCACGTAATTACCGGTTCGATTTCAAAAATCACTGAACTAGACAATGCCGTTTCCGGCGCCGGAGTTCGGGTTTCCTCGATGGTGGTTGAACCTCTAGCGAGCGCCGACGCAGTTTTGACTGCCGACGAACGCGAAGAAGGCGCAGTGCTAGTCGACGTTGGTGGCGGAACTTCCGACATCGCTGTTTACCACGACGGATCCGTCGTTCACACGGCAGTGATCCCAGTTGGTGGATTCCAGTTCTCAAACGACCTCAGCATCGCATTTGCAATCGACTTCGAGTCGGCTGAACAGTTGAAGATTGAACACGGCACGGCTGCACCTGAACTTGCTGGAATGAAAGAGGAAATCACTCTTCACCCAACGACGATGAAGCAGCCTCTCACCATTTCTAAGCGTGAGATTGGTCAAGTTCTTAAAGAACGTACATCTGAACTGTTCCGCATGATCCAGCTCAAGCTCGAAGAGCCACACCTCGCCGACATCCCAACCGATCGAATCGTGTTCACGGGGGGCGGAGCTAAGCTCAACGGATTCTTGAACATCGCCAAGTACATCTTCCAGCGAAAAGTTCGACTCGCATCACCTCGGGGTCTCGATGGAATGCCAGAAGACACCAACGACCCTGCCTACTCAGCGGTTGCGGGAATTGCTCTTTGGGGCATGCGCAACCTTCCTGTCGAAAACCACGTGGTAGAACGAAAGATATCTCACAGAACTGAAGATTCGGGAACCACAACTTCAGCCAGTAAAGAATCGGCGGGTGCACTGTCGATGATCCGTGGCTGGTTGCCAAAACGAGAGAAGGAGACTGCTGGCACGTAGACATCGTGCGGACAGATCCTCTAATCGGGCGCTAACAAAACTTACAACGCCGCTCACAGGGCGGCGCACCAAACCCCAACATTCGCGGTTACGAATTTCACCCGAAAAGTAAACAAGTAATCCCCAGGAGAACAAAAACAATGATCGACCAGGCGACAAACCCAATCGAACGAAACATCGGATCGGCAACGATTAAAGTCGTTGGCGTGGGCGGTGGCGGTTCAAACGCAGTCTCACGTATGTACCGAGACCGTATCCCTGAAGTTGAGTACATCACAGTTAACACTGACGCTCAGGCACTAACCCGATCTGATGTCCCGATTCGTATTCGAGTTGGTGACCGCACAGCACGTGGTCTTGGTGTCGGCGGAGACCCCTCTAAAGGTCGAGAATGTCACGAAGAAGATCGTGATGAAATCAAGCGAGCACTTGAAGGTGCCGACCTTGTATTTATCGCAGCAGGCATGGGTGGCGGAACAGGTACAGGTGGTTCGCCAGTTGTTGCTGAAGTAGCCCAAGAGCTCGGAGCACTGACGGTTGGTGTAGTAACCAAGCCGTTCAACTTCGAAGGGGCACGACGACGACGACAGGCTGAAGAAGGCATCAAGGCTCTTTCCGAAGTAGTCGACACAATTATCGTTATTCCAAACGACCGACTTCTAATCATGTCGACCGAAAACCTCTCGATGGACATGGCATTCCGCATGGCCGACGACGTTCTTCGTCAGGGTGTGCAGTCGATCGCAGAACTAATTCTTGTGCCGGGTGACATCAACCTCGACTTCGCCGACGTCAAAGCGATCATGTCGAATGCTGGTCCTGCATGGATGGCTATCGGTCAGGGTTCTGGCGATGACCGAGCAATCATGGCTGCTGAAGCTGCTATCGACAGTCCGCTGTTGGAAGTATCGATTGCTGGCGCACGTGGAGTGATCTTCAACGTTACTGGCGGTACCGATCTGACTCTTCAGGAAGTACAGCAAGCATCGGAAGTCGTATCAAACATGGTCGACCCCGATTGCAACATCATCTTCGGTATGATCACCGACCCAAAGATGGAAAACGAAGTGAAGATGACGATAATCGCAACTGGCTTCCCAGGAGCAGAGGCAGCAGCAGAGAAAGAAGCGGCCGTAACAGCTGCTCTAAGCGATGTGCTTGGCGATGAAGAAGCGCTTGATGTTCCTCCGTTCCTACGACACCATCGTTCAGCTCGCCGACGCTCGACTCGTGAGTTGGCTGCAAGCGATTAGAACTTTTGTAAGAAAACCACTTTCCAAATAGCTCTGCTCGATCGTTTTCTTCGGAAGGAAATCAAGTACGAGTCAAAATAAGACCCCGAGAGAACCGACCTTCTCTCGGGGTCTTTTATTATCTGTTATTGGTAGCCGCACTCAATACGAAATACACTTAAAGCATGATAAATAACTCAGAAGTTTCTTGAGCTCTATCAAAGATTGAAGACAGGCAAATAACGAAGCAAGTAAGCCTGAAAAGGCAACTTTCCAATGTTGAAGGGAAATGAGGCGTGGATGTGATGATTTGGTGATTTCAAGCAGTAGTGTTTAGCGTTGCCAACATACGAACATCAGCGACTTCTCCGAGTTCAATCCACACAACCAACCGGTCCACCCCAAAGTTGGCGGCATTTATGTGCTGTACGATATTAGTGAGCAGCCGCTGTACGTGGGACAGGGTCGAGCGGTCGACAAGCGAACAAGTAATCACAATGACAAATTCTGGTTCAAGTCACCAATAATCGAATTGGCGTTATACGTTCGGATCGATGATCAGATTTTGAGGGAACGGTTCGAGGTGGTATTGATTA